>NZ_SGSS01000018.1:0-72062 GCF_004209135.1 Acinetobacter sp. WCHAc060006 | reverse complement strand
ATATGCTACGACAATTTCACGCTCATCGTCTTCACGAAGAATGATGGATACAGACCCCTTCAGAATTAAATACAAAGATTTAGATTCTGACCCTGCATCAACGATCGTTGTACGTTTTGGGTAACGGTTGATATATGCACGTTTTAATAATGCTTTCACTGAGTCTGGTAGTTGGCCAGGTGACAGTGCATCTGTGCTAAGTTGTGAAAAGTTTGAAGTCATGCTAACAGTTCCGAATATGGATAATTTATAGATCGCACAAGACCTAAAATGAACGTGTCACACGCAAGAGATGAAATTCCTTATCAGCTCAATTTATGTTAGTGTACAGGTACTTCGTAAATTTATAGCTTTTTTTAGGGACTTGCAATGCAAACAAGTGTTCATTGGCTAGAGAATGTTGCATTTGAGGCAAAAACTCAGAGCGGGCATAGCATAATCATGGATGGTTCGGCAGAATACGGCGGTGAAAATCGCGGTCCGCGTCCAATGGAATTGATTTTGAATGGCCTTGGTGGTTGCGCTTCTTTTGATATTGTGACCATTTTAAAGAAAGCACGCCAAGATATTACGGCTGTTCGTTGTGACTTAAGCGCTGAACGTGCAGACACAATTCCTGCTGTATTTACCAAAATTCATTTGCACTTTGTAGTTACAGGTAAAGGTGTAAAAGAAAAGCAAGTGGCGAAAGCGGTTGAGCTTTCTGCTGAAAAATATTGTTCTGCGAGCAAAATGCTCATGGACGGTGGCGTAGAAATTACCCATGATTTTGAAATTTTAGAAGCTGAAGCGGTTTAAAACTTAAACCCAAAGCTTGCATAAATTGGCCCTAATTCGTGTTAGGGCTTTTTTATGTTTGAAAATTTAGTTATCTGTAAATAATTAGGTTAGGAGTTGTAGGTAGTACCTTTGTGATATTTCTAAGCTGCCTACATGGCAGTGAACCCAAAAAGCTGATCCCAGTACAAAAGCTACATTTTCTAAGCTGCCTACATGGCAGTGAACGGTTTTTTGTACTTCCACTTGACTAAGTGCGATTTCTAAGCTGCCTACATGGCAGTGAACGAATGCCCTAAATGTAAATCATATTTTCATAATTTCTAAGCTGCCTACATGGCAGTGAACCAATTATTTCTTGAGCACTTAATTGTATTTCTTTTCTAAGCTACCTACATGGCAGTGAACACTTAGGGGTCATTCTTCAGGATGGCACAAAATTTCTAAGCTGCCTACATGGCAGTGAACAAACGCGCTCAGAAATGGGCGCATCTTTTCTATTTCTAAGCTGCCTACATGGCAGTGAACCACTAAGTTTAGCATTTTCACGCATAGCGCAATTTCTAAGCTGCCTACATGGCAGTGAACTGTTGCCACATCAAAGCCTTTTGACGCAATCTTTTCTAAGCTGCCTACATGGCAGTGAACTAACAGATGCGAAATTAAATGGTCTACCACTATTTCTAAGCTGCCTACATGGCAGTGAACGGTGGATCACCGTGTCAAGGGTTTTCGCGTTCATTTCTAAGCTGCCTACATGGCAGTGAACACAATTATGCAGCAATCCGTTGTTTGGGTTCATTTCTAAGCTGCCTACATGGCAGTGAACTTGCTTCCGCATCGTTTGGATTGAACACCATATTTCTAAGCTGCCTACATGGCAGTGAACTCTTGGGAAATTGCAGACTTTCTACTGATCGATTTCTAAGCTGCCTACATGGCAGTGAACGCGGTTGCAGAGCGATAGTATTTGTATAGATCTTTCTAAGCTGCCTACATGGCAGTGAACGTGGTCTATTCATTTCCGCACTAATACTTGGCTTTCTAAGCTGCCTACATGGCAGTGAACTGCTAACAGCAAACTGACTTTTTCCGTGTCGTTTTCTAAGCTGCCTACATGGCAGTGAACATGACTAGCGGTGCAATGGCTGTTGGAGGGATGTTTCTAAGCTGCCTACATGGCAGTGAACACACGCAACCGCAGAAGCGTATGCAGACACATTTTCTAAGCTGCCTACATGGCAGTGAACATCTATCATCAAATACAGCTATTATTGACAAATTTCTAAGCTGCCTACATGGCAGTGAACATTAATTTGAACGGGACTTACATTGTCGAGTCTTTCTAAGCTGCCTACATGGCAGTGAACTCGTAGAGTGCGATGGAACGTACCCGACTGACTTTCTAAGCTGCCTACATGGCAGTGAACCTACAACGAATTCTACATTTTTGAAACGCATATTTCTAAGCTGCCTACATGGCAGTGAACCGGTTTGAATACCGAATGATCCACCGCTCAATTTTCTAAGCTGCCTACATGGCAGTGAACGCTTCATAAGCAGACATCATGATTTTCTTAATTTTCTAAGCTGCCTACATGGCAGTGAACATTCTTCATCGTCTGGATCGTAGGATTCCGATTTTCTAAGCTGCCTACATGGCAGTGAACTTAAATCCACTATGCCACCTCAAGTGCTTGGCTTTCTAAGCTGCCTACATGGCAGTGAACCATAAGCTCTTGTCGGATCGCATTGTTGCATTTTTCTAAGCTGCCTACATGGCAGTGAACTTTTTTCATTAACTTTCAAATAAAAGTTATCATTTCTAAGCTGCCTACATGGCAGTGAACCATTATCCTGAATCGCTTTATCTCTTGCTAATTTTCTAAGCTGCCTACATGGCAGTGAACCATATCATAGACGATGCAGGACTGTTCAAATTTTTCTAAGCTGCCTACATGGCAGTGAACTCATATTAGTGGTAAGCGTGCCAATACACATTTTTCTAAGCTGCCTACATGGCAGTGAACTATTTTGATTTATTTTTAATCTACCGACGAACTTTCTAAGCTGCCTACATGGCAGTGAACATTCTGGACTATGTATTGAAGTGCGTCCGAATTTTCTAAGCTGCCTACATGGCAGTGAACGCAAGAAATATATGGTTATCTCGAAAAAGTAAATTTCTAAGCTGCCTACATGGCAGTGAACAATCTTCAATCGAAGAAATGCCACTATTTGTCTTTCTAAGCTGCCTACATGGCAGTGAACCGAGTATTGATGCGGTAGAGAAATTGCTTAATTTTCTAAGCTGCCTACATGGCAGTGAACAAGATGTTTGGATCTATCTGGCGCTTTGCCCATTTCTAAGCTGCCTACATGGCAGTGAACGGCAGGTAATGGGCTATCACTGGCAATCATTATTTCTAAGCTGCCTACATGGCAGTGAACGCACATATCATACGTGAATGTTTGACCAATCATTTCTAAGCTGCCTACATGGCAGTGAACAATCACTATTAAATGTATTGATGACAGCCTTGTTTCTAAGCTGCCTACATGGCAGTGAACTGTATGACTTTGATTGCCCTTACTGTTCTTGGTTTCTAAGCTGCCTACATGGCAGTGAACGGAGCAAGGCCATGATTAAATGTAATAACTGTTTTCTAAGCTGCCTACATGGCAGTGAACTTGATGTAATTATAAATACACTGAAACAGCTGTTTCTAAGCTGCCTACATGGCAGTGAACTTGGTTGCTTTCCAGCCGCTAAATCTCGAATTTTTCTAAGCTGCCTACATGGCAGTGAACGGTTAATTATTTCTAAACCAATGCCACCGAAATTTCTAAGCTGCCTACATGGCAGTGAACGCTATCCAGTTTGACAAAGTAAATGCTGTATTTTTCTAAGCTGCCTACATGGCAGTGAACGACTTGGCACTAAGCGTGCTTTCATCTACTTGTTTCTAAGCTGCCTACATGGCAGTGAACCCCTACTGCTGCCGAAATGCGCACCTCACGCTTTTCTAAGCTGCCTACATGGCAGTGAACAGTGACTTTAGATTCCATGATTTAAGACACGATTTCTAAGCTGCCTACATGGCAGTGAACATGTTGATTTAGGCAGAACAAGCATTGTTGATTTTCTAAGCTGCCTACATGGCAGTGAACAGCACGTAATACACCATTGTCATTCACCAGCATTTCTAAGCTGCCTACATGGCAGTGAACGCTTAAAGAAACATTTGATGAAGTCAGTACACTTTCTAAGCTGCCTACATGGCAGTGAACCTGCATCATCAAGGCCTAAATCTTTACGGAAATTTCTAAGCTGCCTACATGGCAGTGAACCTGGATCTAATTGCAAAACTACCTATTGCCAATTTCTAAGCTGCCTACATGGCAGTGAACATCGCCAAAAGATCCATAGTGAAGCAGCGAAATTTCTAAGCTGCCTACATGGCAGTGAACCTGGGGTATTGGGCAAGTGATGGGCTACCATTTTTCTAAGCTGCCTACATGGCAGTGAACGCGATATTGAATTTTTAGAAAATTTGGATATTTTTCTAAGCTGCCTACATGGCAGTGAACATGAACAGGACTTTGCTGATGCACAGGCTCTGTTTCTAAGCTGCCTACATGGCAGTGAACTGAATATGAGGAGCCTGTGGAAGTTACCCATTTTTCTAAGCTGCCTACATGGCAGTGAACGGGATCAGACTCAAGGCACTAATCATTCGATTTTTCTAAGCTGCCTACATGGCAGTGAACAATAATTTTATAGCAAAAAATAAAGCTATAACAGCAGTTTAACCCTTAAATCTATAAAAAGACCCAAGTTTTAAACCACTATCATAAGCTATTGATTTTATTAAGCTGTTAAAGAGTGAAAAAATATTGGGTTAAAATTCGGGTACAGATGATGCCGAACTTAGCCCATAGGTGCTAAAAACCTGAGTTTCAGATTTTTCAGCAGATCGCTTTTCAATAAACAATTTAAAACGTTTTTCACCTTGCTGATCAGACGTACTTAAACTTTTCATTTCGATATACGGCAAGTTGGTTGTTGTCACCACATTGCTATATCGAGCAAGTGCTTCATCAAAGCCAATATCTCCACGTTTTACACGGTGACGAGCCAAACGCTGAGCATTGGTTTTCACTTGTTTACGTTTATAAACTGCATAGCATTTGATGTCGCTAGGTACTTCACGGATAGAAGTAATATGTACATAATCTTCTAAACGTTCTAGCCATTTTCGGATATCCAATTTTGCTAAATCGGATTCAGATTGAGCAAATAAGCGTAATTTTTTACCTAAGTTGACTTTGGCTTTTTGTTGATCGGTCTTTTCTTCAAAAATATATTGAGGAAAAGACACACCAATACTGACCTTGTCATTAACATCTTTTATTTCAGCCAAAGCAATATGTAACTGTGTATAAAGCTTTGACCAAATAAAATATGATGAGATTTCAGCTTGATCAATCAGGGTAATCTCCTGATAAAACTTCATATTAAGAGTCCTTTCCACTTTGACCAAACACACCACCACGCACGAGTACAGCCATCACATAATGTTCTTGTTCGGCATTTTCTAAAGATTCACCTAATGCATATTTATCAAATAAGCTAAAGAAATCCTGTTTAGCTTTAGGTGTACGATATGCTTTGCCTAAATTAGTGACGGCGCCATATGGTTCAATTGCAATGGCTGATTTTTGCTCTGCAAATTCTGGATACCATGTATCAATGGTGCGTAAAGCATTACCCACTTTTTGTGAATGCATCGCAGCCACATTATTCACTTGATATAGAATTTTACTTTTATCGCCCTTGCCCTTATCAAGTACAAGTTCCTCACTTGGATACACTTCTTGTGCTTGACCAACTAAAGCATAGGCTTCAATTTTAATCAGTAAATAAGGTAATTCACCTTTTAAAGCCTGTGCAATTTGATCTGCTAAATTCTCTACTTTGGCATCTACTGTATCAAAATCATGTAATTTATAGTCAAAGGCATTAAATCTTACCGATTCTTGATCATTAACTGTAACCACAACTTCTATTTTTTCTGCACCAACACGGTTACGCCATAAAAACCGTGCATTGGCAATATTTAATACATAACGTTTGGCGAGCTCAGAAAAACCATAAGTTTTAATATAATTCTGCGCCACTGCTTTATAAGATTTAAAAAAGTTTTCATTATTACACGCCGATGGTTGCTCAATTCCACCCAATACTTTTAAAGTAAAAGCCACTTTTAACGTATCTTGATGTTCAGCCAATGCACAAGCATCAACAATTTGAAGATTAGCATTTTCCACTTTTGCATCTAATTTTAATGGATCAGCATCAGCAGCTTTTAAACGGTTTGAGATTGTGCCGCGTACAGATTTTTCAATTAGTTTTAAAGCAGATTGCTCTGTGCGATTTTCCCAAGTTGTTCCATAAAAATAACCATCTGATGGTACAAGTTTTTTTTCAAATGCAAGTACGCTAGCAACTGCTTTTTCATTTTTAGCCATGAGCGAATATCCTTTTTTATAAAGTTAAATAGATTGTGTTGTTAAGTTTTGGCAAAGGTATAAATTATTTTCTAAATCAACATGATATTGCCATAACAGTTGATAAATACTTTCAATACGATACGGCATAACAAATTCACCTAAAGTCAGCACACTTTCAGCAAATCGGTGTGGTGTATTGGCATCACGTTGGTTTTTTGCTTGTCCAAGTTCAGAAATGCCTTGAAAACCTACCGCAATGGGCACCAGCCAACCTTGGGCTTTACGCTTAGATGTCCATGTCACCTTTTCATCATCATATAGCGTTGAGTTATGTGTCACTTTGAGATAGTCCAACACCGCATCTAAAGCATCTAAGCCGTCATTCATACCTTGTAGCACTAAGTCACGACGTTCAATCAGAACATGTCCTAACATTAGCTGATTTAAAATTGGGCGAAGTTGTTTCGTTTGATCTTCTTCATCGTCAAAATTTAAAATCTTACAAGGCTTAACTGATAAAACGTCACCACTGGCAAACTTCATGCTTGTAACCAATAGCTGTACAAGCTGTAAAAATTCCTCTTTTTCATCAGGATCAATGTTTGCACATTCAATCAGCAAAGATACTTCCAAGTGACAACGTGCTTCTTCAATAAAGGCAGGTCTATTGCCATCTTTATCTAAAGGATTCGCTGTTCCTACAATCGAATGGACAAAGTCACCACGTCCCTTATAAGTCTGTAAATTAAAATCATGACAACTGACTGCAATTTTTGTCAGTTCAATCTCTGCATTTTTGCTGTGTAGCTTGCGTTGTAATGCGTGTACAGCACCTAACCAAGCCGTCATGGCAGGAAAACCAATGGTATATGGGCTACTCATTGCATTGGCATTATGGATTTTTAAATGTGGAATCAATAAAAATTGACGCATTAAAAGAACTCCTTGGCTTGTTGCAATGATTTTTCTACCCGTTGTTGTACATCTAATAATTCTCCTGTCCCCAAAGTATAAGAATCATTAATTGCTTTTTCATAACTGCGTAAAATCCAACGGGCAATATTTTGGCTAATTTCATCACGCCATTCAGCATCATTTTCTCGTTCATTTTGGTATTGCTGATCTAACCAAATTCGCTGTAATTTAGGTAAACCTAGATAATAATCTTGATCTGACCACGTCTCAGGATAGGTCTCACGAATTGTAAATGCCTGTAATATAACTTGATCAATCAAAAAACCAATGATGTTGCGTATTGCGGTACGAATATCAATATTATTAATATCTAACTGCATAAATTTATGTAGTTGAACAAAACTTTCCTGATAATTTTTGCGATATAAACACTGTGCAAAGAAGTCAGTTTTAGGCAATCGGACTGCACGTTTTTCCAAAGTTGGCGGACAACTTGATAGCAAATAAGAAATCCCCTTGTTTTTTACATTTAAAAAACTGTAATTCCCCATTTTTAAAAAATCGTTATGACTAAATCCAATCTCGGTTAAGCCTAAAATTTCACTAAATCCGCCTTCTAAAAATTTATTATCCTTTTTAAAAGTACGCGCATGCTGTTTATCAATCCAAATATCCATTGCATCTATACGGTTCTTTAATTCATACATCAGCATAGATGCTGTTTTTACAGATAACAGATGATACTGATCGTGATCTATTGGAAAGTAAACTTGACGTGTTGAACCATGTGTCTGACTTAACGATGTTTCACCATAATAGACTTTTAGACATTTCTCTTTGACAAAATCAAAATCTCCTTTCAGTTGTTGAATTAACTTTTGAAGAGACTCATCATTATTTTCAAATTTATGAATTAATTTTTCATTCTGATTTATAGTACTATCTAACAATTCATATAATTCAAAAACCATTGTATTTGTTGCAGAATTACCCGAAACATCAACTTTATTTTTTAAATTGACATTACCTGTTTTGAGATAGCCATCTTTTTGAAAATTTCCTAAAAAAATTTGCGCAGTATCGGTATCAATTTTAGCATTAGTAAATTTAGCAGGATGAGTTGTAACATTCGGCTTTACTTTACGCACAATATTTTCAAGCCAAGTGTCCAAACTATATTTTTCGTCTGCTTCAATCTGGTTTTCCACTCTAACTTTTAAACGAGCTTCTTCCTCAAATTCATTTTTTTTACCACGAAGCTTAGAATTAATCTTCGCTTGTAAAAAATCTTCTTTTTTAGAGTTTAAAAAGCTCTCGATAAAATCTCTCATATCCCCCTCCTTTATCTTTTAATTTTTGACAATCAGCCCAAATTGATCTGAATATAACAACGCTTTATCTTCATCATATTCAGGCAACATAATTTCCCCATAACGTTTTGATAATACTTCTATCTTTGTTTCAATATCCTCATTTTCTTGCAAAGTATCAACCGCTATACGACGCAGAATGACGCTGTAATTTCGATCAAACCATAACCGTGATTTTTCACATTCATTAAGATTAATTTCATCAATACTTTGAAAAGACATTCCTTGACGATTAATATATCTGCCAAAATCATCTTTAATGCAAAATGTAAGCTTACGGTCTTGCCAAACTGCAAAGAGCTGAATACTTGGCGAGCTTTGTCTAAATGGAACAAATCTTTGCGGTAAAGCGGTTAAAAACCATGTTTGCGTGAGCCACGCATTTAACGGTTTTGCACCAATCTTGTTATAACTTGCCAAACTGTCTGCTAAAACTGCATGTTCTAAATCTGCTAATTTTTGCTTGGCTTGTAGAGGTTGCTTTGCTTGAATACGGGGAATGGCATTAATTCCTGTTTCTATACTTTGCACGTCCAATAAATCAGAAAGACTTTTACTTTCTAAAATAAAATTACCTTTGCCTGTATTTATTTCAAAACCTGGCTTTTCAAAAGCAACTTGTGCACCTCGCAAACCTTTTAAGTTATATTGCATTAAAGCAATATTCGGCTGAGTAATATGCTGACTGATTTTCCGATGACGTAAAACACGTCCTGCCAATTGAATAATGGAACGATAAGACGAAGGCTCTACAATTGCCCAATCAAAATCGTGATCTCGTCCCACCTCTTCCACAGGCGTTGCCACCAAAATAAAAATCACATGCTCGGCATCAGTACGATCTAAATGCTGACGAATTACACCATCATTGTCTGTATCTAAAAATACCTTCGGTTGTTCGCCTTGTTTTTCTTTACGTTTTAAAGCTTGGTCTAAATGACGCTCTTGTTCACTACGTAATAACATCACCTGTCGGCTATGATATGCCATCACACGAGGTGCGATGTTCTCTGACCATTCTGCATTGAGTAAATATCGGGTTAATGCCACGCATGGCGGAATATTGGCAACACGAATCACGCCAAAAGAAACTTTTTTTCCAGTTTTGTGATCAATTGTATGATGTGCTAGATGTAATTTTTCAGCATGTTGCTTAATCCGTTCAAAATACTGCTGTTGTATGTTTTCATCTAATTTCACTTGCTCTTTAGCAACAACTAAATCTGCACAATCAATAATATAAGCCTTATGTTTAATGATTTGTTGTTGCAATTGTTCTGCACGAATTTGTACAAATTTTTCATGAGAATGTTGATATTCCTTTATATATTCAACATCTTCAACCATTGTAACTTGGGTTTTAAATTCATCTACCCACATGGCCACCGCATGCGTATTTTTAATTTTTTTAAAGGCACAATAGAGTTGCCAGCCTTGTTGATAGGCATTAAAAAATCCTTCAGCCAGTGCAGGTGGAATCGTTGCTGATGAAATCATCACTTTACGACCTAACATACCGGTTAAATGCACTAATCGAGCAATTGCAATTAAATCTTGTCCATTAAAATCATCAACTTCATCAATCACGAGGTCAGAAGAAGATAAGCGCAAACTTGGTAAAATATATTTGCCACCTCGTTTTGTTTCTGTGGCAGAAATAATATGATCAATCGTACAAGCTAAAACAGGTTTATATAAAAATGCTTTATTTTTTTCGGCTTGATTTTGTGGAAATAAAACATTCATAAAATCTGCTTGGGGCAGTACATCGTAATCTAGCTCATTGTCTAATAATGTTTCGAGTGACTCTGAACCTATTTCTTCTATATTAATTTCATTCTCATCTACTTTAGATTTATTCTTTTGATGTAACTCTTGCACCGCTTTTGAGCCAACCAATACCGCAAGTTCATCACTTTGCAAGCCAATATCATTACGATAAGAATCCCCTGTCTGTAAGGTTAAAGTTCTTAATCCTAAAGCTAAGATATAACGCAATGAATCTGCATTTGGTGACAATGCCTGCATAATTTTGGCATTGGCAATAGTTTTCCCCTTGCCGGTACTTGCCATATTGACAATAAACCAGCCTTGTTTTTGAGCATCTTCATGTTTTTGAATAAAACTTTGAATTCCTTTGACTGCTTGATCTTGCCACCCAAACCCATCAGGACTTTTCTTTTTAAGTTTAGCAATATCATAAGCAGGTTCCATATCATCAGCTAAACGGCTTAATGATTGTGCCACTTTCATGGCATTATCACTGACATGTACCAAATGCTCGTCTAAGTATTGTTTAGGTTGTTTAGTTTTAAAATCTGTATTCGCTATTAATTTCAGTGAAGTTTCCCAATCCTTATCAGCATCACAAGACGAATAATAATGATCCCCTAACATTAAACACAAACGTGCATGATGCAAAATGACACGCCAACTGCCATCTTCAAAAATAATGCTGTGATGCTTAGTTTCTTGTAATAACCGTGCTGACCATTTTTTAATTTGCTTCGTCCAATGGTTTGATTGGCTTAATAAGCCCAGCTCAAATTCAAAACATTTTAAAACGCGCTGTTGATATTCATCATCAAATTTATTTTGATAGCCCCAATCTGCTTTAATGCTTTTCAGCATTGCAGATAATGTTTCTCGTTTTGTACTGGCATAATCTTTACGACGTTCTTCTTCTTTTAAATCAGGTAAACGATGATGCGACACAATCAGCCAAGCCACCAATTGTGCAAAAGGTGGCAATTGATCTAAGGCTTTCGTTTGATCTAAACCTGTTAAAACCGCTTGTTTTAAATCATCTTCATGCGAATGTTGCTCCATCAGCATTTTCAACCATGCTTCATCGGTTGTTGTATTTCCTGATGATTGCACTAGTGCATTCAGTAATAGGCAAGAAATCCATTCATGTCTAAGAGGATCACCTTTCTTCGCATTTTTACTCTTTGGTTGTAGTTTTTCTTGAAATAAAACAGAAGCTTTTCCCCAATCATGTAATAACGCAGAAATTGCGACTAATGCTTTGATTAAAGGTAAATAGTGCCAATCATTTTCCCATTTGTTTTGATCTAACTTTTTCTGTGTTGTATTTACAGGCACAATTCCCTCGTTATTAAACTTATTCCGATTCCCCACCACCCACAGCAACTCACTTCGACGTCTACCCCGTATCCAATGACAACTGACTGCTGTACTTTTTGTCACAGTTTTACGCAATAATTTCTTAACGGCGATTAGACCATCTTCTGTAATGATGGTTTGCCACGTGTTATCGCCAATTCGGTCAGCAAAAGCATCGAGTACTCGCCGTGTACGTGGAATGGCTTTCTTTTCGCATTGGCTAATGAAGGTCACAATCATAATGCATCACCTTCATCATTATGATTTTTGCAAGCTTGCGCTTTGACATTATCAAACATGAAGTCCAAACATTTATGCTCTGTGAATTTCTGCAATATTTGTTGTCTGAATTCTTGCTCAGTCATTTTTTCTTTGGCACAGATAAATGCGTATGGAAGTACCACAGCGTCTTTAATTAAATCTGCAATATCAAACACCAATGCACCACGTCGAGTCTTACCATGCATCACCGCAAAGCCATGTGGAATTCCTAGTACCCAAAGCGTAGTTGCAGCGAGGCCATAAGCAAGATAATTTCCATGATTCAAAAAGTCATTCGCCAAATCCCCTTGCTCAGGATTACGGCTAAAATCCTTCAGCCCTGTACGTGTGGCAGCAATTTTATACAATTGCTTTGTCGTTGCTGCTTCAGCAAGAAGTAAATCCCCAACTTTGCTTTGCTGTGAAATTTTTGCGGTATAATTATTCAGCGCTTGTTGAATGTCCAGATCATCAACATGAAAACCATATTCTTTTAAGTCTCGATCTTTAGACCAAATTTTTTCAATAAACTCAATTCGAGCCAATTGAAATTGTTTTGCCACCTCTAAGCGTTTGGCATCATCAAACCAAAATTGCATCCAACCTTGCATATATTCAGTCGGGCGATACTCACTTTGTGGCGTCATCCATTCAATTTCACAGCCCATAAAGAGTGGTGTGCCACCACCGCCACAGAAGCCAACTAATACTCCTGCACTCGCAAGCATGCGCATCGCAGCTTGTGTAATTGATGTTCCTGTGCCGAGCATAAGAACGGTAGTATTCGCGATTGGAATATTCCAATACTGATTTTCGTTTTTAGCTTCAGTTAAATATAAAACGCGCCCATCTTTTTGCATCACTCGTGCATATTCAATGTAGTAAAGATTAGCCCGCTTTGAATGCAATATCGCTTTTAAATCGGATGGATTCAGCTGTTCCATTTTATTTATTTTTCAGAAGTTATTTATTTTATTATAAAAATTTTAATAACGAATACAATTCGACTAAATTACCACCACGACAAATCGTGTCGTTTAGTTTTATATAATCCAATGCATAAAAAAAGCAGAATCGAAATGATTCTGCTTTTTTAAAATCTTGGTAGGTATATCCAGACTCGAACTGGAGACCTCTACGATGTCAACGTAGCGCTCTAACCAACTGAGCTATACACCTGAAGTCCAAGCATCATATTCATTTTTATTTGGCTAGACAAGTTTTTTCATAACTTTTTAAGCATGCTTGAACATCTTTTAAGCAAGCATTTAAACTGTTCGAGCGCATCTTGTTTCTCTAAATCATTGGGTGCATACATCTGCTGAATATATAAGTCAGCCAATGCCTTAAAGTCATCTTGCTTGGCTTTATCTACATGATTTTGTAACCGTAACATCCACGCACTAAAGGTTTCTGTAGGAAGCCTCTTAAAACGCGGTGCAACATCCGCATCAAACTTCATAATCGCACGTTGCCAAGCATTCACTTGTTGACGTGCTCGCCAATAAATCCATATAAAATACACGCCAGCTATTACGAGTAGTCCAATAATGAGTGCAATAGCGCCTGCATAACTTGAACTTAAACCAATACGACCAAACCAGTTTTTTTGGGTTTCAGCATTATAACCAACGACCTTACTTTGCCATTGGTAACTTGCATAATCACTCCAAATCCGTAATTGCGTCAGCATAGCGAAACTTCGTTGACTTAAAGCAGAACTAGAATCTCCCAATACACGCGTATCGGAACCCATATAATTTTGCATTCCATTGTCTATTCGCTGTGGTGCAATCATTGCGGTTGGGTCATACCGATGCCATTTTCCATTTAACCAAACTTCGGTCCATGCATGTGCGTCGAGTTGGCGTACTTCCCAGCTTTTGCCATCTGGTGCAGCCTGCCCACCCTGATACCCGACAACTACGCGTGCAGGAATACCTACATAACGCATGAGCATCACAAAGCTCGAAGCATAATGCTCACAAAAGCCTTGTTTGCTCTTGAATAAAAAGTCATCTACACGATCTTGTCCTAGCACACCAGGTGATAGTGTGTAAGCAAAGCCTTGTTGTTTATACCATTGCAATACATGTTGAATATACACAGCAGGCTGTTGATGACTCTGACTATAAATTTTCTGTGCCAATTGCTGTGCTTTAGGATCTTTTGATTTTTGTGTTGCCGTAAAATGCTGGTATAAAGTAAATGCTTCATCTTGTCTAATTGGCATTAACTCTTGAGTCTGAATTAAACTCAGCGATATAGGCTCAGGCTTTAACAGCATACGGCGTGGCGTAATCCGTCCATCAATGGCCAATACATAGGATGTCGTATTGGGAATCGACTGCTCTAAGCCCGTAATCCACTGCACCCGTGGATCTGCCGCTAAATATTGATATTGCCAGCGCACATCTGCATTCAGTTCCTGCAAACGGCTAGGTACAACTTCACGTTGGTTAAAATGGCTACTGGTCCATCGCTGTCCATCATAGAGATCCAGCACCATTGCCCGCCAATATAATTCATGACGTACGGGTAATTGACTCATCTCGCCAATAACCCGAAAGGCCAACTCACTAGACTGCGATAGTTTGGCAATATCTCCCGGCGACATGCTATCGCTAATACCTGTCACGCTTGAATCATCGGGAATGGGTATATGCCACAGGGGTGGCAAGCGTGGGAAAAACAAAAAGAGCAACACAAAAAATGGCACCGCATACAATAAAAACTTAGCCACATGCGCCAAGTCTTGTTTTAAAGCTATAGTTTTTTGATGCTCGAACTCGCTGGTTTGTATACGGTACAAGCCCGTAAAACAGCTCAGCAAACTTAAAATGACGATCACAGCCATCGCAAAGGATTGACTGAACAGAAATGAACTTGCAGATACAAATAAGGCAAAATTAAATAAAATGATCAGATCGCGCTTATTTTTACTTTCCAAAGCTTTGGCAAATAAAAATGTACTCAGCACTGCAACGCCTGCTTCTACCCCAATAAAGCTTCGATAACTAAAATAGATACTCAATAAAGCAATAAAAGTGAGTAAAAAAGTCCAATGCCTTTTTAAAGAACCATCTACATGATGGCGTCGTAAAAATAAGCATAGCCACATCACAAAAAAGCTAATACTCAATGCAACAGGTAAAAACATGGCCTGAGCGATGAGTAGTAAAGCCAAACTCAAGAGCATTGAAACGCGAACAGAATACGCAACCATAATTTAAGCCTGTGCCAATAAAAGTTGAGCTTGGTACAACTGTGCATCCCCCAAACCGCTGCTTAATTCAGCATGGGGCAAATACATGGCATAATTCAATTGCTGTTGCTCACACTGTTCCACCAACCCCATCATCATGCTCAGCTTCTCTTCATGTGAGGCACTTGGCATGTGATTGTAGTCAATATCAATACGATGCTGATCCGAATACTGCTCAAACACTTTGATATATAGCCCCTGCCCACGTGCAACTTGCTTCCACGATACGGCCTGTAAGGAATCTCCTTCCCGAAATGCCCGTAGTTCACGAAACTCATCCATTTCTTTATCAAACTGCTGTGGATGATGTTTATTTTCCAACTCAGGAGACAGCGCCTGTGGTGCAATCCAGCTGGATTTATTTAAATATAAATAGCTCCATGCACGCACCAAACCGAAGGGATAAATCGAATAAATCTGTATATTCGGATAATGAAATTGTCCTCTTTGCGGTGCATACAATGGTATACGCAACTGTTGCTTCTGCTCCGTCACACACAGTTTAAACAGTTGATCTTCACAACGAATCCACAGATAGCGCGTGAGTACTTGGTTTTGGCGTATGTATACATCTAAATGAAGGACTTGCCCAACTTGGCCCAATTCCGAGACATTGATTTCCAAACGCATGCCATGTAATTGCTTAAAAGTGAGATAAAAACTCATGCACAGTACAGCACTAATTAAAAAGCAAAAGCCTAAAATTAGATTGTTGGCATAGTTCACCCCTGCCACAAAAGTAATAAAAATGAGGACTAAAAATAAATAACCCTGCTGATACATAAACACCAAGACATCTTTTTGGGTCAGGGTTTTCTCACCTGTATATGCAAAGCGTTTCGTCAGCCACTTCTGCCATAAGGACGCCAAAATATTGCCTCCTTAGATTAACTTCACACGTTGCAACAGCAATTCTGCCTCATGCGGATTTAGCCCGATACGGTGCGATGCAACCGCTGTAAAAACTGCCTGCACATCATCTGGAATCACAAAAGATCGTTTTTCAATGAGCGCATACGATTGAGCTGCACGTTTTAAGGCCAATACCCCTCGAGTTGATAATCCATGTCGGCCTTTACGGCTTTCTTCCGCCAAGTCCAAAATATAATCCAAAACTTGATCGCCTACATAAATCTGATGGACTAAGGACTGAAGCATTAAGATGTCCTGTTCTTCAAAGACATGAGCCAAAGTTGCAATCAATTGTTGGCGCGTATTTTGTTGTAAGAGTAGTTTTTCGGCATGGCGCGATGGATAACCTAAAGATAAGCGCATGAGAAAACGGTCTAATTGTGATTCTGGCAATGCATAAGTACCACTTTGAAAGAGCGGGTTTTGTGTTGCAATGACCCAAAATGGCTTAGGCAAAGCATAACGTGCACCATCGACTGTCACGAATCCTTCTTCCATCGCTTCAAGAAGTGCACTTTGTGTTTTTGGACTACAACGGTTAATTTCATCCGCCAATAGTATTTGGGTAAAAACTGGCCCTTGTTTAAACTCAAACTGGTGTTCTTTTTGGTTAAACATATTCACGCCAATCACATCACTCGCGAGCATGTCATTGGTAAATTGAATGCGCTGAAATTGTAAGCCAGCCAAATGCGCCAAACTGCTTGATAGTGTGGTTTTCCCCAAACCTGGTAAGTCTTCAAATAAGACATGACCGCCTGCAAGTAAGCTACACAATGCCAATTTAGTTTGTTGGTTTTTATCTAAAATAATTTGATTAATTTGGGTTAGAAATTCTTCAATTTTCGGGTAATACAGCGCAAGTTGCTGTTCATCCAGCATTTCATTTGGCACTGTAATAGTCTTTTCTTTTCCCCAAAACACGCTTCATTCCCCAATAAAAAACGGTATGGCTTTAACATACCGTGTTTTTATGAATATGCAAAACTTATAACTCAATGATTTTTCTAATATCTAATGACATCAATAGCTATCTGTCTAATGCCAAATATATAAAAAATACCCATCAATAACGTGCGCCAATACAGCCTCTGTGTTTTTCTTATTCATATAACAGTATTTTAGCAGAACAAAAAAAAGCGCCTCGAAAGGCGCTTTTTTATCATTTAACGTGGTCTTAACAAGGACACTTCTTCATATTGCCGCCTGCTGTCGGATAGCGAGCATCCACACAGTAGCGATAAAAGGTTTTGGCATCCATGGCTTCCAAATCAGGATGGTGCTTCTTCATGTGTTCCAAATAATTTTGATAATCTGGCACACCTACCATCAAGCGAAAACTCTGCTGCAAGCGTTGCCACAAAGTCGCAATTCTTGACCAGTTTTTTGGATTCAGAATCAAATCCTTTTGCGACATGATGGTCATTTTAATGATTTTATAAATCACTGTTTTGCCACTTTTTGCAAATTTCAGATTCATCTCTGTCTCCTTATTAATGGTGATTAGATGCCACAATGTCTTTAGGATCACGGTACACAGCTTCACCCTCAACCACAGATGGTTGTGGATTTGCGAGTGCACGACGTACCACACCAATGGCCGCAAATAACATCACGAACGCCACAATCATAAAGAATGCGCACAATGCAGCATTAATTTGATTTGATA
Organism: Acinetobacter sp. WCHAc060006; assembly: GCF_004209135.1. Taxonomy (NCBI): domain Bacteria; kingdom Pseudomonadati; phylum Pseudomonadota; class Gammaproteobacteria; order Moraxellales; family Moraxellaceae; genus Acinetobacter; species Acinetobacter sp. WCHAc060006. Next base: position 54,253 of record NZ_SGSS01000018.1, on the reverse strand, counting down.
AAGCCACGGTATGCATTTCAGCCATAGTTTTTGCTGGCGCTAACAATTCATTTTTTGCTATTGCCGCATTAAAACGATCTGCCTGTGCCAAGAAACCAATTTTCGGGTTTTCGTGGAAGATTTTTTGCCAGCCAGCGGTCATTGATGTAACGAATAAGAATACTGTTGGAATGATTGTCACCCAAACGTATTTTTCTTTTTTCATTTTGAACAGAATAACCGTACCCAAAATAAGCGCCATGGCTGCCAAAATTTGGTTACCAATACCAAACAGTGGCCATAAGCTATTAATACCCCCGAGCGGATCGACCACACCTTGATAAACAAAGAAGCCCCAGCCTGCAACTGCGACAGCTGTGCCTAATAAGTTACCAAAGAAGTTGTGCGAGTTTTTCACTGCAGGAATCACAATACCAACTGTGTCTTGCACCATAAAACGACATGCACGCGTACCTGCATCCACGGCCGTTAAAATAAATAATGCTTCAAACAGAATTGCAAAGTGATACCAGAATGCCATCATTGAACGGTTATTAAAAATTTCCGTAATAATGTGTGCCATACCAATCGCAAAGGTTGGTGCACCACCTGTACGTGACAGAATTGAGTTTTCACCCACTTCTTGTGCAAGTAGCGTCAATGCTTCAGGCGTTACCACAAAACCAAGTGTACGTACTGCTTCAGCCGCGCTTTCAACAGTTGTTCCAAGTACAGCAGCTGGTGAGTTAATGGCAAAATACACGCCAGGTTCAAGAATCGTTGCGCAGACCATAGCCATAATCGCAACAAAAGACTCCATTAGCATGCCGCCATAGCCGATCACACGAATATCTTTTTCATTATTAACCAATTTTGGTGTGGTGCCCGAAGAAACTAAAGCATGGAAACCAGAAATTGCACCGCAGGCAATGGTAATAAATAAGAATGGGAACATCGAGCCTGCGAATACTGGCCCTGTACCATCGACAAAATGCGTCACAGAAGGCATTTTCAGCATTGGCATTGCCACCATAATCCCCACGGCCAAACCAGCAATGACGCCAATTTTTAAGAACGTAGATAAATAGTCACGTGGTGCCAATAACAACCATACAGGCAATACAGAAGCCACAAAACCATAGCCAATCAGCCACCAAGTCAACTCAGTACCTGTTAGTGTAAAGAATGGCCCCCAATACGGATGCTGTGCAACATCACCACCATAGATAATGCCTGCCATCATCAGTACAAAACCAATAATCGACACTTCTGCAATTTTCCCTGGGCGGATATAGCGCATATAAATGCCCATAAAAATTGCAATTGGAATAGTGGCTGCAATACTAAACACACCCCACGGGCTATTCGTAAGGGCTTTGACAACGACCAACGCCAAGACGGCAAGAATGATGATCATCACACCCAAAGCGCCCAACATCACAATGATGCCGGCAAATGAACCCAGCTCTTGCTTGGCCATTTCACCTAGTGAGCGACCATCGCGGCGTGTAGATATAAACAAGACTAAAAAGTCTTGAACTGCACCCGCCAAGACCACACCAACCAAAAGCCAAATTGTGCCGGGTAAATAACCCATTTGTGCTGCTAAGATCGGACCGACTAAAGGACCTGCACCGGCAATGGCTGCAAAATGATGCCCAAACAATACGCCTTTGTTAGTTGGCACGTAGTCCAAACCATCATTTAAGCGATGTGCAGGTGTTAAACGGCGCTCATTGAGTTCAAATACTTTGTTGGCAATAAATAAACTATAAAAACGGTATGCAATACTATAAACACAGATTGCTGCTAAAATTAGCCAGACGGCATTTACATGCTCTCCACGGCTAACGGCCAGTATCCCAAAAGATACTGCACCTACAATGGCCACTAAGAGCCATACAATTTTCGAAACCAAGCCTGGCTTCGATTGTATATTTTCCATGTCAATCCCTCATTTCTGTTGAAATAAATCAGCTTATTTTTTCTAGTTCGAGGTACTGCTGTTTCATCCTGTGAAACTGTACTCCTGTGACTGTTGATTTCCTCTACGACTTTGGCATAAACGCCCATAAAAAAGGGATGATTTTTCATCATCCCTTCTGATAATAGTCTAAAAATTAGCTATTATGCACGTTCTAAATAGTCACCAGTACGAGTGTCTACACGAACTTTATCTTCTTGTTGTACAAACAATGGAACACGTACAACTGCACCTGTTTCAAGTTTTGCAGGCTTACCGCCACCGCCAGAAGTATCACCACGTACACCTGGATCAGTCTCAACGATTTGAAGTACAACGAAGTTAGGTGCAGTTACGTTCAATGGCACGCCGTTGAATAACATAATTGTACATTTTTCGTTAGAATCGTCTTTTAACCATTTAGCAGCATCGCTCATTGCTGTTTTGTCAGCTGCGATTTGCTCAAATGATACTGGATCCATGAAGTTCCACATTTCGCCATCGTTGTACAAGTATTCCATTTCTACTTCTACAATGTCAGCTGCTTCTAAACTTTCACCAGATTTAAATGTTTTTTCTAAAACTTTACCAGTTTTAAGGTTACGTAATTTTACGCGGTTGAAGGCTTGGCCCTTACCTGGTTTAACGTATTCGTTTTCCATGATTGAACATGGGTTACCATCAAGCATGACCTTAAGGCCTGACTTGAAATCATTCGTAGAAAAATAGGCCATGACTGGCGCACTCCAAACTTACTAACTTTAATCTATTAACGTACAAGAACGACAATGCAAACCATTTAAAATGTTGTTATTGTGACCTATACAAAAGACACGTATCTATTATTTTACCATTCTATGCCCGCAAAACGAATAAAATCAGCATAAAAAATCCGTAACTATTCGTTTGCTGCTTAGCGCATACTCGAAAAAACCCGAAAAGCTTCCCCTACATGAGGCTTCGCATTAGAATTGTGCCATACTTCGGACGAGAACCTAACAGCTTCTAATCCGAACAATTCTTAATCTAGATTTATCTTCTATACCCTCAAAGATCTTCTTTTGAAGCCCTATATAAGCAGAATCAGATCATTCATCTAGCACAATTTCAAGCACGTGGCATGATAAACTATTTATACCAAGAGCAAAACTGGCAAACCCAACTGAGCAATTTAGTGACTGATCCAGCAGAACTGCTTGAGCTATTACAACTTTCTCCAGAGCAACTCTTGTCTGGCGCTCTATTGGCCAGTAAACAGTTCAAACTGCGCGTACCTCGTGCATTCGTCGGAAAAATGCAATTGGGTAATGCATTCGACCCCCTCCTTTTACAAGTTCTCCCGCATCATTTAGAGCTTGAAGAACACGAAGGATTTGTCACTGATCCACTGGGTGAAGAGCAAGCCAATCAACAGCCAGGCGTATTACACAAATATAAGTCACGCTTTCTTTTAACGCTCACAGGCGCATGTGCCGTTCACTGTCGTTATTGCTTCCGTAGGCATTTCCCCTATCAAGAAAACCTACCTAAACAAGATGATTGGCCAAATATTCGTGACTATTTAGTAAGTCAGCCTGATATTAATGAAGTGATTTTAAGTGGTGGCGATCCATTAACTTTATCTGATCGCAAACTTCAGCTTTGGATTGAACGCTTAGAATCACTTCCACAAATTAAATTTTTGAGAATTCATTCACGCGTTCCTATTGTTATCCCCAATCGGATCAATGATGCGTTTATTTCTATTTTAAAAAACAGTAGGCTGCGGATTATTCTAGTGGTACACTCAAACCACGCATCAGAATTAGATGATTTCACTTGTAGCCAACTTTCTAAGCTGGTCAAGGAACAAATTACAGTCCTCAATCAGGCTGTTTTACTCAAAGGAGTCAATGATTCTGCCGACGTTTTAGTCGATTTAAGCTATCGCTTATTTGATGCAGGCGTTATGCCATACTATTTACATGTCCTAGACAAAGTTAAAGGTGCTCATCATTTTGATCGATCACCGCAGGACATAGATGACATTTATAAAGCGGTTTTAGCGAACCTACCGGGGTATTTGGTTCCTAAACTAGTTCGGGAAATTGCGGGCGAGAAAAATAAAACACCGCTTTTTGGGGTTTCAACTTTTTGAGTTAAATAATAAAGATGACTAAGCGTACTTCAGACATATTTCAGAAATCGACTGAACTTAAGCTGGATCAACTCAGTTTTTGTCCTACCACTGCCAAAGGTTTGCAGGAATGGCTAAATAGCGTCTCCATTTTACAATTGGGGACTTCATCTAAATCATTATTTAATGCTTTGCTTGAAATTTCTGAATTGAAATGCCAAGAAATGTTGCGATTTGACTTGGTGCAAATCCTACATCCAACCTTAGAAAATGTACTCACTAGCTTAGAAAAGCATTTTGCCAATCACAGTTTAATTACCACTGATCGGAATGACCAGATTATTGAATTGGCGATGTTGTTGCGTAGCCATTTTGCCAAAATCTATATTGATATCGCGATGCGTTGCAATACGCAGCTCAATCAACAAAAATTTTCTATTTTTTCGTTTGGTCATAAAAAGAGTCTGCAAACAGCACGTACAGCATCTATTTTTTATGCTTTGCAACAATTGGCGATGTTGTTATATCAACAACAAATGCTTTATACCACACCTATTCCTGGTCAATGGCATGCAACACATCAATTGGTTGAATATGCGATTCAAAACAATTTTGATCAAACCAATATTAATCAGCTTCTAGGTACGCAACACGAAATCACCACCATTGCGCAAGTGTACTCACAGCTGATTTTATTGGATATATTTAATACCAACCAAATACGACCAGCAGAAATTCAGGGGCTATATTTATGTAGTTATGATTGGGCTAAACTCATTCAGATTCTACCGAAAGAAACCACTTTATCGCGTTATGTTGTGGACTCTAATAAAGACCATCCACCTGTATTTAATTCACATCAGGCATCACATTACACACCTGACATTTTTATTTCGACACAAAACTTACTCGACCATCTCACAGAAACACAAACTAAAAGTGGTCAGTATTTATCAAAAAATGAAAAGCTATTCCTCACGCCTGCCTTACATTTCCACATTCACAATCTATTAATGAATAATGTGGAACGTAAACATGAGCGTTATGATTACTCTGCAAAAATCAACATTTGCTTTGGCTTATCGGTTGCTCATTTTTACCTTTCTAAAGGCAAAACATTGCAAGAAACCCTTGAGCTTGAGTCAAACTATAACCTGCAAAATGAATCAAGTTTTATCAATTCAATGGATACCAACATTCAAACTTCAGTTTCGAATGCCAAAGCCCTTGATCGTGAAGCTAAACAAATTCACTCTGCTGAAGTACTCGACATTAGTGTGAACGGTTACCGTATTAAGTGGACGGGTGCGACACCAGCCAACTTAAAAACGGGTGAATTTATCTTGGTTCAAGAAAATGCACAAAGCCAATGGCGTGGTGGCGTTATCCGCTGGATTAAGCAATCAGCAGAAAAGAGCCTCGAACTGGGTTTAGAAATTTTAACGCAAGATATGTATCCATGCTCTGGTCATATCCGCACAGATCGAAATACTCATAATTATCAGCCTGCACTTTTGGTTCAAACTGCACAACTCGACCAAAACAGTACAACACTCATTTTACCTGGTTCGAATCTATTCCGCGAAAAACAAACGATTCATTTACGTTTAGGTAAAGAGGAACTTAAAGTTTATCTCACCAAGGCTCAATTGATCACACAAAGTTTCATTCGCTTTGAATACGAATTACTGAATGATCAGCAAGAGAATCTAGTGACCGAATTTATTAATAAACAAGTGAATGACACGAAAAATCACGATTTATGGGAAGCGTTGAAGTGAGAAATCCATTATTGTCTAAAAAATTAAAGCGTACAGAAACACGTCTGCTCATCATTGATGACAACCAAATACGTTTTAACCAAATACGTGATCTTCTAACTCAAAGCGAACATCAAGTTGAAGCCGTGCTACTCGATGACTTACAAGGTTTCGAAAAACAGCTCAACCTCAATTGGGATTTGATTATTTTCGGTCGTGCTTATGACTTAAAATATGAACAAGCTTTAAGCTTAATTCGACTGTCAAAGCAACCTAATCTACCGATTTTATTGTTAAAGCCGGATGACTACCAAGCAGACCAATACCCTGCTTATGTGCATAAAGGCATTTATGACATCTTAAATCTAGACTACCCAGATCGTTTTTATTTGGGTTTAATTCGTGCCCTTTCGTTCAGTCGTTTAATGCAAACACAGCAACAACTGTTAAATGAACTAGAAACAGCACAAAGCCAAGCACAATCGCTGGTTGTAGATAGCCATAAAGCATTAGCTGTAATTCAAGAAGGCATTCATATTCAAGCGAATGCAGAGTATTTATCACTGTTTGGTTTAAAGTCTGAAGATGAAATCATCGGCTTACCTTTACTCGATGTCTTACAACCTAAAGATTTACCTGATTTCAAAACACGCTTCAAAAAAATCAGCCAAGGTCAGTTTGACTTTGGTCGTTTTGAGCTTGACTCGCAAAACAGCAAACTCAGCACCAAGAATCCTTTAAAAATAGAATTCATTCCTGCTGCTGAAGATGATGCACTACAAATTGCAATTGATATCGAAAGTACAAGTGGTACAAAAACTTCGAATGATGGTTCGCAAAGTAAGCCAAATACCTATCAGCAAATAAAGCGTGCTATTACACAACAGCCATCAAATATTAATGCGTTGGTTTTATTTGCTTTGGCCTCTGCACCAGAACAAATTTTCCAGTCTGACTGGAACACGCTAAAAAGTTATTTTGAACAAGTTAAAAATTTCTTAAAAGAACAAACCAATGCACCATTGTTTAAAATTGATGGTGGTGTTTATGTTGGTTTATTCCAAGCAGAATCTCAAGCGATACTTGAATCTAAACTCATTGGTTTAAATGCACTTCGTAAACCGCAGTTATTAACCGTGAATAACAATAGCTACCCACTCAATTTACGTTTAGGTTATAGCGTTTTAGAGCAAGAGTTACGAGATGAAACTGTCTTGGAACAATGTGTTGAAAAAGCATTCTTGACTGAGTTACCTCAAAATCAACCTGCACCAGAACTGGAACTTTCAATTCCAAGTCTAGAGTTTGCACCACAATCTCCAGCGGTAACTCTCGAAGCTCAAGCAACAGAAACACAAATACCAAGCGTACAATTCAACACAAGTATTGAAGAACTTGCGCCAATTTCAGCATTGAATGAGTCGCCTATCATTAAGGCACTTCGCACTTGTTTAGAACGTGGTGAAATTCATCTTAAATATCAGCAGCTATACGATAAAGATGACCAGAACATGTACACCTATGAGGTGACCAGTGGTTTTATCTACGACAATAAATGGCGCGATATTTCACAACTCAAAGAACTGGCTGAAGACTCAGAATTATCCATTAAGCTCGATCGTTGGATTATGGTGGAATCATGCAAGCAATTACATAATTTCATCACCCAATATCCTGAAGCAAAATTAATTATTAACTTGAATAAAGAAATCTTACTCAAAGACCGTAGCTTCCCTGAGTTTGTTGCCAAACTGTTGACGATTATTCGTAGTAAGCAACAACATCCTCTGATTTTACAGTTTTCAGAAGATGATATTTATCAATCTCTTGCAGATGCTCAAAAAGCAATTATTGAACTTCGTCGTCATGGCGCTGAAATCGCCATTCGTGATTTTGGTCAATCAATGTTTAGTGAAAGCCTATTAACTCAAGTTGAAGCGAATTGCTTAACATTGCACCCTGAATTAACGCACATGTTAAATTCAGATAAATTATGCGAAGAACTCCAACTCAAAATTGTTGCCTTCAGAGATATTAAGCCCGTACAAATTATGTTACGTGGTCTTAATGACATGACACTGTTTGCCAATGCTTGGAATGTGGATGCACGCTTTATTCAAGGTGATTACTTCCAGAAAAAATTGGATCACTTGATTGATGTACAAGATCAATAATCATCCTCTACATTTAAGTTAAAACCAAAAAAGCCACATTCAATTGAATGTGGCTTTTTTATATAAAGCACCATACGTCAAATGCAAAATACTGGACATAAAAAAAAGCAGGCAAAATGCCTGCTTTTTTTTGGTTTTGGGTATTAACGTTTGATAGAACGTGACATACCAGCAAAACGTTGCTTGAACTTGTCGATACGACCGCCAGTGTCAACGTTCTTTTGCTTACCAGTGTAGAAAGGGTGGCAAGCTGAACATACGTCTAGGTAGATAGATTCTTTACCTAAAGCTGAACGAGTTTCGATTACGTTACCGCAAGAGCAAGTAGCAACTAATTTTTCGTATTTTGGGTGAATATCGGCGCGCATCGTCGATTACTCCATAAAGTTTAAGAAGGTTTTGCTGTCATCGCAATTGACCACTCTCCTACAAGGAGGAGGAAGTGCCTAAAAGGCAGATCAACACCATAACAGACCATTCTTTTGGCCCACCGAGACGGATACCGTCAGAGCTAAGCACAACAAGTTGGGAAAAATTATAGCTGATTTTTTACTGTTAATAAATAGCTCATTCTGACTGAATGACTTTCTTCTGTGCTTTTGCTTGCTCTGAAATTTGTTTAAATTTCATCTCTACACTTTGCTGAAAAGTGTGCTGGTCAAAATGATTCAAGCGCTGAATTAATACAGGACAATAAGTCGCTGAATCCACTTGCTGTAGAGATCTGCTCATCATTTCCAGTGCTTCTTGAAACTGCTGCTTAACGTCTGCATCTACAGGTGAATTAAGTTCCTCTTCTTTAAATAATTCTTCATCATGATTCAAATTAAGCACAGAGATTGCACCCTCTTTGGCGGCCTTGAGCACTTTTACTTTAGCGCCCGTATAGGCTTGTTCAAGTTCAGAATTGAGCTGTGGCTGTTGATCACGGCAAAAGTCCAGCATCGGCTGCAGCGTCAACAAAGGCATCTTTACGATAAGATCTCGATTCACTCTTAGTGTTAAATCATCAGCTATACACACTGTACTGTAGCTGAGAATTAAAAACAGTCCAGCTATTCTTGTTTTCATTTTATCCATTCTGTTCTTAAATTTTAGTCATAGACAACACACTCAGTTTACATGATCCATTAAAAGACTCGATACCTTCCGAGTCTTTTAATCACTTAAACTATTAGATTCAATGCAATTTATTCAACACCACGACTCTGCTTTGACCATAAATTGGCAATTACACCGCAGACCATTAGCTGGATTTGATGGAATATCATAATTGGCAATACGATCATTCCTAATGGCTGACCAATAAATAAAATCTGCGCCATTGGCACACCACTGGCCAAGGTTTTTTTAGAACCGCAAAAGAAAATAGTTTTTTGATCTGCACGATTAAAGCCCATCCAGCGTGGTACATACAGTGCCAATAGCATAATGAGCGTGAGTAGCACAGAACAGGCCAGAATCAGTAGGATTAAGGTCTGAGCACTCACCTGTTGCCACAAGCCTGCTACAACAGCACTACTAAATGCACCATAAACCACCATTAAAATTGAGCCTTGATCAAACACTTTTACAATCTTCGGCATTTTTTTCATATAAGGGAATACATAAGGTCTTAGTAATTGCCCCAATACAAATGGAACCAAAAGCAATAAGGTAATTTGCACTATAGATGCAGTCGGATCAAAATTATGTGTGGTTTCACCTAAAATAAAAAAACTTACTAATAGCGGGGTAATAAACATCCCTACAATATTGGAAAATGAAGCACTACATACGGCACCTGCGACATTACCCTGTGCTACAGATGTAAATGCAATCGAAGATTGCACTGTAGAAGGTAAAAAGCACATAAATAAGAAGCCCCAATACAGCTCCTGCCCTAACATTGGTACCAATAACGGTTTACACAGCAAACCAATGATTGGAAACAACGCAAAAGTAAATGCAAAAACAACACCATGCAACTTCCAATGCATTAATCCTTCTACCACAGCTTCACGCGATAGTTTGGCGCCATGTAAGAAAAATAAAACCGCAATTGCAACTGTCGTGATCGTGCCAAAAATTTCAGCAGCTTGTCCTGAAACGGGCAAAAAAGTGGCCAAAACCACCATGATAAATAACAGTACTGTAAATCGGTCCAACGCCAGCATCTTCAGCATGTCCGCATCCTTTCAATGATTTATCTATTTTATTTAGCTGAGATCAGCTGTTAAAAAGCCCAGTAAGCCTAGAATTTACCTCTGGGTAAAAACCATCTTACTGGGCTTTTCTATTGAAACTGCATTTTCATGCGTGATGTTCAATATTTTGACTGTATTTCAAGCATCTTTCTGATTAGTTATTACGCGCATTGTTGTCTTGCTGAATCAGTTCAATTTTGTAACCATCTGGGTCTTCTACAAATGCAATGACTGTCACGCCACCTTTCATTGGACCCGCTTCACGAACGACATTACCACCACGCGCTTTAATTTCTTCACAGGCTTTATACGCATCATCTACTGCAATTGCAATATGACCATAGGCATTGCCCAATTCATAGCTCGCTGTATCCCAATTATGCGTTAACTCAAGTACTGTATGGTTTTCTTCACCACCATAGCCTACAAATGCCAAGGTAAAACGCCCTTCTTCATAGTCACGTTTACGAAGTAAAGTCATACCCAGCACTTCAGTATAGAACGCTAACGAACGTTCTAAATTGCCTACTCGCAACATGGTATGCAACATACGCATCATCATTTTCCTAAATCTTAAATTATTGTTGAATACTATAGGGATTTAATCCCCAAAGTTCAATTTTAGTCGCAAAGCTTATACAGTTCATTAACTCACTCAATATGCTATTTTTTTGTAAAAAATCATGCTCATTCAATCTTAAAAAACCCGCGAAATTATCGCGGTTTTTTTTAATCAAACTATACTCAAAGTCTATTGCGTGGTTTTTTGTTCATGTTCTTTGAGCAATTTTGCAACCCAAACCACTAAAAACAAAATTGGAATACCAATTAATGCAGTCATTAAGAAAAATTTTGGATAGCCAATATTGGTCACGATCGTACCCGAATAACCGCCTAAAATTTTAGGTGTTAAGGTCATTAAAGAACTGAAAATTGCATACTGCACTGCCGTAAACGATACACTGGTTAAGCTGGATAAAAATGCAATAAATGCTGCCCCAGCCAAGCCAGAGGCTAAATTATCCACAATGATCGCAAAGTATAGCCACATTGAACTATATGACTTAATCACTTTACCTTTCAGCTCAACCCAGCCATTTTCTGCTTGCGCCAGCTGTATTGGTTGTACATCTACACTAAGCACCCCTGCCATATTGGCAACAGTATTAACTTCATAAGCATGTGTTTGTGTAGCAATAATACGCTCAGCATCCAACAGCTGTACTTCAACTTTGTGGCTAGCCGATTCAGCCAAGGCTTTTCCTGGAATCGTCGCGGTAAAAATACCTGCTTTGTCTAATTTAGCTTCAAAGGTTTGGCCATCGAGTTGCACCTGCAGTTTTTGTTGCTCATTTAGAGCATGCGCTGTTTGACCACGCACCACAATGCTATTTTGGCTTTCTTGCGCATTAACCACATTGTCTGCCGTAATCGGAAATACGAGTAATGCCTTGTTTGCTTGATCATTAAGATATGGCATCTCTACTGTTACAGCGCCACTTTTATCTTGCATATAAGTTGCACTCACGTGTATCGCCTCACCAGAGCGCAAATCAGCAACAGGAACTTTTTGCGTCCATGCACCCGTTTCATCTGCCTGCACTTGATAGCTTTTACCACCAGCCTGTACAGTAACTTCACCGAGTGGCTGACCCGATTTCACCAAACCAATAAAAATTAAATTGGTCGAACTGGCTAAAATCGCACCCACAAACATTAATTTCATAATGTTCATACGCTGTGCCAGTAAGCCTCCTAAAAAGCCACCGACCAAGCTAAAAATAACACCATAGACTTTTACCGCTTCAGCAATTTGCTCTTTACTAAAATTTAAGTCTTGGTAAAACACATTAGAAATAACACCGGCAATAATGTCTGAAATACGGTAGAAACCAATCAAAAGCAATAAAACCAATGCCAGCTTTACACCATAGCGCTTAAAAAAATCAGCAACAGGATTGACCCAAGTTTCATAAGCCATCTGCTTGTTTACTGCACCAGCTTTGACTAAGCCACCACCTACGAGTAAAGCAATTGCCCCAGACCCAATAAAACGTATAGATTCCAAGCCAAAGAGTAACAATGAATCCTGTACCTCAAACTGAGTGTTCAGTGCTTCAACTGCATTCCCTGAAAAAATATAGCTAAGTACAAAACTGACCACAGCCACAAAAAACACACCGACCAAACGGTAATAATCAAAGCGCTGATAATTTTTATGGATACGTTCTACTTGTGGTTCACGAATCACTAAGGTCGTAATAATTCCCACAAGCATGACAGCAGCCATAGCAAAATAGGTCGTGCGCCAAGCCTCATATATATAATTACCTTTAGCCGTGCCCAAATAAGCTGCTAAAAATAACGCACCAGCACCAGCAACAATCATACCAATGCGATAACCCGCATTATAGGTAGAAGCTAATACGGTCTGCATTTCAGTTTCTGCCAATTCAATACGGTACGCATCAATCACAATATCTTGTGTGGCTGCCGAAAAGCCCAAAAGTACTGCGCCTGCTGCCATTTGGTAAATATAACTCTGTCCAAGTGCAGGATCCGACAACGCCATAATGGCAATAGCACAGATAATCAGACACTGAGCAATCAGCAACCAAGCACGGCGACGCCCCATTAATTTGGTCAATAAAGGCACTGGGAGCTCATCAATTAAAGGTGCCCAGACAAATTTAAAGGAATAACCTAAAGCGGCCCAACTAAAAAATGTTACGGCGCTCTTATCAATGCCCGCCTCACCTAACCACAGTGACAAGCTAGAAAATATCAGCAGAATTGGAATACCTGCCGAAAAGCCTAAAAACAGCATGATCAGCGCACGTTTATCTAGAAATGCGGTAAATGCCGCTTTCCATCCTGAAGCTTGTGTTGTCATTACATTATTTTTGTCTGAAAATGAATGATGCTATTCAAGCGCTTAATCCGCTTGGTTTCAACCAAATTTATAAAATCTGTACGTAATTTTGTCGAGAAAATCAGCCATGTTGCTTGATCTTTTCAGGCATTTCTGTATACCTTTAAATTCTGCCGTTATTAATATGTTTTGGATTCAACAGTGACCAAAAAACTCGAAACTCTTCAATCTTCTCTTTCCACACCCACTGCTAACCAAAACGAAGTGCCAGAAGCTAAAAAAATAATCAGTGTTTTTGATCAACCAGAGATTCAAACTACCTTGAGCAAAACTCAGCTTCAATTTGAACAACTGACTTATTTAACTGACCTCAAAAAAATTCCAACATCGACCAAACGCTTAAAACCCTTAAATAATTTTTTAGGTCAAGATCGTGCCCGTGCTTCAGTAGAAGCAGGAATTGCATTGCCTTATTCTGGCTATAATATTTTTGCTGTAGGTACGGCTGGTCTAGGCAAACGCACCATGATTAAGCGCTTGCTCCAACAGCACGCTAAAACGATGCCTACGCCAAATGACTGGGTCTATGTCAATAACTTTCAGGTACAACGCCAACCTTTGGCATTAAAACTACCTGCAGGTCAAGCACCTAAGTTTCAAACACAATTACATCAAACGTGGCAGACCATTTTAAAGCAACTTGAACGTCGCTTTACCGCTGAAACATATCACAACAATATCGAACTGATTCGTCAACGGACTGGTGATGAACAGAATTTAGCCTTATTTGAGCTAACCAAAGAAGGTGAAGATCTCGACCTTAAACTCATCACTCAAAATGATGAACATCACTTTGTCCCAATGCATTTTAAAGACAATAAAATGCAAGAAATGTCTAAAGAAGAGATTCATGCGCTCAGTAGCCAACAACGTGCGGAAATCTCTGCCAATATTCGCTACATGGACAAAAAGCTGGATCGCCTTGGCCTACATTTAGGCGATCTAGAAGATGATGCTCGCGATAAAGTTCAGCATTTAAATCGTGATATTGCCAAGCAAGTGGTCATGCCTCGTATTGAATCAATGCTCAATAAATTTAAAGAAGTTGAAGGCCTTGCCCAATATCTAAAACTGTATGCAGAAGACATTATCGAAAATGTAGAAATCGTTTTAGAACAAGAAGAAGACGATTTCCGACCAGGAATTTTTAACCGTGTGCCAGCGCGCTACCAAGCCAATATTGTGGTTACGCATAAAGCTAATGCGGGTGCACCTGTCATTTTTGAAGATTTCCCAACCCATTACAATTTATTGGGTCATGTCGAGCAACTGACTCAAAATGGCACCATCACAACAGACTTTACCTTAATTCGACCAGGTGCTTTACATAAAGCCAATGGTGGTTTTTTAATGCTTGAAGCTGAGCAATTACTTGAACAGCCTTATGCATGGCAAGGATTAAAACGCGCGCTTAAATCGGGTCAACTCAAGCTGTCTTCTCTGGAGCACATGCTCACCCTCACAGGTAGCATTTCGATTGAGCCCGCTGCCATTCCGCTCAACATTAAAGTCATTTTACTGGCTGAGCCTGAAATTTATTATGAAATTTTAGAGCTTGAACCAGAGCTTGGTAGCGTATTTAAAATTCGTGCGGACTTTACCGACACGCTACAGCGTAATGATGACAATGAACATGCTTATATGCAGTTAATTGCAGACTATGTACAGTCGGACAAACTACTTCCATTTGATCGTTCCGCACTATCTGCACTCTTAACAGATTCAAGTCGCCAAGCCGAAGACCAAAGTTCACTGTCTTTACATGCACTGACTTTGGGTGACTTAATTCGCGAAGCACACCACCATGCAGTACAAGCCAATGACAGCATGGTCACAGAACAGCACATTAATACGGCGCTCGACCATCGTAAATATCGACTTGGCTATTTACGCGAGTTGTATTGGCAAGACTTAACCCGTGGTACGCAATTGATTGAAACGCGTGGCCACCGTTTAGGACAAATTAATGCTCTTTCGGTCATTCAATATGCCGATGTCGAATTTGGTCTACCCTCACGCTTAACCGCTTCAGTTTATCAAGGTGGTGGCGATATCCTAGATATTGAACGCAGTGTTGAACTGGGTGGCTCATTGCATGCCAAAGGTGTTTTGCTCATGTCGAGCTTCCTCAAAGCTCACTTTGGTCGCGAACAAACACTCCACTTCTCAGCTGCCTTAGCTTTTGAGCAAAGCTATGGTCAAGTTGATGGAGACAGCGCTACCGTAGCGGAACTCTCTGCCTTAATTTCTGCGATTAGCCAGCTCCCAATTGATCAATCTTGGGCAATTACAGGCTCTATGAACCAATTGGGTCAAGTACAACCCATCGGTGGTGTCAATGCCAAAATTGAAGGTTTCTATGATGCATGTAAATTACAAGGTTTAACGGGCCAGCAAGGCGTCATTATTCCTCGTCAAAATATGCAACACTTAATGCTCCGTAAAGATGTAATTGAAGCCGTGCAAAATGGTCAATTCCATATTCATGCCATCGACAATATTGCACAAGCCTTAGAAATCCTCATGGCGCGTCCTGTCGGTACGCTCGATAAAAAAGGCCGTTATAGCAAAAATTCGATTTTTGCTGCTGTTATGGAACAACTTGAATACTGGCAAGCAATAGAAGATGGCGCAGCTTTTGAGGAAGAAGAAGACAGCAAAAAAAAGAAAAAAAAGAAGAAAGACAAAAAAAAGAAAAAGGCTGAACTCAAAGCGCAACAACAAGCAGATGCTGAAGTGACTTCTTCGACGGATGCAAATGCATCTACTGAAGAAAAATAATCATCTAGCAGACACAAAAAAAGCGCCGTTTATCGGCGCTTTTTTACTTACTCTGAATTAAGCTTCAGGAGCTGGGCTGAATTCTTCAACTAAAGTTTTTAATTCGCCTTTTTGGAACATGTCCAACATAATGTCGCTACCACCGATCAACTCACCGTTGATCCATAATTGCGGGAAAGTTGGCCAGTTTGCAATGATTGGCAAAGTTGCACGAATATCTGGGTTTTCCAAGATATTTACATAAGCAAATGGACGGCCAATTTGACTGAGCGCTTCAACAGCACGTGCAGAAAAACCACACTGTGGGAATTGTGGTGTGCCTTTCATGTAAAGTAAAACAGCATGTTTAGCAATTTGGTCGCGAATTAACGCTTCTGTATCACGAGCTTGTTCAGTCATTGATATATCCTCAATAAATCTGCATCGCATTATACCCAAAACTCAACAAAACAGTATGACTAAAGTAATATTTCCAATTTTATTTACAATCGGGCTTTAAATCATGGGTATATTTTGCTTATATAGAACACCTTGATACTTTCATTTATAAAGTAGCAAAAGTAAATTTTCAATCCTCCGAACAGATAAGAGTTAGTCATGAACAACATTACCCTTGCGCCTGTGCAAACTGATCAACCCTCTCACTTGATGCCTGTATTTGGCCGTCAAAAGATCAGCTTTGTCCGAGGCCGAGGTTCTTATCTTTATACTGAAGATGGTACAGAATACTTCGACGCACTCACAGGTATTGCTGTGTGTGGTTTAGGTCATTCACACCCAGCAGTAACAGAAGCTATTGCAGAACAAGCTGCAACGTTAATTCATACCAGCAATATTTTTGAAGTGCCTTGGCAAACGGCAGCAGCGCAAAAGCTTGCTGAAGTTGCTGGCATGGAAGAAGTTTTCTTCTCAAATAGTGGTGCAGAATCAAACGAAGGCGCAATTAAAATTGCACGTAAATTTGCACACTTACAAGGGATTAGCACACCAAAAATTATTGTTGCAGATCATTCTTTCCATGGTCGTACACTTGCAACACTGTCTGCAACAGGCAACAAAAAAGTACAAGATGGTTTTGCACCACTGGTAGAAGGCTTTATTCGTGTGCCTTTTGGTGATATTGAAGCGATTGAAGAAGCAGCCATTAATCACCCAGACATCGTAGCTATTTTAGTTGAACCGATTCAAGGTGAAGGTGGTGTAAATACTGCACCTCAAGGTTTTAGCTATTTAGAAGAGATCCGTCGCATTTGTAACCAACACAACTGGTTGATGATGTTAGACGAAGTACAAACTGGTAATGGCCGTACAGGCAAATACTTTGCTTACCAACACACCAATATTGTGCCTGACGTATTGACCACTGCCAAAGGTTTAGGCAACGGCTTCCCTATTGGTGCAGTAATGACTCAAGGTCGTGGTGTAGGCGTATTAACTGCAGGTAACCACGGTTCAACATACAGTGGTACACTTTTGGGCTCACGTGTGGTTTACACTGTTATTGAAACCATTCAAAAAGAAAACTTGGTTGCTAATGCTGCTGAAAAAGGTGCTTACATCGTTCAACAATTGACTGAAAAGCTTCAAGATCAGCAAGTCACAGTACGCGGCTTTGGCTTAATGATTGGTATTGAATTACCTAAAGCTTGCGCTGATTTAGTGGATATCGCCCGTGATGAATACCATTTGATTTTAAATGTCACTGCAGGCTCTGTAATTCGTTTGCTCCCTGCATTAAATATCACACAAGAACAAGCTGATCTTTTAGTTGATCGTATTGTTCGTATGGTAAAAGCATATTTAGCTTAAACTTAATGCCATATAAAAAGCCGCTTATTGCGGCTTTTTATATACTTAAAAAGTCTAAGATAATAGTTTAAAAGTCTCATGAAACTTCTTTATAGACTCGACCACCTGAAAGTAGAGAGAAATATTGCTTCAAAATTTCAAGGCTTCGTTGCACTTTAGTGGATTGTTGTTCAGATTTTGGCATGACCGCATATAGAGTGAATGTTGGTAATTTCCACTCTGGTAAAACTTCAACTAAATTGCCATTCATTAAATCTTTTTGCACATCTAAATACAACATACGTGCTATTCCATGGCCCTGCATGCACATATTTTTTGCAATAAGCGTGTTATTGGTTGAATAACGCGATGCAATATCTAATACGATAGTTTCGGCACTCACTGCATGCTGAAATGCAAAACTATGATTGTGTTTTGCCAGATTCGTCATAATCACATCATGTCGAGTTAAATCTTCAGGGCGTGAAATAAATGAATGCTGATGAATATAACTTGGTGAGGCCACCAAAATTTGATCTACACGCGCAAGCGCTACAGATTGTACATTTGGATCTTCTATTCTATGGCCTATTCGTAGCGCAATATCAATGCGACTTTCTTTTAGATCGGCAAATTGATAATCGGCATCAATATGAATATTTAAACCATTATGCGTAGACATCCATTGTGACAATGCTGGAATAATATGATTGGCACACATTTCAGGTGTCGAAACAATGCGTAAATCACCAACCAAATCATCGCGTAATTCATTAATTCTAATTTTGCCACGCTCAGCTGCCGACAACATGTCTTGGCAACTATGAAAAAAAGCCTGTCCAGCTTCTGTGAGGCTTAATTTTCGTGTAGAACGATGCAACAATACAACTTCCATATCCTGTTCTAAAGAACGGATTTGTTGACTGACAGCACTGGTGGTAATACCCAGTTCTCGTGCCGCGCCGCTAAATGAGTTTTTTTCTACTACACAAGCAAAAACACCCATACCCCGAAGTTGATCTAACATGAAGTTCCCTCATAAAACTTTGAGCTGTTTTTGCAATATTAAAAACAACTCATTGTATTATACGAAGAAATTTATGATTTGCATTATCTATTTAATTATTTGGTAAAATTGAAATTGGATTGATAGGTTTCCCGTCTAAACGAACCTGAAACTCCAACATTGTTCGAGATGTACCAGAAGAACCCATCTCTGCAATTTTTTGACCAGCTGTTACATTTTGTCCACTTTTCACTAAAATTTTACTGTTGTGGGCGTATGCAGTGATATAACCACTTACATGCTTGATCAAGACCAAATTACCATATTCTTTTAAACCATCAGCAGCATAAACCACTTGGCCATCAGCAGCAGCCACAATTGGATCACCAACATTCCCTGAATAACGTGTGCCTTTGACATTATTTGCTAAATTAAAGCTTTCAAGTACAGGGCCTGTTGCAGGACGTACCCAACGCAATGAACTTGACGTGACTGGTGTGCTTGGAGCAGTCACGGGTGCTACAGGTGTACGCACAGTCTGTGATGGTGTCGTTGGTGTATTTTGTGGCAATGCAATCGATTGACGCTGAATTGGTGCAGCCTGCGTTACTGCTTGCGTAGAAGCCGCACGACGAGATGACGAATTTTTTAGGCGTAGTGATTGGCCCACATAAATACGATACGGCGCTGCAATATCATTCATCTCTGCAACACTGATATAACTCAAACCATAACGGGCAGCAATTCCACTTAAAGTGTCACCTGAACGCACTGTATAAAAATCTGGAGCAGCAACATAACGAGCTGAATTATTCACCTGAGGTTTTGACGCACAACCACTCAATACCAAGGCAGAAGCAGTGGCCGCAGCAAGTACAAAAGTTTTGAATATAGTAGCTGGGGCTGTAGAGGCAACTTTTGAAAACACCAGGGACATTATTTTCCTCTCTAACAAAAATGAAGCGAATGGTGTGAATGCGCTAAGATTAGCAAAAAACAACTGCAAATAAGCTTCACAGTTGTGTTTTTCACAAAGTTATAACACTTGTTACTGTTTTTGGCTAAATTGTGTGTGTAAGTCCATCAAAATATCGTAATTTGTCGCATCCATTTGAATTGGCGTAATACTGACAAAGCCATTGGCAACGGCAAAGAAGTCCGATTCAATACCAAATACCCCTTTTTTAGGCTCTGCAACAGCTTCGCCTGATAAACCGATCCAAAATACTTGACGGCCACGTGGGTCGACTTGTGTGGTAATTGGCTTAGATTGGCGACGACGACCTTGATAAGTGACTTGTGCACCTTTTAATTCAGCCACATCTGGAATATTAATATTAAAGATGTGTCGTGATGGCAATGCTGGTAAACCGCCTGCAATAAAGTCATGTACCCACTGCGCTGCTTGTGCGAAATCTTGTGGGTCGTTATAACCGCGTACATTTGGCCCTGCCAATGACACGGCAATTGCAGGTTGTGCCATTAAGCGTCCTTCAAATGCCGCCCCTACTGTACCTGAATACAGCACATCGTCCCCTAAATTTGCCCCGCAGTTAATACCACTGACCACCAAGTCAAATTCAAAATCGAATAGTCCATTCATAGACAAATACACACAATCTGCAGGTGTACCATTTACAGCCCACATATCTGGTGCAATTTGAATGGGACGTAATGGGCGATCTAAAGTTAAGGCACTAGAAAAACCACTACGTTCTGCTTCGGGAGCAACAATCACCACACGACCTAAAGGTCTTAAGGCATGAGCTAAAGCTTGGATCCCTGGTGCAAATACACCATCATCATTGGCGATTAAAATATTCACTGAAAAAACCTGTTACCGTTTAAAAATGACCGTTCAGAACATTTGATTGATATATATAGAGAATTATATATATTAAAATTCCGACATCCATCAAAAATGTGTGAATTAAAAAATGATTACAACTTTATCATTTCGTCGCTTACTGGGGTTAAGCTTGGCTGCTGTATTGTCTCAAGCAGTTATTGCTGATGAAGGACTAACGCCTGCTGAAGCCAACACAATTATTAAGGAAGATATCGCATCAACTCAAGTAATGGCGGAAGTTTGCCCTGCAATTATTGGTAAAAATGCCAAATTTGACAGCAACATTCAAAGCTTAATCAAAAGCTATTTAGCAGACTACTCAGAAAAGTCGATGACTTATGAAAAGCTACAAGCAGATGCTGAATATAAATCTTTCTTAGCAGAGTCTCGTACTGCAGCGAAAGAATCTTCTAAAGAAGAGCAAAAATCTGTATGTGATGACGTTTTAAATTACGAAGAAGAATAATGCGTTAAATATTCTCATTCCAATCACCTCATCAGATCAGTAGGTTTGAAGATATAAACCGTCTAAAACTTAGGCGGTTTATATTATACAGTCATTCATTATTCCTTCATGGTTTCAACACCTTCAATACAAAAGCTAGCTGATATTTACCTAAATTCGTTTTAAGCTACAATTCATTCTAGTTATACAACTTTTAAAATTAGGTTTTTTAAATGAAATATCCTCTGCTAAAAACTTTGACTGCTCTTACACTCTCTGCATTTACTCTTCATGTTTATGCTGAAAATGTCGATGTCACACCAAGCGACACTCAAGTAACTCAGCAAGAATTAGCAGCAATGTATGTCCTATCTGATATTTGCCCTTCACTGATTGAAGCAAAAGCACAAGGCAAATTTGAACAAGGTTATGCCAAACTTTTAAAAGAGAATATGCCACAGGTCAAAAATCCAGTTCAAAGCTTAAAAGCCCTATCACAAGAGCCAAAATTTGCACCAATTTTGCAAGAAGCCCAAGCAGATGCAAAAAAAGCAGGTGATGCGAAAAACTTAGAAATTTGCCAAGAATTGACGACATACGCAAATTAAGCTCACTTCGTTACAATACTTTTAAAATAAGCCTTTCTCACCCGTAGAAGTCAGCCTAGCTTTGTCCTAAAATGCTAGGCTCTTGCGCTTATAACAAGTTATTGGAACCACTTAGAATGACCCGAAAAACCGCCCTTGCCGCATTAGTTCTTGCACCTTCTTTTTCATTTGCGGCAACAGTCCTATCTGCACCCCCAGAATTGAATAATAAATCTTATGTGCTGATGGACTATGAGACTGGGCAAATCCTTGCTGCAAAAAATGAAAACGAAAAATTAGCACCTGCTTCAATGACAAAAATGATGACCAGTTACATCATTGAACAAAAGTTATTGAGTGGCGAGCTAACTGAAAATGAAAAAGTGCGCATGAATGAATCTGCATGGTGCCGTGGTACTAGCGCAGAATCTTGTATGTATGTGCCATTAAATGGAACAGCAACAGCACTTGAAATGCTTCGCGGTATTATTATCCAATCGGGTAATGATGCATCTAAAGCAATGGCTGAACACATTGCAGGCAATGAAGGCACTTTCGTTCACATGATGAACCAAGAGTCTAAACGTATTGGCATGAGCAATACGCACTTCATTAATGCCACAGGTATGCCAGCAGAAGGTCACTATTCAACTGCAAAAGACATGGCTACGCTTGCACAACACATTATTCATGACAGCTCTAAGTACTATCCAATCTATTCTGAAAAAGAATTTACTTTCAACGGTATTAAGCAAGGTAACCGTAATGCCTTACTTTATACTGACCCAAGTGTGGATGGTTTAAAAACAGGTCATACAGATGAAGCAGGTTACTGCCTAACAACGTCTGCAAAACGTGGTCCTTTACGTTTAATTTCAGTGATTTTTGGTGCACCAAGCATGAACGAACGTGCGTCACAAACACGTGAAATTTTAGCTTGGGGTTATGCAAATTTTGAAACGGTTAAAGTTCAGCCTGCAAAACAAGTCTTAGCAAAAGCGAAGGTTTGGTATGGTAAAGACAGCGAAGTACAAATTGGCTTACCAGAAAACTTTAATGTAACGATGCCTAAAGGCGAAGCAAACGCGATCAAAACGCAATTGGTGGTACAACCAAAATTGACTGCGCCTTTAAAACAAGGTCAAGTTGTAGGTAAATACGTTGCAACTTTAAATGGTAAAGTAATTGCTGAAAAACCATTGGTGGCATTAAATGCCGTTGAAGAAGCTGGCTTCTTTGCAAAAATGATTGATCACATCAAACAATTCTTTGCTAACTTATTCTAAAATTTTCGAAAGCTGATTTTTTCAGCTTAGACCAAAGCATCCATACCTCGGTTTGGGTGCTTTTTTATTTTATACTCTAAGGAATATTTATTATTTGCGACGGACCGTTATGAACAAAAATATCCGCCCCTATTTACACCATCATCCAAAAATTGACGCTACATGCTATATTGATGAAATGTCAGTGGTGATTGGTGAAGTTCAACTGGCGGAAAATGTCTCAGTTTGGCCTTTTGCCGTGATCCGTGGCGATGTCAATCACATTCATATTGGCAAAAATTCTAATGTGCAAGATCATGCCATGCTCCATGTCAGCCATAAAAAAGCCGATAAGCCTGAAGGCTCTCCACTTATTATCGGTGAAGATGTCACGATTGGTCATCATGTCAAATTACATGGTTGTACCATTGGTAACCGTGTATTGGTTGGCATCAGTAGCATTATTTTAGATGATGCCATTATTGAAGATGATGTAATGATTGGTGCAGGCTCGCTAGTACCACCTCGTAAACGCTTAGAAAGTGGCTATTTATATGTAGGAAGTCCTGTACAAAAAGTCCGTCCACTCACGGATAAAGAAAAAGAGTTTTTACCCTATTCAGCACGGCATTATGTAAAGGTTGCGAATAATTATCTAGAGCAAAGTTAAGCTAAAAATATAAAAAGCGCGGCATAACGCGCTTTTTATTATCATCAATAATTAATCAATTCATCCTTATGCGAACGCTTCAAACCTTATAAGCAAAGGCTAGCTGCCTTCTTGTAACTTCGCGCTTTTTTGAATTTTTATAGAAGCCATACTATGTACCACCATACCTAAGCCAATTAAAAATACGCCGAATAGTGCAAGCTTCGATGGTAAACCCATATTTAAAAAAATCATTTCGCCCAATAAAGTAAATAGCAACTCACCAGCTTGAGTGGCTTCAACCATCGCCAATTGATTTGGCTGGGTATGCACCAAATTGGTTGCTGAGAAAAACAATAAAGTCGCAATTACCCCAGAAAATAAAGCCACTAAAAATGCGTATGAAACCTGACTACTTGAAGGCAATCCATGATCGAGCAAGCCAAACACGGCAATCACCGCCCAAAACGGTAAACTTGCCAACGTCATATTGAGTACCCGCTCAGGTGTTTCTACTTTGCCTTGACACACTTGCATCATTTTTCGATTGCCTAATGGGTACATAAAGGCTGCAAATACCACTGGAATAAAGCCTGCTAAAGCCAATGTCCAACTGATACTGCTCATTTGATCCCACAAAATCAGAATCACCCCTAAAATAATCACACTCGACCACTTTAGCTCTTTCCAAGGCAGTTTCGACCATACACTACCCTGAGCCTGAGATGCACCTGCGCCCAAAAACGGCACCAATAAAGATCCCGCAATAATGGTCGTTTGCCAACTTCCAGCAATCAGCCAACCTGGAGAATAAATACTTGCAAAGGTTAATGGCGCGTAAAACAGTCCAAAGCCAACCGTGCTCCAGAGTAAATATTGTTTAAAATTCTCTTTTAAATGTTGCAAGCTGGACGCTAACTTGCCACGAACAGCAACAATCAAAAGTAGCATTGGCACCATCCAAAAGAAGCGTAACGAAGAGCTCCACATCCAGCTTCCGCCCTCTATTTCCATCGCCCGATTAAAAATAAAGGCCGTAGAAAAAAAACAGGATGCTAATAATCCATAAATAATCGCGCGCACATTACCACCTGCTATTTAAAATTTTTAAATCAATCTTCAGCAATAAAAAGCTTGTGCGTTATAATGCACAAGAATTTCATTGTACGTTATAACGCACAATATAAATAGGTGATGAAATGTCCATATTGCTAAAGCATATTGCTAGTCAACTCAAAAAACTTCGTACAGAAAAAGGTTGGAGTTTGGATCAAACCGCAAAAGAGACGGGTATTAGTAAGGCTATGCTGGGTCAAATTGAGCGTGAAGAATCTAATCCGACTGTGCAAACGCTTTGGAAGATTGCCCTAGGGTTTCACAGCTCTTTAAGTGCCTTCTTACCTGCAGAACAGCAAAATCCAGCCGTGCTTAAGCATCAAGACGAAGCGCTCTCTGTTAAAGTCTTACAAGCATTTGATGCCACACTTGGATATGAAATTTTACACATTACTTTAAAAGCTAACTCATCGCATGATTCATCTATCCATGAAAAAGGTGTGATTGAAGATATTTTGCCTTTGAATGGCAGTATCACTATTCAGACTGAAGATCAGCACTATGTGGCCAATACTGGAGAAAGTATTCGTTTTCATGCAGATCAGGTACATCGCTACCTTAATCACAGTAATCACGACGTAATTTTTTATAATATTATTCATTATGCAAAATAAATGTGAGTGTTTGATCAGTCTGTTAAAATGCTGATCGGTTCAGGCAAAATTTCCAGTGAAACTCGGCATCTTTATCACCCTGTAAGCTTTAATGTTCAGTTCGACATAGCCACACACCCCAAAATTTTATACAATAGCGCATCCCTTACCATGGTGCTGTTATATGACCGCTTGGACTGCGCACGTTACCGTTGCAACTGTTGTTGAAAAAGACGGAAAATTCCTGTTTGTTGAAGAACATACCCAAGGCGTAACGCATACTGTGTTTAATCAGCCTGCAGGTCATGTCGAATGCGGTGAAACCATCATTCAAGCAGCCATACGCGAAACCATGGAAGAAACTGGCCATGCGGTAGACGTAGATGCGCTTTTAGGCATTTATACTTATACGCCTCCAATGTATCCAGACCGTACCTATTTCCGTTTCTGCTTTTTAGCGCATGTGCTGGAATATTTTCCAGAAGCAGAATTGGACACAGGCATTGTTGGTCCAAAATGGATGACATTAGAAGAACTGCTAGAAACAGCTCGTGCGCGTAGCCCGCTAGTTATTAAAGCAGTTCAAGATGCTTTGTCTGGTCAAAAATATCCTTTATCGCTCGTTTATGAGCACCAAAATTCTCCCCTCATTTCAAATTTGGATGCCTAATCCTATGCAACAACGTGTCATCGTCGGTATGTCTGGTGGTGTAGACTCATCTGTGTCTGCAGCGCTTCTTCTTCAGCAAGGCTATCAAGTTGAAGGCCTATTCATGAAAAACTGGGAAGAAGATGACGGCACGGAATACTGCACAGCAATGGACGACCTTGCTGATGCACAGGCTGTTTGCGATAAAATTGGTATTAAATTACACACAGCAAACTTTGCAATGGAATATTGGGACCGCGTGTTCGAACATTTCCTTGCAGAATATGCCGCTGGCCGTACCCCTAACCCAGATATTCTGTGCAACAAAGAAATTAAATTCCGTGCGTTTTTAGACCATGCTGTGAACCTTGGTGCAGACTTTATTGCCACTGGCCATTACTGCCGTAGAGGGGAAACACTTAAAAACTCACGTGGTGAAGAATATGCATCTTTACTTCGCGGTGTAGACAACAACAAAGACCAAACTTACTTTTTACATGCCGTTCATGGCCGTGAAATTAATAAAACTTTGTTCCCTGTCGGCGAGATTGAAAAACCGCAAGTTCGTAAAATTGCGGAAGAATTAGGCCTAGCCACTGCGAAGAAAAAAGACTCAACCGGCATCTGCTTTATTGGCGAACGACGTTTTAATGACTTCTTAAAACAATATTTACCAGCGCAGCCTGGAAAAATTGTGCTTGAAGATGGCAAAGAGGTTGGTGATCATCACGGCTTAATGTACTATACGCTCGGCCAGCGCGGTGGCATTGGTATTGGTGGTATGAAAGGCGTTGCAGAAGGCGCTTGGTTTGTACTGCATAAAGATATCGAAGGTAACCGTTTAGTGGTCGGCCAAGGCCATGAACACCCACTCATGCAAAGCACCATCTTATGGTCTGAAGCCATTGATTGGGTTGCAGGTGAGCAAGAGATTCCTGAAACAGGTTTCCGCTGTACTGCAAAAACACGCTACCGCCAAGGTGATCAGGCATGTACCTTGTACAAAGACCCAGACGCACCAAATGGCGTACGTGTAGAATTTGATGAAGCACAGCGCGCCGTGACGCCAGGTCAAAGCGTTGTATTCTATGCAGGTGAAGTTTGTTTAGGCGGTGGTGTGATTCATCATACCAATGCACCTAAACCAGATTTTATTCAATAAGGATTGTCTCGGCATGACAGAGTTACCGTTTCAACAGCCCCAGACTCTGAACACCCGTCAAAATCGCGCATTAGCGTTGGCAGGTGTTTTTCAAGCCACCCAGTTAACGCACATGACTGCGCTAACGGGTCGCCAGAGTATTGGTGAAAGCGGTAACTTCTATTTTGAACAATTGATTAAAGCCAGCTTAAATATTCGACCAAGTGGCCCATGCCAGTGTCAAACGTTAGCTTTCTTTAATCAATTGGCCGACATCTCCCTCGGTTTAAAAACCTTAGAAAACAGCATTAACCACCCATTTAATACGTCACCTAAATCCAGATTGCCAAAACTTGCCAATACTAAACTGCCAATGAACTACGCAATGGCACTGTTACAACTAGAAAAGAAAGTTTATAGCAATCCCAAATTTGTCGAAATTATTGAACAGTCCCAGCAAAAAATATTAAAACAGCTTTCATTTTTTGATAATAACTATTTACACCCCAGCATCATTGCCAACCTCGCGCAAACCTATGTCGAAACCGCCGGATCTATTAATCCCCGCATCATGGTTCGCGGCAATGCTGAAGCATTTAAAGACTCAAGCCATACCAACCGCATCCGCGCATCGCTGTTTACCGGCCTGCAAATGGCGCATTTGTGGCGTCAGCTCGGCGGCAGTTCTTGGGGCATGATTTTCAGCAAGCGCAAGCTGCTGCAGGATATTCAGGATCTTGCCCGTTTACAGTATCAAACCGTATGAATGATGCTGTATTCGGGCTTTTTTGTTTTACGTTTAATTCCAAAGTTTAAGGAATCGCTATGAACGCTTTAACCGCACTTTCTCCATTAGATGGACGCTACGCAAGCAAATGTGATGCTCTCCGTCCCTTCCTCTCTGAGTTTGGTTTAATCCACGCTCGTGTGACTGTTGAAGTGCGTTGGTTACAAGCGCTTGCAAACCGTCCTGAAATAACTGAAGTTCCAGCGTTCAGTGCTGAAACTAACGCTGCTCTTGATGCAATTGTTGCAAACTTCTCTGAAGACAATGCAAACCGCATTAAAGAAATCGAGCGTACAACCAACCACGACGTTAAAGCCGTTGAGTACTTCCTGAAAGAACAGATTGCTGACATCGCAGAACTTAAAAATGCAGGCGAATTCATTCACTTTGCATGTACTTCTGAAGACATCAACAACTTGTCTCATGCGTTAATGCTGAAAAACGGCCGTGCAGTACTGGTTGAATCTATGCAGCAAATCGTAGATGCGATTGCGGCTTTGGCTGAAACTCACGCTGAACAGCCTATGCTGTCTCGTACACACGGTCAAACTGCAAGCCCGACAACTTTGGGTAAAGAAATGGCAAACGTGGCTTACCGCCTTGCCCGCCAAATCAAACAATTCAACAATGTTGAACTTTTAGGTAAAATTAACGGCGCTGTAGGCAACTACAATGCGCACTACTCTGCTTACCCAGAAATTAACTGGCCTGCTCACTCGCAAGCATTTGTTGAATCACTAGGTTTAACATTCAACCCGTACACAACTCAAATTGAACCACACGACTACATCGCAGAAATGTTTGATGCACTTCGTCGTTTCAACACTGTGTTAATTGACTTTAACCGTGACGTTTGGGGCTACATCTCACTTGGTTTCTTCAAACAACGTTTGAAAGAAGGTGAAGTAGGTTCTTCAACTATGCCACATAAAGTTAACCCAATTGACTTCGAAAACTCTGAAGGTAACTTGGGTATTGCAAATGCAGTATTGGCTCACCTTGGCGAAAAACTTCCTATTTCTCGCTGGCAACGTGACTTAACTGACTCTACAGTTCTTCGTAACATGGGTGTTGGTTTGGCGCAAAGCTTAATCGCTTTTGAAGCTTGCTTAAAAGGTATTGGTAAACTTGAATTGAATGCTGCGCGTATTCTTGAAGATCTTGACCACGCTCAAGAAGTTCTTGCAGAACCAATTCAAACTGTAATGCGTCGTTACAACGTGGAAAAACCATACGAAAAACTAAAAGCCCTTACTCGCGGTCAAGCAATGACACGTGACATGATGGTTGATTTCGTCAACGGTAACGAACTTTCTGCAGTTCCTGCTGAAGATCGTGCGCGCCTTGCAGAAATGACTCCTGCAACTTACACAGGTAATGCAGCAGAACAAGCAAAACAAATCAAAGACTTAATTGCTAAAATCTAATTTAGCTTAAAGTAAAAAAGCGAAGCTCAGGCTTCGCTTTTTTTATTCAACATAGGCTTGCCGAAATAACCACTAAAAAGTGTCTTCTCCACTTAGGATGAAGAGCTTTGCGTTGCAAGGGATGTGGCTTTAAGCTCTTCCTTGCAAAACAGTGTTTCTCATCTTCTACAAGGAGAAAGAATTTTTATTCCCCAGGACAATACTTCGCCCAATCATCCTTCATACGTTGTAATTCACAACCAGTGAGTAGGTCGCTAAAGTAAATATAATACGTTGCATTTGGATACTGAATTTCATGGCGATACAACATACCACGCAAAGAGACAAACAACTCTTCTGGGAAAACACCATTTAACTGGTTTAGTTCTTCAAATTCATAGTTAAAATAGCAATTTTGTTGTGCAACAAATGCTTCTACAACCGCCATGCGCTGTCTCGAATCAATTTAAAATACAGTCGCTAAGTGTAACGGATTCAAGCGCTAAATTGCCAATTCGGCATACTCACTCAGGATGTCATCATCGCAATTGCTTCATCTAAGCTTAAAGTACGTCGCCCCTTTCACAAGAGAAAAGACTAAAACCTGTTTAACAAAATTCAATGCTAAAAACTCAGTTTCACATTAAACTCAAACCGTAAAATTTAGCTTCTCTTTTAACTTTTCACGAATAACAAAAACGATTGAAACAAAACTACAGCTTAAACATTGGCTCATGCTGAGCATTTTACTAATAGCTCTCATCATGGCGAGCATTGATCCCTTAGAGTTTGTACCTTACTTACTGCATCAGGTCGGCACAGTACTCATGCTTGGCTTACTGTTTTTATGCTTCTACAAAGTTGGCCTAAGCTTTTATAGCTTCGCACTCTACATCGGCTTTTTGCTCATTCACATTCTTGGCGCACATTATCTGTATTCTTATGTGCCTTATAGTGATTGGACGCAAACACTCTTTGGCTTCAAGCTCGATCAAACTATGGGTTGGTCACGTAATATGTATGATCGCTTGGTGCATTTGGCATACGGCTTATTGCTCTATCCGCTGTTTCTTCGCTTATTTCAGGTTTGGTTGCCCTCACTCAAACCATTTACGCTGTATGTATTGGTCATTCAATTTGTAATGGCTACCAGCCTGTTTTATGAATGGATTGAGTGGCTGATTGCAATCGGACTCTCTCCTGAAGAAGCAGAAAACTATAACGGCCAACAAGGCGACATGTGGGATGCGCATAAAGATATGTTGCTGGCAACACTGGGAGCAATGATCACTGGCGCTATGTGTTTAATCAAATCAAAATCTATTGAAGAAAGTTAAACAGATGTCCTCAGGCATTTAAGCTAAACATTTATGTAGTCCAATCAATTAAAATTGAATCTGACATGTGCGGATTCAATTTTCGGTCATAATATTTAAAGCAAACTTTTGCGTCCACTGGCATTTTTTGCAGCTCATCATCTATGCGTAAATGCCGTGTAAATTTTGCATGATTCACTAAAATTTCAACCCGCTCAAAAGGCTGTCTTTTGTTTTTATTGCCACTGCTCATATAACGCTGATAAGCCACAACTGTGCCACAAGCTTCAGAGCGAATATCGGTCTGCTGTGATGAATAATAAATATAGCCTGCCAGCAACGTCGCTGCTGGGCCAAACAACAACACATACTGTTTTAAGGTCTGAGTTTCCACGCTACGAAAATGTAGCAGATACAGCCAAGGCCAAACTATGAAGCAAATGACGCCAGCTAAAATAAACAGCAGTGTCATCATGTGTGCAATTTCCTCAACCCGCAATAATAGAGCAAATTAGCGATCAACCCATTTAAAAATTTTAGATTCAGCCAAATCTGGGTATGCAAATTTATCCAAATATTCAAAACAGACATAAGTACCTTTATCTTTACGACTCATATTGTCATCAAAGCGTAAATGTCGATTATATTTTCGGCCATCAAATAGAATCGTAATTCGCTCAAAATGATCATTCTTAGTTGAATAGGTCTTATAAAACTGCACAACACCACATGCCTGTGACGGTAAAATTACTTTTTCTTCTTTTAAATACGCAGCTAAAGCTAAAATTAAACAACCCGGCAACACAGCATAATATGGATAAGTATCGCGATGATTTTTATCCTTTAATTTGGGCACAATAAAAATAACCGTCATAAATGGGACGATCACCAAAGTCAGCAAACCCATAAAAACCATCATGCCAAACATGATTCCCCTCTAAATGAGCTGCTAAGGCGCGAGCCACTCAACAATGTTTGAACTTTTTAAATGTGAATATTTAAAGCGGTCATAAAAGCGGAAACATACTCTTTCATTCACTTGCTTACGCGCCAAACCCGCATCAAAGCGCATATCGCGGGTATAGGCTGAACCTTCAAATTTTAATAAAATTTTTTCATAGGGATTGCAACGCGTCTGAGCTCTACCACTACAGTTCTCATAATGCTTATAGCCCACTACGACAGCACATGCTTTTGAAAGTACCATGGGCTTTTCTTTTTTCATCGACATGCCAACATGATAAGACACTCCCCCAAACACCAACATTAAGCCCATCACCACAAAGGGAAAGACTGCCCATTTTTCCCCTTCTTTTTCGGCTTTGGGCAAATACACCACTAAGCTTGCAATAAATCCAAAGAAACAAAAGAAAAATAAAATTAACCCTAAAATAATCAAAAAATTAGACATGATTCCAGTCGATATTTCACTTAAAGAGCAATCTACCACATTCGTTTATCTTTCCATAAAAAAAGCCCACCAAAGTGAGCTTTAAATACATCATAACCAAAACAATTTTAGAGTTTTGGATCACGCAACTGCACCAGACTCGAATTGGCTTTACTCAATGACTCCATCACTTTAGACATTACCGCAGGCACCAATGAATCTGCCATTTGCGCTGCCTGCAAGCCTAGTTTTTCACCCAAAGTCGGTTTTTTACGTGTCTGGATCAGGTACACATCATGCTGTGGTAATAAGCCTAATAAGTATTCATCTGATGTTTTAAGTTGATCCACCAAATTCAGATCAATTGCATCTTGGCCATACCAATGCTCGCCAGTTGCCACTTTTTCTACATTCAATTGCGGACGGTATTTTTCCACAAAGTGTTTGAATAAGTTATGCGTTTGTTGCAATTCTTCTTCAAACTTGGCTTTGCCTTCAGCGGTATTTTCACCAAACATGGTGACAGTACGTTTGAATTGGCCAGCTGTATATAACTCAAAGTCGATATGCTTTTCTTTTAGCAAGCGGTTGAAGTTCGGCACTTGTGCAACCACACCAATTGAACCGACAACTGCAAACGGCGCAGATACAATTTCAGATGCAATACATGCCATCATATAGCCACCGCTGGCAGCCACTTTATCTACACAAATAGTTAAATGGAAACCTGCGTCACGTAGGCGAACAAGTTGCGCAGCAGCCAAACCATAGCCATGAACCATGCCTCCAGGGCTTTCTAAACGAAGCACGACACGGTCACGCCCTGCTTTTGCAGTGGCTAAAATTAAAGTAATTTCTTCACGTAAACTCGCAACAGCAGATGCAGCTGTATCGCCATTAAAATCTAAGACATAAATTTTTTCATTGGTCTTTTTACGTGCACGCGCTTCTTTTGATAATTGCTGTGTCAGTTGCAAGAGCTCAAATTTTGAAGCAGTAGTTTGCGCAATTTTTTTTCTTTGTTCATTAATACGCGCATTCAAATGACTGATGCGGATTTCTGCAGGCAGTTTAGATGTATGAAATAACATAATATTTTCTTTTCTCAAATCGGCACGAGGCTTATATTTTTAGATTAGGCCAATTGTATGTTTTTTCAATAGCATTTTTGCGAATTACACCTTTTTCTCGATACTTGCTATTTTAAAGCACACTTGCTGGCTCAAACTTAGACATCTTCCGCAACTTGTTGTTCATCTTTTTCGAGTGCTTTACGTAATGCTCGCTCTGCCTGAACATGCAACAACATATCTTGACGGTCAACCTCTGTCACAGCAAATAACCGAACATATAAGCAAAAGATCATATAGTAAAATACCCCAATGAGTGCGGCATTGATCGGCCACCATGTTTGAATCCAAAAATAACCGCGATGACTCGACTCGTTCGGGGTCAAAACTGAATACATCAGGATTAAAACTACAATAATCATCATGCAAACCAGTCCTTCCGAAAGCCAACTGTCTAGCAATGCCTTTTTACCCTGCGCTTCTGCTTTTAGAAATCTGTTCATTTTAAACTGCGCATGTGCCCGCGTATATTCACGCCATGCTTGTCGCCCTTCGCCTTGCTCGAACTGACGATGAATTAAAATATAAAGTACGGGCCCCATGATAATAATGGCGATCACAAATACATCGTACAACCAGCGGTGATAATTACTCATACCCGCACTGGATGCCGTTGCAAATAATCCATCATGAGGCACAAAAACAGCTAAAATCAGGCTGACTGCAACCATAAATATCGCAACAGCATGTGCAATATAAGCTGTCCCAAAAACAGCTCTGAAATATTTCTTTTGCGTCTGTTTTAATAATTCAGCTTGCTGTTTATCTGGAGTCATGCGCTTCTTATGCCATGTTTAAAAACGTCACAATACAACAAATGGTATAAATAAATATTTGTATATCATAATTTTATTAAAAAATTTTCAAATTTTTTAAGTATTAAATTATTCCAATCACAACATAAGCCTAAATCATCGTGTTCAAAATGTTCCACTGCATTATTTAGCCCCCAACCGACCCAATTAAAAATATCTTTTAGATATATTGAACTTACACAGTCAGTGCTAGACCTGTTCTTCGGAGCTATCCTTTTGGAGCATGCTTTTCTTGGCCTGTCTTTGTGCTTCGCGTTTTAATTTTAGAAAATGCTTATGCATATCTTCCGTAGAAAAAAGCTTTAAGAAAAGATAACTTTGACAACAATATAATGCCCATATAATTAGAGCGTTAATAGGCCACCATGCCAAAATCCAAAATGATGATTTGTAGGCTCCTGCAAATGGTGTCATCCATACATACATTGCAATCACGCCAACCGTAAACCCTAATAACACTGCGTAAAATAAGATTTTACTTGAATATAGGATCGTCACTTTCGACTGCGATTGTGCATATTGATATTCTCTAAACCGCTCTTCTGCACTGATTTTAGTGGCGCAGTGCCATAGACGACGAAATTTCACATCATGTTTTTTGTGCTGTAAACGCAAAAAAATCACCACGCCTGTAATACATGAGCTAATCACATAAACATCATATAACCAGCGGTGATAATTGGTCATACCCGTACTTTGGGATGTGGCAAATAAACCTTCATGCGGTATAAACATCGCTACGATCAAGCTCATCATGACCATCAGGGAAGCATAGAGTTTGCCAAAATGTACTGTACCAAATAAAGCTTTATTCACTGAAGCTTGAATCTCTTCAGCCAAGGCTTGTTGGTTGGAATATTTCATATTGCTTTATATTCATGTTCATATCTTAAATATTAAGCAATCAGCATAACAAAAAAAACAGAGCCCTAAGACTCTGTTTTTAAAAAATTTTAAATAATCCAAATTAACCGAAACGGCCGGTAATATAAGCTTCAGTTAACTGATGGTCCGGTTGCGTAAATACTTTTTCGGTTGAGTTTACTTCAATCAAGTCACCCAAATGGAAGTATGCAGTACGGTCTGATACGCGTGCTGCCTGTTGCATTGAGTGTGTCACAATCGCAATGGTGTATTGTGTAGAAAGCTCTGAAATTAACTCTTCGACTTTAGCCGTTGCAATTGGGTCGAGTGCAGAACATGGCTCATCCATTAAAATCACTTCAGGTGAAACCGCAATC
Organism: Acinetobacter sp. WCHAc060006; assembly: GCF_004209135.1. Taxonomy (NCBI): domain Bacteria; kingdom Pseudomonadati; phylum Pseudomonadota; class Gammaproteobacteria; order Moraxellales; family Moraxellaceae; genus Acinetobacter; species Acinetobacter sp. WCHAc060006. The sequence goes on along the minus strand of NZ_SGSS01000018.1, from coordinate 19,189 downwards.
GTACGCGCAATACATAAACGTTGTTGCTGACCGCCAGATAAGCCTGTACCAGGCTGGCTAAGACGATCTTTTACTTCGTCCCATAAGCCAGCTTTACGTAAACTATTTTCTACAATTTCTTCCATGTCGTATTTATCACGTGCTAGGCCATGTAATTTTGGACCGTATGCCACGTTATCAAAAATTGACTTTGGAAATGGATTTGGCTTTTGGAAAACCATACCGACTTGAGCACGTAGTAATACCACGTCCAAATTCGGATCATAAATGTCTTGGTTGTCCAGCATCACCTTACCCGTTACACGACAGCTATCAATCGTGTCATTCATACGGTTTAAGGTACGTAAAAATGTAGACTTACCACAGCCTGATGGACCAATAAAAGCAATCACTTCATTTTCATAAATATTGAGATCAATGCCTTTAATTGCTTCAGCTTCATCATAATAAACATGCACATCTGTTGTGCTCAATTTTACATTTGCACTCTTTGCATCTTTTTTTGCAGAAGCTTGCGTATCAAATTGAGAGACAAAAGACGTTGCAGGAGCTTGAGCGACTGCGTCATCAGACGTAAATTGCGTTTCGTTTTGATTCACTGACTTATCCTGATTTGAGGAATTCGTTGTAGATGTTGCCGTTGCTGTATTCATGTTTTAATCCTATTACCAACGAACTTCAAATTTCTTTCGTAACCAAATAGCCAAGCTATTTAAGCCAATCATGAGTGCCAACAGTACAATAATGGCTGCTGCTGTTCTGCCCTCAAAGAAGTTACGCATTTCATTACCCTGCCATAAAAAGATTTGCACAGGTAATGCTGAAGATTGATCCAATGGTGTTGCAGGTACACTGGCAACAAATGCACTCATACCAATTAATAGCAGCGGTGCGGTCTCACCCAGTGCTTGCGCCACACCAATAATTGCACCTGTTAAAATCCCGGGTAAGGCCAAAGGCAATACATGGTGGAATACGGTTTGTAAACGTGATGCACCCAAGCCTAAAGCAGCTTGACGAATTGAAGGTGGCACAGCTTTAAGTGATGCACGTGTGGTAATAATGACTGTCGGAAGTGTCATTAAGCTTAAAACCAAACCACCTACCAACGGTGCAGATAGAGGTAAATGTAACCAGCCGATAAAAATTGAAGCGCCCAGCAAACCAAATACAATCGATGGAACTGCAGCCAAGTTATTAATATTCACTTCAATCACGTCTGTGATCCAGTTTTTAGGTGCAAACTCTTCGAGGTAAATTGCCGAAGCAACACCAATTGGAATTGAGATCACAATTACAATGAGCATCATGAATAACGAGCCCATAAATGCACCTGCTAAGCCTGAAGTTGCAGGTGAACTACGTGAGTCTGGGCTGGTGAAAATATTGGTGTTAAACGTATTGCTAATAATGCCTTGCGCTTTTAACTGGTCTGCCAATTGACGTACTTCTGGGCTCAACTGTTGTTGATCATCTGGCAATGAACGATTGATATTCCCCGCCAACCATACATCCACATTCGCATCAGCTAAAATTTTCAGGTCTTCTTTTTTACCCACCAAAGATGGATCCGCAAAGACCATATCGCGTAAACGATAAGCTTCTGAACTGGTATATAAACTCGTTAAATCGTCACGTTTTGCTTCAAGCGCTTTGTCTTTTGAAATAAGGCCGTTAACGATCAGCGCATCCCAATCTACCATGCCCATTTCAGTTTGCCATGCAATATAGCGTTCTTGATAATGTGCTGGTGCTTCTCCCGTTTTTTGAACTGGCTTAGGTCCTGCTGTAATAATCGTTGGATCAAAATAGACAGGCACATTCATCGAGCTTTGCCAAAATGCTGGAAGACCTTTAATTAAGATACTTCCAAATAACAAGACAACAAAACACAAGCCCGTAATAACCGCTGAAAAGCCAAAGATACGAAATGCTTTTTCTTTGCGATGACGCTTTGACAAAGAACTTTCGATAATTTTTTTACGCTTTTCTCGTTGCTCTGCTGCAACACGTGGATCCAACGCCTGATCCATAGAAGATGTATTTGAAGTACTCATTATTCGTATTGCTCACGGTATTTGCGCACGATATACAGTGCAACAATGTTGAGACCCAAGGTAATCACAAATAAGGTTAAACCCAATGCGAATGCCACCAACGCCTGCGGACTAGCAAAATCTGTATCGCCCGTTAACTGATTCACAATGGTAATCGTCACTGTTGATACTGCTTCTAAAGGGTTCACATGGAGAAGTGGGCTATTACCTGCAGCCAGTACCACAATCATGGTTTCGCCAATCGCACGGGAAGCGGCCAATAAGAATGCCCCAATGATGCCCGGCAATGCTGCTGGAAGTACCACTTGGCGGATCGTTTCGGATTTGGTTGCACCTAAACCCAATGAACCATCACGTAGTGCACGAGGCACTTGGGTAATAATGTCGTCTGACAGTGAAGAGACAAAAGGAATAATCATGATACCCATGACAAAACCTGCAGTTAAAGCACTGGTCGCATTAATGTCTAAGCCGATATAAGCCCCCATTTGTTTAATAAATGGGCCAATAATCATCAGCGCAAACACACCATAAACGATGGTTGGAATACCTGCTAATACTTCAATTGCTGGTTTTGCCCAAGCTCGAAAACTTGGTTTAGCATATTCGGCTAAGTAAATGGCAATCATCAAACCAACAGGTACTGCAACAAGTAATGCAATACCACTGACCATCAACGTACCCCACAGCAATGGCAATAAACCATAACTGCCTTCAGCATTACCCGAGGTACTAAAGCCTGGATTCCATACCGTACCAAAGAAGAAATCGAGTGGGCTCACAAAGCTAAAAAAGCGCATTGCTTCGCTAAACATCGACATCACAATGCCGACCGTTGTTAAAATTGCCACGCCAGAACATAGCGCCAAGCCAATATTCAGTACTTTTTCAACTTGGTTACGTGCTCGAAATTGCGATGCAACACGACGTTTTGCCCAGACCAATCCTAATAGCGCACTACACAGGACCACGGCCAATTTTGCAAAAGAGCCAATCGACTCCACGTGTTTTAAATGTTCTGCCGCTGCTATTTCATATTGAGCAGGCGTATCACTCACACCAAAGCCCGAAGCAATCGCTTGTACACGATCAATCAGCACACTAATACTTGCTGGATCCATAGTGGCTTTAATTTGCTCAGGCACATTGCTTAGCACTACATGCTTAAAAATGCTAGGTTCAACAATATTCCAAACAATCAAAATTAAAAAAGCTGGGATACCACACCAAAGTGCAACCAACGCGCCATAATAGCCTGGACGCGAATGCAGCATTGCCGAATTATTTCCCTTGCCAGCCAAGTTACGGCTTTTGGTTAAACCAACCTGATAGGCTATTGCTACAATTGCCAGTAGCACCCCTATAAGCAGTAGATTCATGTACTCTCCACCATTTTTTCAATTTTCATTATTTGAAAAAAATGTATTTGCAAAAAGCCAATGACAGGTTTCCCTGCCATCAGCCAATGGTCTTTCTATTACTTAACCGCTTTACCTGCTTTAAAGTCAGCAAGTACTTTTGCACGTTCTTTGTCAGACATAGAAATTAAGCCAGCTTTTTCTAACTTAGAGCCTTTGCCTGTCACTTTTTTGCTAATAAAGAATTCTGTGTATTCTTTTAAGCCTTTAATTGCTTTTAAGTGCTCGCCTTTCACGTAGAAGAACAATGGACGAGATACTGGGTAAGAACCGTTTAGAATCGTTTTCTCAGAAGGTACAACATTGTTTACTGTCGCAACACGTAGCTTGTCACGGTTTTGGTCATAGAAACCTAAACCAAATACACCCACTGCACTTGGAGAGGTTTTCAAACGTGCTAATGTTTCTGTGTAATCGCCAGCAATTTCAATGACCTTGCCGTCTTTACGGAAGTTAGAACATGCTTTTTTCTGCGCGTCTTTGTCTAATTTTGCGAAAGCTTCATAAGTTTCACAGCCAGCATCAACCATTTTCTCTTGGAAAACTTCACGTGTACCGTGGTTAGATGCAGGAATTACTAAAGTGATCGGTTCATTTGGTAAAGATTTATCAATTTGATTCCAACGTGTGTACGGGTTAGGAATCATTTTGCCATTAGCAGGAAGCTCTGCGGCTAAAGCTGCAAATACATGCTGTGGACGTAATTTATAGGCAGCTTTATGTGAGTTAGATGCGAATACAATGCCGTCATAACCAATTTTGATTTCTAATACTTGATTCACACCGGCTTTTTTACAAGCAGCTAATTCAGTATCTTTAATTTTGCGTGATGCGTTTGCGATATCAATTGTATTATCACCCACGCCATTACAGAATTGTTTCAAACCACCTGAAGTACCACCAGAACCAACAACTGGGGTTTTAAATTGTGGGAATGTGTTGCCAAATTCTTCCGCTGCAATACTTGCATACGGTAAAACTGTAGAAGAACCAGCGATTTGAATCGTGTCACGCGCAGCGTTTGCAGTTGTTGCTACAGCCGCGCCAGTTAGTGCCAATGCAAGTGCGATATTATTGAAGCGCATTCTCATCTCTCTCAGTTGATGCATTTTTGGAGTACGCCACTTTGTTATTAAGTTTTGTACTTATTTGGATAACTGCATTTTGATTTTAGAATATGACAACTAAGTTACAACTTTATGACGCTTTGATGATAATTGACCACTAGGCTTTGATTTAAATAATTTTCTTTAGAATTCAATATGTAAGTTAATTTTACCAAATATATTCTTAAATCATTTTTTCATACTTTTTCGTAACACTTCAACAGGATGTCATCTTTTAATGACACATCAACAGGCTTTTTGGCCCTAAATTTTAACTCCAATTGTGTCTTTAAACTCGTGCACTCACTGAGGTGTTCACATTTACCACATACTTCATTCCAATAATTGAAATTTATCTAAACACAAGCTTGACCTATATTCTAAAAAAGCCAGCCTGATGACAGAAAAATGAACAGCAAAACCATTGCGACCTTTAATCCTGATTTGCCAGTACACATGACATTTGAAGAACATGACTGGCATTTACTCGCTGAATATTGGTATCCAATCGCACTTGCGCGAGACATTACAGAGCAACCTTATGGCACGATGCTATTGGACATGCCTTTGGTGATTTATAAAATGAACGATCAGCTCATTGTCGCTAAAGATGCTTGCCCGCACCGCGGTGTTCCGCTCAGCTTAGGTAAAAATGATGGGCAAGGTGTGGTCTGTCGCTATCATGGTTTACGTTTTGGTGAACATGGCCATTGTAATCGCATTCCAGCCCATCCTGATCATAAAATTTCTCCGCGCTTTAACTTACGGACTTATGCCACAGTCGAACGCTATGGTTTGGTCTGGTGTAATTTAACGGCCAATCCTGAAGCTGAGCCAAACATTCCAGTCATGCCTCATTGGGAGGATGCAGACTTTCAACAACTGGTGTGCCCAGCTGTAGATTTTCAGTGTTTTGCAGGCCGACAGCTCGAAGGCTTCATTGATGTTGCGCATTTTGCATGGGTGCATCCCGATACGTTTGGCGACCCTGAAAATGTAGAAGTACCTGACTATAAAACTATTGAGACAGAAACAGGATTTAATGCAGATTACTGGAGCAGTGTTGGACGCTATCCAATTGGTTTAGAACAGCGTGGCAAAGATGGCTTTCAATGGTTGCGTCATTTTGAAATTCATCTGCCGTTTACTGCAACCTTAACGATTCATTTTCCAAACGACAGTAAGCAAGTGATTATGAATGCAGCATCGCCGATGACTGCCCGCTCGACACGCTTATTTGCGCCTATCTGCCGTAATTATGACAAGGACTTGCCTATTGAAGATGCTTATGAATTTAATCTGAAAATATTTGAGGAAGACCGATTAGTCTCGGAATCACAAAAGCCGGAATATTTGCCTTTGGATTTAAGCATTGAAGCGCATTTCCCAGCAGACCGCAGTTCGAGCATGTACCGCAAGTTATTGCGTAAGAAAGGGTTTAGTCCATTGTTTGCGGCTTGATAGAAACATTAGAAATTAGACTTCTATTTCACAAATAACTCTAAGTTTAGTTAAGTAAGTATGTTCCTGAATTATCCTTGAATAACTTCATTATGTCCTAGCATTGAACTTCACTTGTATAGAGCTATTGATATTAATAATTTTTTTAACTTGAAGTATTTATCGCTATATACTTGAAAAAAATGAGTTAATGAATCTGAATCAATTGCATATACAGGTTCATTAGCCGTTTGAAATAGTTCAATTAAATTATAAGTAGAAACTTGAAATTCAATAATTAGATTCCTTAAATTTGTATCTTCTTTTATATCCATTAGAAGATTTAACTTCCTCATCAGAACTCGATCTAAATCATTAACCTGATTATAAATTTTTTTAATTTCTTCTATCGAGTCATTATCTTTGATAACACAGCTGAGATAAGAGGTCATCTTTCCTATTAATGTATTGTAAATATTAATATCATAAAGAATACTTTTTGCTTCACTGGCAATTACTTCACTCTCTTTCTGCTTTCTCCAATTATAAAATGTGAAAAGCAACGCAATTGTTGCAAACATTGTTGCTGACCAACTTAAAACACTTGATGCTGTAGCCGTGTCAGCCTTAAAGAAAATTTGAATGAGCGCATATAAAGCGATTGATACCGCTAACAATGCAAAATAAATAATAATTAATGTGGTTATTGGCTCAAATGGCTTATTTAGTTTTTGCATAAATTTAGTGAGATTCATTTCAATATAAGTTGTTATAAAAAATAATATTTTTTAATATTTTACATTAATAAATACTTGTATCAGCAATATTTTTTTTAGTTTGCATCAAATCACCTGACAAGCGACATGGATGTCGCAAGGCAGCGCTGAAGGGATAGGACATCCCTTCAGCGCTGCAAAGGATTTTGGTTACTTTGATCCTTCAAAGTAACAATCTGCCTACACAGTAAAATATCATCACTCAATGAAAAATTGTGGCTGTAAAATCATTAACTGTTTTTTCATTTAGACAAAAAAAGGAGCTCAAATGAGCTCCTTCTTCTACAACTGCAAAACGACAATTAGTCAATTGCAGGTGTATATGTACCATCAGCGATTGGGCCTTTGATACGATCCGCTTCTGCAAGCACAAGAGCAAGTAAATTCTTCACGTTATCTAAAGTGGCTACTGGGCTTAAAGTCGTCATTTTCAAAGATTGAACCTGACCAACTTTAGTTACACCAATATTCGCTTCACCACGAGCAAACAATTCGTCTGCTACGTTTTGGTTCAATGTATCTAACAATTCAACAGGGTAGCCTGCTGGCACTACACGGAACAATACCGATGCAAATTGAGGATCAACCAGCATTTCTAGACCGTCAGTTGCAGTAATATAATCTGCAACATCACGTGTAAGCCCTACACCGTGATCGATCATCGAACCGTAAAGCTCTTCACCTAGCGCTTCAACTGTCATCCACAACTTCAACGCATCGAAACGGCGAGTTGTTTGAAGTGACTTAGATACTAAGTTCGGAACGCCATGCTCTTCATCATAAGCAGAGTTTAAGTACTCAGCTTCATAATGCATGAAACGATAGTTCGCTTCATCTTTAAGCAAGAATGCGCCACATGAAATCGTTTGGAAGTAATGCTTATGGAAATCAAGCGTTACCGAGTCAGACAGTTCAATACCATCTAACATTGAACGATAGTCATTTGAAAGAATCAGTGCACCGCCCCATGCTGCGTCGATATGCATCCACGCGTCATATTTGTTGGTGATTGCACGCACTTCTTTCAATGGGTCAATTGCGCCTGCATCGGTTGTACCCGCAGTTGCAACCACACATGCTACAATTTTGCCCGTCGCGCGAAGGTGCGCCATGGTTTTCTCAAGCGCGTCTATATCCATGCGTGCATTTGCATCTACAGGAACAGTGACAACAGATTGGAAACCCATACCCATCATGGCCATGTTCTTTTGCACAGAGAAGTGTGCATTTTCAGAACAGATCACTTTTACGTTACGCATTGCTTCCGCAGGTACGCCATCACGCTGAACAGACCATGGGTTACCGTTTTCGTCTTTCCAGTTTTTAGCAATACATGCATCACGTGCAAGCAAAACGCCCATCAGGTTAGACTGCGTACCACCAGAGGTGAATACACCTGCTTGACCTGCACCATAGCCAACTTTTTGGCGAAGCCAGTCAATTAACTGAACTTCCATCAATGAACCTGCAGGGCTTTGATCCCAAGAGTCCATAGATTGGTTAGTCGCGTTAATTAACACTTCAGCGATTTGGCTTGTTACCATTGTTGGGCAATGCAAATGCGCTAAAGAATGCGGGTGATGTACTTTTAAGCTTTTATTTAAGAAAAGCTCAACCATACGGTCTAGTGATTTTTGAACGCCCATACCTTCTTTTGAAGGGTTGAACGCAATTGCACTACGAAGCTCTTTAATGCTACCGCCGGTGTACATTTTGTCATTTTGCAACCATGCAGAAACGGCTTTAACCGCTTCGCCCATTGCTGACTGATAGTCAGAAATGGATTGTGCATCATTGCAGAATAACGCTTTACGATGTTCTGCAAAATCTACCATGACTTATGCGCCTCGAGTTGCAACTAGTGCTTCAGCAAGTGCTTTCTTGAAGCGAACGATCACTTCTTCACATTCAGCTTGGTTAATGATCAATGGGCAAAGTAAACGAATTACAGTACCGTTACGACCACCTTTTTCTAACAACAATTTGTTGTTGAAACATGCTGCTTGAATGGCTGCTGCCAATTGAGAATCACCTGGTAAAGAACCCATGTGATCAGCTTTTTGACGTTCATCAACAATTTCAACACCAATCATCAAACCACGGCCACGTACGTTACCGATACATGGGAATTCTACCGCTAATTTTTTAATTTCAGCTTGTAAGAAGTCGCCACGCTCTTGCGCGTTTTGAGCCAAGTTTTGTTCTTTGATGGTTTTGATTGTTGCAAGACCAGTACCCATAGCAAGTTGGTTACCACGGAATGTGCCCGTGTGACCCGCTGGTTGCCATGCGTCAAACTTACGTTTAATACCCAATACTGCAAGTGGTAAGCTACCACCTACTGCTTTAGACATTACAACGACGTCTGGCTCAATACCTGCATGTTCAAAGGCAAACATTTTACCTGAACGTGCAAAGCCCGCTTGTACTTCATCAAGAATCAACACGATGTTGTGCTTTTCAGTCACTTCGCGGATTTTCTTTAACCATTTTACAGGTGCAGTCACTACACCGCCTTCACCTTGGATTGCTTCCAAGATTACAGCTGCTGGCTTAGTTACACCACTTTCTACGTCTTCAATGAAGTTTTCGAAATAATACGTTAATGCGTCTACACCCGCTTCACCACCAATGCCTAATGGGCAACGGTATTCATGCGGATACGGCATAAATTGAACACCTGGCATTAAGCCATTCACAGCATTCTTCGCAGACAAGTTACCTGTCATTGCTAAAGAACCGTGAGTCATACCATGGTAACCACCTGAGAAGCTGATTACTGAACTACGACCAGTGTAAGTTTTTGCTAATTTAATTGCTGCTTCTGTACCATCTGCACCAGATGGGCCACAGAACTGTAAGCAGTACTCTTCTTTACCACCAGGTAATTGCTCAAGTAATGCTTCAGTAAATGCATCTTTTAAAGGCGTTGTTAAATCCAAAGTATGCAATGGGAGACCACTTGCAAGTGTATCGTGGATACTTTGAATTACCGCAGGATGGTTATGGCCTAGTGCCAATGTTCCTGCCCCAGCTAAACAATCGAGGTACTCTGTACCTTCAACATCAGTAACCCAACAGCCTAAAGCTTTTGCTATCGCAAGTGGAAGTTTACGCGGATAGCTACGAACATTGGATTCCATCTGGCTTTGGCGAGTCAAATAGTATTCGTTAGTAGAATTAGCGGCAGGGTTTACAGAAGAAACGCTCATATCGAATTACCATCTCTGATATGGGTTGAAAGAAATAAGTCGGGTGACTTGCGGTCCTTTGACTCGGTGCTTTATGAGTTTCTAGTTAGCTTAAAAAAACTCTTTGAGTATGGGCTAACTAGGAGGCGGATGATACAGACTTTTTCAAGAAAATAAATAACTTTTCGAACCAAATATCTAGTTTCCTAATTGAAAAAAGGGATCAATCCGACCGTTAGAATGAATTATCATCTTACATTGTGACAGACGAAAGAAAATAGTATGTTTTCGTTGTTTTTTAAAGCCACCATCAACAAGAGCAAGCTTTGCCATTTCAATCCAAACAACACTTTGTTTTCAATATATTTTTCAAATATCAAACCATTTAAAATAGATATATATTTTTACAAAGTCATCACAATATTTTCTAAAATAAACCATGATTCGGGCTTATTATCTGAAATAACTCTTAAAGATTGAATTTTATACAAAAGGTTAAATTATGCGTACCTTTTCTTATAGCGCCCTTCTACTGGGTTTAGCATTAAGCACTACAGCCTTTGCTCAAACCAGCGAAAGCATGAATTACAATGTGATTAATATTCAGGCCGAAGCGACGCGTCAAGTCACAAATGATGAAATGAATGCTGTGTTGTATATTGAAAAATCCAACAAACAACCGACTGAATTGGCCAATCAAATTAACCAACTTATGTCCCAAGCAGTACAAACTGCTAAAAAATATCCAAGTGTCAAAATTGAAACAGGCTCACAAAGCACATACCCAATTTATGACAATGACAATCAGAAATTAAAAGAATGGCGTGGCCGTGCCGAAATCCGTATTGAAAGTACAGACTTCAAAAGTGCAAGTCAGTTAATTAGTGAGTTACAACAAAACTTCCAAACCCAATCCATCAACTTTACAGTCTCCGATGCACAGCGTAAAAAAGTTGAAAATGAACTGGTGGTAGAAGCCTCTAAAAACTTTCAGCAACGTGCTCAAACTTTAGCTCAGGCTTGGAATAAAGGTGGCTACAACCTAGTTAACCTTAACTTAAATACCAGCAATTACTCGAATCAACCTGTACCACGTATGGCCATGATGAAAGCCGCGTCTGCCCCGCTCGAAATTGCAGATCAGCAAATGGCTGGAGGCGAATCTAAAATTAGCGTCAATGCATCAGGTAGCATTCAATTGAAATAGCCTCGTCCTTTATATACATCTCCTGCATTCAAAAACTTGAATATGAGAGAAATTTTTTAGCCCGTAGCTTAAAACTGCGGGCTAAATTTCATTTGAAATAGTCTCTTCATTTTTTGCATTTTTATTACATAGTTTTTGCATAAATTTGCTAAATTTTGTCGCATATTTTTTTCTTTATTTTTTTAATATGCCAATTTCAATCGAACACTTAAATTTATGGCTGTATCAGATACTTAATGTGCCTGATCAAGCCTCTAATGGCATGATGAACTATGCTATTTTTGTTGCACATGATCTTATTTACCTCATGCTTTTCATTTTTATTTTTTGTTGGTTACGCGGTAGCTTCGAAACTAAAAAATCTATTTTAAAAGCATTTATTTTTACCGCAATTACCCTAGCACTAGGTGAAACGCTCTCCTTTGTTTTCAATACTCCTCGTCCCTTTGTCATGGACGTTGGCCAAACTCTAATTGAACACTCACCTACTGGCTCTTTCCCAAGCAATCACATGAGTATTTTTAGTGCCATTGCCTTTTCTTATTACTTCTCTGAGCGTCGAGACATTGGGCGTTTTTTAATTGCTGTGGCATGGCTCGTGGCTTGGTCACGGGTTTATGTAGGCGTACATTTCCCAATTGATATGTTAGGCGGTTTCTTTATTGCTTGGCTGGTGAACTATTCTGGCCTAAAAGTATGGAATAAATATAAAGATCAAATCATGATGTGGGTGATGAATATCTATCAAAAATTATTTCGCCCTTTGATTGAAAAAGGCATTATTAAATAAGTCTTTTACTCTGATCAATCCGAATTTTGAATAAAAAAAAACAGCTCCTAAGAGCTGTTTTTTTATGCTAATTAGTAAATTGCCATATGATTGCGATGAATCATTTCCAGTGAGCGTGCTTCGCCAAGGACTTGATGCACTTTATCAGAAGCCAAGCCCTTTACGATTTCTGCAGAACGCGAACTAAAATTCACACGCCCTACTGCAATACGATGGCCTTGTGTATCCACACATTCCACCACATCACCGCGCTCAAAATGACCCTCAACGGCTTTTACCCCGACTGGCAATAAACTACGGTGATTATCACGAATAGCTTTTACAGCACCATCGTCAATCACCAAACGGCCTGCAGTTTGCAAATGTGCTGCCAACCATTGCTGGTGTGCTGTTACACGGTCATTATCGGTAATAAATAACGTGCCCAATAACTCACCCGACATTACGCGTGAAAGTACATGATCGCTATCGCCACTTGCAATAACAGTCGGACAACCTGATTTAGCAGCCAAACGCGCAGCACGAACTTTGGTTAGCATACCGCCACGACCAAACTTACCACCGCCACCAGCCATATCAAACAAAGTCTCATCCATAGCACGTACTGTATGGAACAGTTTTGCATGAGGATTTGAACGTGGGTCTGAATCAAACATGCCTTCTTGGTCCGTTAGGATCACCAAAAGGTCTGCATGAACTTGACCCGCAACCATAGCAGCCAAGGTATCGTTATCACCAAAACGGATTTCGTCTGTAGATACTGTGTCATTTTCATTGATCACTGGAATCACACGCCAGTCGATCAAGTTTTGCAAAGCATCACAAGAGTTTAAATAACGACGACGATCTGCAAGGTCATCATGGGTTAAAAGCACTTGCGCAGTTCGAATAGAACGTTGTTCTAATACACTAGACCACGTATGAATTAAACCCATTTGACCAATGGCTGCACACGCCTGAAGACTGGGTAGATCTGTGGGTCGGCTGTCTAGATTCATTCGAACCATGCCTTCAGCCACAGCACCAGAAGACACCAGAATAATCTCGTGCCCTGCATTGTGTAGATCTGCAATTTGCCCCGCCCAATGCGAGATTGCCTCTAGATCTAAACCTTTTCCGTTTGCTGTGAGTAAAGAAGATCCGATTTTAACAACGATTCTTTTGCAATCCTTAAGCTGACGCTGTCCATCTACCACTTCTATCATCTTGTCCTCAGTTACTCTTAATTATAGAGCTTAACGTACGTAATACGACTCTGCTTGATCTTCGCCATCATCTTCTTCGTCATCGTCTTCACCCAAAATACCGGCAAGACGTTGCTGACGACGCATCTCACGATACGCTTCTTTGGCAGCGATGGTTTGTTCACGTGTTTCAGCTTCAAGCTGATCACGGAATGCTTTCATTTCTGCTGCATATTCAGGGTCTTCAAGCTCGCGTTCTTGTTGCTGCTCGATTTGATCCATTAAGTAATACACAACATCTTTTGTCCCTTCACGGGTCAAACCTGAAGTTTTAAATACTGGGCCTGTCCATTGCAATTCTTCAAGAATGTGGTTACACCACTCTTCACGGCTTTCTTCTGGGAGTTGGTCTAATTTATTGAGTACCAATACCACTGGAAGTTTTGACAGTGTTGGAGAGAACTTTAATAGTTCACCCAAAATTGCTTTTGCATTATGTACAGGATCAGAACCATCAATAGGCTGAACATCGACAATGTGCAATAAAATACGTGTACGAGCCAAATGCTTCAAGAAGCGAATACCTAAGCCTGCACCTTCTGCTGCACCTTCAATCAGACCTGGAATATCGGCCATTACAAATGAACGGTGACTATCTGCATCGACCACACCTAGGTTTGGAATCATTGTTGTAAACGGATAGTCTGCAACTTTTGGCTTCGCCGCTGATACTGCACGAATAAATGTAGATTTACCTGCATTCGGCATACCCAACAAACCAACGTCTGCCAACACTTTTAACTCAAGACGAACTTCACGGAATTCGCCTTTATTACCATGTGTGCATTGACGTGGTGTACGGTTAGTTGATGATTTGAAGTGGGTATTACCTAAACCACCATCACCACCGCGAGCAACAATCACTTTTTGGCCGTCTTCAACTAAGTCAGCAATGATGTCACCAGAATCTGTATCTACAATTGTTGTTCCTACTGGAACTGTTAGTACGACGGATTCACCGCCGCGGCCAGCACAGTTTGCGCCTGAACCATTTTTACCACGCTCAGCTTGGTATTTACGGGTATAACGATAATCTACGAGTGTGCTTGTGTCGTCGTCAGCTTGAATATAAATGCTACCGCCTCGACCACCATCACCACCATCTGGACCACCAAATGGTACGAATTTTTCACGGCGAAAACTGGCTACGCCATTGCCACCGTCGCCAGCCTCTACGGTAATGACTGCTTCATCAACAAAGCGCATCTTGCCAATCCTCTAAAAACTTTAAAACCGCCTATTCTGCCATATTTTAATGAATTTCTCGAATAGTATTATTCAGCATTCGCTGAGTATTTTTAATGAAGCACTCAATTTGACCCCAAAATCGCCGGTTGTTTTGCCATTGTGAATGTCTATTTTGCTTATATTTTCGGATTTATTCATTTTACAAATCATGCTATAGCTTTTACTTATTTGTGTTCAAAGATTGCGCCCGATATAGTGCCGTGATGCTGTCATAGGGATGAGTGATGCATCATCAATCAAACAATTTTGCTCAAACTGAGCTGTCTTCTCAATTTGTACTACTCATGGCTTTAGCCTGTGGTCTTTGTGCAGGATCAGCTTATTTTAATCAGCCTCTTATTTATTCTATTCAGTACAGCCTCAAAATCAGTACGGACCAAGCGAGCTTATCTGTGGTATTGGCTCAAGTTGGCTATGGCTTAGGACTGATGCTCCTTGTACCTTTGGGTGATTTGCTCAACAAAAGAAAACTCATTGTTTGCCTAATGGTGTTTGCGGGCCTTTCACAAATACTTTTATCGTTGAGTACAACGCTGATTTGGCTGTATAGCTTTACCCTTTGCGCTACTTTTGGCGCAATCTCAGCACAAATTTTAATTCCTTTTGCATCGAGTATTAGCTCACCCGCTCAAAGTGCTGCTACAGTCGGCAAACTCATGAGTGGCTTGGTCATGGGAATTATTTTATCGCGCACATTTGCAGGTTTTGTTTCGACCTTTTGGTCATGGAATATGGTGTATTTAAGTAGTGGTATCGTCACGCTTTTATTTGCCATGCTCATGTGGCATAAGTTGCCCAATACCCAAGCCAACACGCAATTAAACATTGCAAAAATTTATCAATCCTTATTTGAGCTTGCGAAGTCGGAACCGCATTTAATTCGACGTGCCTGTGCGGGAGCTTTAGGTTTTGCCATTTTATCCATGGTTTTTACATCAATGACCTTTGTACTGGCCAACCCGCCTTATGAATTTTCAGATTTTCAAATTGGTTTGTTTGGCTTACTAGGCATCATCGGTATTTATTCATCCAGCTGGTCTGGGCGTACGGTTGGCTTAGGTAAAGAAAATAAAGTCGCACTGATCTGCATCAGTCTCATGCTACTGTCTTGCCTACCATTGGCCTTTGCCCAATTGAATATTGTGGCATACGCCTTGGGCGTACTGATGAGCTACTTTGGTCTAACCGCATTTCATGTCCTGAACCAAAATTTAGTCTATCGTATTAATCCAACTGCACGTTCACGTATTAATGCTGTGTATATGACCATTTACTTTTCGGGTGCTACCTTAGGTTCTCTAACTGCCGTATATGCATGGCAACATTGGGGCTGGTTCGGCTGTGTAAGCTGCGCATACCTCTTTGCTCTTGGGATTTTAATCATCGATCGCCTTGATTTTAAAACGATGCAACGCACCTCAACCACGGATGCCGAGTAAAGCGGATACATGTAAACACAGCGGTATTAAATTAGCGTCGTATACTCAAAACACATATTCTATGGTTGCTCAATCGCAACCATGACTACATGCCTCTAAGTTCTCGAAGCCCTGAATTTATCCGCTATTTTAATTTCAAATTCGATGTTTTTACCCAGTACTTATCGTTGCCATACAGACTAAGATACTTTAGAAACAGTTGCTTTATTCTCCAAAATATCCGGTAATTTTGTTTCAATCCAACCAATCAAATACAGTAATTTTTCAGCTGCTTGTGAACCTGTAATAGTCAGTTGGTATTCGACCTTCGGTGGCACAACTGGATAAACAGTCCGTAGAATAAAACCATCGTTTTCGAGCATTTTCAGCGTCTGTGCCAGCATCTTTTCACTAATGCCTTCTATCCGTTGTTTAAGTTCACTAAAGCGATGCACGCCATCATTTAAACAACGCAAGACTAACACCGACCATTTATTGGTTAAGTGCTCCAAAATGTCACGTGATGGACAATCTGTGGATAAAACTTGACCTAATAATTTACTTGAAGCGTAGTTAGCCATCAAATCTCCCCTGTTGGTAATAAACTTACTTTTTGGTACGTACTTACATTTAGTAAGTTAACAGATTACTATTTATGCATCAAGTTTATTTTTCATACAAAAACATGAGGGTTTATAGATGAAAATTGCAATCACAGGTGCAACGGGTCAACTCGGTCAATTGGTTATTCAAGCTTTATTAAAACGCGTCAGCGCGGATCAAATTGTGGCTTTAGTGCGTGACCAAAAAAAAGCAACTGCTTTAGCTGAGCAAGGTGTTGAACTACGTCATTTTGATTATGATGCCCCTGAAAGCTTAGCGCCAGCGCTACAAGGGATCGACAAATTATTACTCATTTCTGCCAATGAAGTTGGCCGTCGCACACCACAGCATAAAGCAGTGATTGAAGCAGCTCAATTGGCACAGGTTCCTTATATTGCTTATACCAGTCTATTACGTGCTGACACTTCACCTTTGGGCTTAGCACAAGAACACCGTGAGACTGAAGCACTGATTCAAGCCAGTGGTCTGCGCTATACCTTGTTACGCAATAATTGGTATAACGAAAACTATCTTGCTGGCGTTGAGCACAATGTAGCATCTGGCAAACTCTTTAGCGCCACACAAAATGGTCCGATTAGCTCAGCATCACGTGCAGATTATGCCGAAGCTGCAGCCGAAGTTTTAACAACTCAAGGGCATGAGCAAAAAACCTATGAATTAGCTGGCTCACAAAGCTTCACTAAAACTGACTTAGCAACTTATATTGCACATGCCGCATCTAAACCTGTGCAATATTTAGAAATTGATGCGGAAAGCTTTGCACAAGGGCTTACACAAGCTGGCTTGCCAGAGCCTGTGGTCAATTTAATTACTGAAGCTGATGTTGAAACTGCACATGGTGCAATGTTTAGTGACCGTACTGATTTGGAACAATTGATTGGTCGCAAAACCACAACCATACAATCCCAAGTAGAAGCCTTATTTAAATAAAATAAATGACTTGAAGCATAACTACACTGTGTAAATCACACATAGCCTACCCCATTGAGCAATCAATGAGGTTAGGCTTTTTATTTTATTATGGGTGAATATTTTTCAATGCTAAGTTCATTTGCATATCTAAATTAGCCTGAGTATCGCGTTCAGTGTTGTACATCGTCGCACGAAAGGCCGCAATATTTTGTAGTGTAATTGGATCATTTAATTGTAGCTTTGGTTTAAATTGATGATCTACATTCAAACGAACAGACTCATTAAAATCAAAATACACAGGACCATTAAACATAATTTTAACGGGAATCTGATACTGACCTTGCAAATGAAATGGCACATCTAAATGAATAGGAATGTCTAGTTTTAAAGGAAATTTCGGCAACAATCTATTTTGATAAATTAAGTCTATTGTGGTTTCCAAAGGCATATTTTGCCGAATTTTCAATTGTGTTTGATAGTCCAAATCAACTTGAATTGGCACTTCTACTGTAAATTGTAAATCTGCTAAATATTTGCCTTTCAATGGCAAATCCATTTGTCGCTTTAAATCTATTTGAGTATCTAAAGTGCCACGCGCATGCGCCTGTAAATAATTACCCACATGTATGATTGTAGGCAATGAATGTGATAACTGAATATTTGCTTGTCGTGCTTTCACCTGCAAAGACGCTTGTACATTGAGATATATCCAAAACAGCAATGCCACCAAACTGGTAATCGCAATAAAACCACATAACCAATACTTCGCGGAATAGCGTCGATCCATACACTACTCTCCTGTTGAATGAGGTGCTTGGCGTGCCAATTTCATATCTTTGAGCGGAATAACCAGTTCACCCTGCTTAATTTTGACAGCTAAAGTATTTTGCACATCGACCGTGGCTTTAAGTGCCGTTGAAATGGGTACATTCAAATGGCCATCAATGGGGATATTGGCTTGTATTTTCGTATTTAAAGGAATATTTAAATTTTCTTTCAGCTGTGTTTTGACTGGAGCATCAAATTTTAAATGAACTTTTTGCGCCAAAGGAACGTCCATATTAATAGGCACATCGAGTTGAATCGGAATATTTCCCTTTAAAGGTAAAGTGATATCCTTTCCCAAAACCCGAACTTGAACTTTGGTATTGATGGGCATGTTTTGATTAATTTTGAGTACTTCACGAACAGGAATCGTCGTTTGAATAGGCACCTGATTATCAAAATACACTCGCGGTGTAAGTGTTTGCGTGAGTGGAATTTGCAACTGTTCTTGTATCGGAATTGATGCATTCACTCGCCCAGAAACATCGACATTGAGTGCATCGTGTATTTTCACTTCTGCTTGTAAAGGTTCTTGTAAATCGATACTTACACTTTGATTTTCGAGTGGAATATAGATATTAAAGTGTTTAAACACCCAAATCGCGATGAGCACACCGCAAATGGAAGCTAACACAATCAATGCTAATCCACTTAGCACGTGTTTTGCCTGCAAAACCGATCCTTGTATTTTTATTTTTCAATCTTTGAGTGTGCTGAATAAATACCGTAAGGTGTGCAATTTTTTGTATGTTAATTTGCAAAATCAGTAACCGTTTGACTCTAAAAAACTCAATACTAGTTCATAATGTTTTTGAGTAATAAAGTTAAATACTAGGTAATAAATAATCATACTTAGTAATAAAGTTTCATACGAATTTTCAAAATAAAGAAAATATATTCAGTATTTTCAGTATTTTCAGTATTTTCAGTATT
>NZ_SGSS01000017.1:0-75232 GCF_004209135.1 Acinetobacter sp. WCHAc060006 | reverse complement strand
ACAAAAGAAAGCCAAGACCTCAAATTAAGAGAAATGGACGTACATTGTCAATCAATGATAAAGCTCTTGCGAAAGAGTTAGATATCTATATTACAAAATGGAGAGAGAAGTTAGATCAAAGAAATCAAACTTCTATTGAATGGGATTACTTGATTCTGAATCAAGATGGTAAACCTCTTTCACTTCCCTCAATTACCCAATATTTTCAAATTTTGAAAGAAAAGCACTCTAAATTTTTACCTAAAAATTTCAGTCCAAAAACTTTAAGGCATACTTTTTCATCTTCAATGGAGCGCTTGCTAAGAGAGGCTGGGGTTGAGGAAGACAATAGAAAAAAAGCATTAGCTTATTTGAGGGGAGATAGTTCGTTATCGTCACAAGATGTTTATACATTCAAAGAAACAGAATTAGAAGCTAATAAGTATTTAGGACAATATCAACGTGAAATCTTTGGAATCTAAAAATATGCAACATGATTTATTTGTTAATGAAAATGGTTGGAGGGATATTCCAGATTTCATTATTAGCCGCGAAGGAAAACGGGTGAATACAGCAGGCGACGTATGGAACCTACCCTATGCAGTTGATACCTATAGTTCTAAATTAGATTTTTCGAAGATTCCCAATGAAAATTTTAAATGGGTATTAAAATCTTTCATCATAGAAAAGATTGAAAAAGTATCTACTCATGCAGGTTTACAGCATTTTCAGGATATTTGGACAAAGTTTTTCCGAAACAATATAGAAGCTATAAATTCTGCTCAAGATATTGAAGAAACTCTAATCTCCGTAGTTGAAAGTGCGATTAATTTAGGTCGAGCAGAGCATAAACTCTGGACGTTATATAGACCAGTACAATGGTATTTGTATGGAGCTGAGCATTATCCTGAATTAGGATTTTCAATAGCTTATGCCAGTATCTTAGAAACGATGTCCATTCCTGGGAATCCTAAAGGCGAAGCTGTACGGATGGAAGATCCAGATTCAGGGCCTTTGAATCATAGTCTAGAGCTTCCTTTACTCATTCAGGCTTTGAAAAAAGATAAGAGTCAGAAGTTTGTGCATTTGCAAGAAAAGGCTGCTGTCGCACTTTCAATTGCTTATGGTCGAAATCCAGCGAATCTAACTTATTTAAGACATTCTGATCTTGTTAATTTAACCCCCGAATCAGATGATCCAGTTTACGTCCTAAGAATTCCACGCATTAAAAAGAGGCTAGTTAATCCACGGGATGACTACATTGAGGAATTTCTTGATCCAACTTTCGCAGAATATATTCATGACTTAATCAAGGCCAATAAAGAAACGAATACCGTTCTCTATCATGAGGGTAAAAAGCTCCCAAATCCTCAGCCAATTTTTTTAAATATAAATGGAAACGAGGCAGCGATATTATCTGGCGATTATGAGAATGCTTATAACTTTTCCTCTTCAATGATTACCTCTTTAATTAAAGGGTTTGTAAGAAGGCACAATATTATTTCTCCCCTGACAAAAGACTTGATGCATGTCTCAGCAAGAAGACTCAGATATACCCTTGCAACAGGTTTGGCTGCTGAGGGAATCAGTAAAGCTGCTCTAGCTAAAATTTTGGACCATACGGATACTCAGCATGTTCACGTCTATTTTGAGCTAGCAGGAAAAATTGTTATTCAGCTTGATAAAGCAATTGCTAAAGGATTTTCTCAATATTTGAGCTATTTCTCTGGACACATTGTTAACTCCTCAGAAGATGCCGTTAATGGTGATAACCCTGAAAAGTATTTGGTTTTTAAGGGGGATAAAATTGAAGATGAGATAGAAGACATTGGAGTATGTGGTGAATCGTCTATATGTCATCTAGATCCTCCCTTTTCTTGCTACTTATGTCCAAAATTTCAGCCTTATAGACACGCTGACCATGAACATGTGCTGGAGAGTCTCCTGAATAGCAGGAATGAGCGCTTAGAAAAATATGAAAATTCCCGTTTAGGAATTCAGTTGGATGAAGTTATTTTTGCTGTAGCTCAGGTAGCAGAAGCTTGCAAAAAGGAATATGTATGAGCATTGAAAAAGTTTTAAGAAAATCGAAAGTTATTCCTTTCTTAACAAGCTTGCAAATCGATCGGCAAGCAAATTTTAATAATCTTATTACTAAGGCAAAATTATTAAAGCTAGACGGATTTGAAAGTATTGAGTGGGATAAAGAAGTTTGGAAAATAACTGGTGGGCGCTTATTACAGCAAAGTGGTAGAAATAGCCTCTCAGTAATAATAAATTTCAGCTATCCACCTAAATTAGAGGAAGGACGAATTGGAGGAGATTGGGAGCAATTAGCAAAAGCTTTATTTTTATTAAGACTACATTCAAAACAACAAAATTTATCGAATCAACGAGGATTTATAACAGTTATTGGTTATATTGCTTATTATCTTAATCGGCGTAATGCTTCTATTTACGATATTACCAGAGAAGATTTAGAGCATGCTTGTAATGCGATTTCAAAAGATTATTCAGAATCATCAGCCTATAATTTTCATAAGTTAGCTGCTGAATTTGCAGGTCATCTTGATGCAAATGGCTTATGTAAAAATTTCCTTAATTACAAATATTCAAAGCAAAAAAGACCAGAATCAGCAAATGCGATTGGTACTAAACGACTTGATGATCCAGATACTTTGAGTACCAATGAAAGAGTGTTAGCACCAGTGGTTTTTAAAGTGCTTGGACAGCTCTATCAAAATGTACCTAAAGATCATAAATACCGTTTTTACATACTATTATTAACTTTCTTTGCATGTACAGGGCGAAGATTTTCAGAGCTCTCACTATTAATAGATCAAGAAATTCAAGTTAGTCAGGATGGTGTAGCTTATCTAGAATACTTTCCTAGAAAAACATCTAAAGGCAATACCTTTACTCCTAAAAGAAAATTATGGCTTCCTTCGCAAACTTTAAGTTTGTTAAGAGAGGTTATTGAGGAGATTAGATATCTCACTAGAGACTGCAGGGATACAGCTTTAGAAATGCTCAAATCACAAGATATCGATGCAAGATTCTTAGAAAATCAGCCTGAGCAATTATTCTCTAGTGATTTGATAATTTTAGGAGTTAGTCCAACTATATTGAGTAAAAGTAGTCGGTTATTTAAAGAAGGATTTGTCTCTAAAGACGAGAATTCATGCCAAATGTATACAACTATTCAAGGCTTGAAACAGTATTGCAGACACAATTTCAATCCTCAAAGTTTAAGAGCGATACATATAGATCAATTTGGAAAAAGTTATTTTTTAAGTGATTTAATGTTTTTACGTTATTACACAATGTCTAGTGGTAAGAGCATAGCTCATTGGCTGACCGTAGAATGTACTCATTCAATGCTAACAACATTTTTAAGATATCTAGATGATTTAGTAAAAGAGTATGTTGGTTTAGAAGATATTCCTGAATTCACTACACATGACTTTAGACATACTTTGAATACCATATTGGACGAAGGTGGTTTATCTGATCTTTTACAAACAGAATGGTTTGGACGATCAGATCCTAAAGATACAAAAGCTTATCAACATACCAGTCCTGAAAAGAAAGCGCTTATGATTAGAGAACAATTAAAAAATGGTGAAGCCAAAGGAATACTGGCTGAGCAGATTTTTAATCTTCCTATCAATATACAAGATGCTGTGCTAGAAGCACGAGTTCAAGCCGTGCATGATGTTGGAACTGGATTATGTATCCATAATTTCTCACAATTACCTTGTGAACGCCATTTACAATGTTCTGCTGACTGTAA
Organism: Acinetobacter sp. WCHAc060006; assembly: GCF_004209135.1. Lineage (NCBI taxonomy): Bacteria > Pseudomonadati > Pseudomonadota > Gammaproteobacteria > Moraxellales > Moraxellaceae > Acinetobacter > Acinetobacter sp. WCHAc060006. The sequence continues at coordinate 71,460 of NZ_SGSS01000017.1, read as the reverse complement.
GGATTATGTGTGGGTTAAAGACGATAGGAAGCGTTTAGATGAGCAGAAGCGCATTCTAGCTATGACAGTACATGCACACGAGATAGTGAAGCAGCAAATGCAATCTACACGTATTAAGAAAAGTGTGGATTGGGATTTACACAATAAGAAAAAAATTAATGTTTTAACAGAACAACTGCAAGATAACGGTGTAATTGAGTTTGATCCAAAAGCTTATTTAGAGGAAATCTCAAATGTCTAATAGATTCCAGCGTATGACAGAGCTAGATGAGGCAAGAATTATTCGGGAACTCAATAAATGGGCAATGGGTCACTTCGGTTCTAGATTAACTTGGAGTATTTTAGAAGATCGATTCAAATTTTCTCGTCAAGCAATGCAAGCAAAGCCAGCAATTAAAGCAGCTTATGATGTTGCCAAGCAGTCACTGTCCAAAGGTGAGGTTACTTCAAAGGAAGTTTTGGATAAAACTGTCGAGGAACTAAAAACAGAAATAGAGTCGTTAAAGATACAACTCAGCTCTTTCCAAGAAAAAGAGATGAAATGGAAAAAGAGATGGCAGCAAATTGCATATCATATTCGTCAAAAAGGTATTCAAGTGAGTGATGTTGATAAGCCTGTTCATCCTGAAACAGTCTTACCAAGTCACACAACCACCGAAAAAACTCTGAAAGAATTTGATAAAGAAATCCCTTTTTCTGGGCGGATTTAATATTGATCTAAGATGCGATAACGCTCTGAAGAGCAGAGCGATACGCTTTCAACTCAAGAAGTTGTGATGAGCAAACTGTTTTCGCATCACATATCTTGTTTGAGATATTTGGAAAACTTAGTTCTAGTTTTTTATATTTTTCAACTTGTTTTTCTAAAAACATAATTTCAGAGCTGACTTTTACTTCCTCTAACTTGATTTTGGAAACATCTGATTCTTCTTTATATAAGATTCTGATTTCATTTATTTTTAATGTTTCACGAAATAAAGAAAATCTAGGATTTTGTTTATTGATTTCCTTTTCTAAAAAACCAAATTCAACAAGTTTTCGTAATATTCGATACATGCGTTGACGATTAAAGCGATGACGTTCTTTTTTAGATAATTCCATCTGTTTCCAAAAGTCATTTGCAGTCCAGTTATGAATTGAATTCGATTGGATAAGAGGGAGAAAAACTTCGAACAAAGGCATGCTAAGGAGTTGCATAGTGAAATACTCTTCTAATTCACAATAAAAGAGGATTATAAGCCGTGGATATATAGTCCTCAAATAGTGATAGTTCTGTTTTTTGAGCGGTTGATTCAAAATATGTCAGAACTTACAGTTTCTTTTGGTTTGAAGGTTCGGGAACAGAGAAAACTAAAAAAGCTATCTCAAGAAAGGCTTGCTTTGCTTTGTAATATTGATCGTAGTTATATGGGCCGTATAGAGCGAGGTGAAGTCAATATTACATTAGAGAAACTTTATGAGTTGGCAGAGGCCTTAGAGTTAAAAGCAAAAGATTTACTTCCGAAATAATTTTACAAAGATATCTTCTGTTATGATTTGGCATATTTTTTAATATTTAACTTGGTGTTGTTTTGAAAGTAATAGATTTTTTTTCTGGTTGTGGTGGCGTAAGTGAAGGACTCCGTCAAGCTGGATTCGATATTACTATAGGCTTAGATTTTGATAAGAAAGCAGCCGAAACTTACCAAGAAAATTTTAAAGAAGCAAAATTTTATAATGTGGACATTCGTGAACTAGACGAAAGAGAATTAGCCAATTCTTTTAAGCAAAGAAACCCTAAAAATGAGCCTCTCCTATTGGTTGCATGTGCTCCATGTCAGCCATTTTCTACACAAAATAAATCAAAAAGTGAAGATGATATTCGACGTACATTATTAGATGAAATACACCGGTTTATCAGTAAATTAAAACCTGAGTATATTCTTGTCGAAAACGTTCCTGGCCTTCAAAAAATTGATAAAGAAAAAGATGGTCCTTACAAACGGTTCATCACTTTTTTAGAATCTAAAAAATATAAGATCACTGAATTCATCGCAAAATCTGAAGAATATGGTGTTCCACAAAAACGTAAACGTTTTGTTCTATTAGCTTGTAAATCTGGAAAAATAGAAATTCCAGCAAAAACACATGGAGACGGTTTAGAGCCGATTAAAACAGTTCGCGATTTTATCGGAGAATTTCCAGCTATTCAGGCTGGTGAAGTACATCCTGATGACCCATGGCATAGATGCCCGACTTTAAATGAACGTAATTTAGAGCGTATTCAAAATACTCCAGAAGGTGGAGATAGACGTCATTGGCCAGATCATTTGATTAATGAATGCCATAAGACGCATTCAGGGCATATGGATGTCTATGGTCGTATGAGTTGGGATAAGCCAGCTCCGACCTTAACGACACGTTGCTATAGCTATTCTAATGGACGTTTTGGACACCCTGATACCAATCAGCATCGTGCAATTAGTGTGAGAGAAGCTTCAAGGTTACAGACATTCCCTCAAGACTTTATCTTTAAAGGTAGTGTAGTAGAGGCTTCTAGACAGATCGGAAATGCTGTGCCGTGTGAAATGGCTAAACAATTTGGTTTAGCCATTCAAAAGCACTACTTAAATTTCGGGACAAAATCAGAGGATTAATATTCTATACTGGATCTGATATTTTAGTATCTGATAGTAATGGTTGTGGATCAGATACTGGTGACTCAAATCCTTTAATAAAATCGACACCTATTCGTCCTGCATGATGTGATGCCATATTTTGAAATCTCTCAGCATATCCGCTTCTTAATTGAGATTTTAATTTAAGGCTGATTCTAACTCTATCAATATCTTCACCATTGGCTTTGAATGTCAGTGCCTCATGATAGCGCTCATCTAGTTTGGTTTTATAATTTACTATTACTAGATAGTCACTTACAGGAAGATCAGTGACTGGATTAGTTACAGAAAAGTATAAGCGTTGTTCATTATCGTAGGCATAGATGTATTTGGAACGAGTTGCATTTTCTAAAGCTTCTTCCGCGCTTACATTGAACAATGTTAGTACTTGTATCATTCTATGAGGAGTAAGTCTTTTGTTAATAGGTGCGGTTTCCTGAGTGGGAACCATATCGCAAGCGGGGGATACGCATAGATACCATGTTTCATTGACTTGATCGTAAAGAACAGTCCCAGTACTAATGTGTTTTTCTCTATAATCTTTTGATGATAAATGCATATTTAAGGCATGATACATGTCTTTATTTGTTTTGTTAGCATAGAAGGGTAGCTTCATTTGTTCACAACAGAACTCTGTAAGATCCTTACCAGATGTCGGATCGAAGTTATCCTTATAAAGATTAAAGGTTGAGTTAATAAAACTACTCAATTCTTCATTATTTAGGAATTTATGAGCAAGTTCTTCCGATATGTCAGCGTAAATATTTTTAATAAATTGAGGTGTTTTCGTTTGATTTTCTGGTTTAAGAACCTCGTTTAACCAGGCGGCTTGACCATGTTTATCATTATCGTGAGCCCTATTGAAAGCCATTGAATCAGATTCGATATGATTCTGAATTTCAGACTGTATTAATTGATAGTAAGATGGTTTCCAACTAACTAAGGAGTCTCTTAAAGCATTCCAGATATTAGTTGGGTCTTGGTCGAAATTTTCTAGACTCTTTTGATAAATACATACGAAAACATTGCCTGATTTGATCCAGGTTTTACCGTCTGTATCACCTTCTATTTTAGCCTTACTATTTTCTGAACATTGATATATTTGATTTTTATATAGAAAATAATCGCAAATAATATTTGAAATTTCTTCTTTCTTATCTTTAAATTTAGGATTTTTAGACAAAATTCCTTTGAGTCTACCACTATTTTTTTCTAACAGAATATAGTCTATAAGTTCTTTGTCCGTCAGACTATAGATACCACCAGATTGTATACTAGGTAAAATTTCTTCACCCCAAAATTCGTCAAATTCCTCGATTTTCTCAATTTCATCTTCAATATTTTTAATAGGAGTAAAAGAGGCAGCAATTTGTTTCCAAACAGTCTCAGGATTTTCACTGGTATATACTACAGCTAAATTAAAATGCTTAGAGTTTTTCAAATCACATAAAATTTTTAAAGTTTTACTTGGATTCCTTTCTTCAAGTTGATAATCAATAATAAGTAAATCCGATTTTCTGATGCGTTCCACATCTAGATTTCCTACAGAATTATCAATATCACATAATATTTTTTCATTTTGAAAGAATTTTTCTAATAGGGCTGCTCTTTGGGATGTAATAACTTTTTCTTGATCAATTGTCTCATTTTTAGAAAATGAGTCTATTAAATCAGGATACGGAATAAACTGATCGTCAATTAACATGACTGAGCGTATAGCATTTTTACAAAATGTTTTGTGAACTAAATCTTCATATTGAATAGCCGCAGTCATAATTATTTCTCCAATGCATTAAATTTAATAATAAAGTTTGCGCCCTCTTCGAATATGAAGGGGTCATCATTATGTTGTTCGGCATACCAAATTTTGTGATGCGCTACAGCTAGGTTCTCTCGGCATAAGTACAGCCCTACACCACGTCCATTTGCTCGTTTTGTGTAGAAAAGATCAAACAGTCTTTGTACGTCATCTTCATCTACTTTGGGTCCTGAATTTGCGACTACTACGAGATCATTAACTAAATCAATTTTAATTTTTCTGTCTTCAACTAATGAAACCCAATACATAGCATTGTTAATCAAATTGATGAATACAGGGTAGATGCGTGAAGGAAGATCACTAATTTTTAAAGATCTAAAAGCTTCAGTGACTTCAAAATTGATACGTTGTCTTGTAAATCTATCACCATAGAATTGATTAATATGCGCTTCGATATTTTTCCCTGTAATAGCCTGACGGCTTTGATAGCCGGAAATTTTTAGTGGGGAAAGAAAGCGAATTTGGCTGGTGAGTGCTTTATGAGAGTTGTACGCTAATTGGTAACCAGGATGTGCTTTGACCTCACTTGGTAATGAGTTTAGCCCACGAGTGACTAAGGAGTCTATTTCTTCAAGCTCATGAGATAAAATCTCCACACTAATTCCAAGCTGTGCGACCGCATTGATTGTTCTCATTTTTTCTTCAATATCTGAGCGTTCTTCTTCAGCTATCGAAAATGCTGAGTCTAAGTTAATGCCTTCGGATATTTTTTCTAATGTTTTTAAAATCGCGTCATACTTAAAGGTATAAGACTCTACTAATTCCAAATAGATAATATCTAGATTGTTTAAGGCATTTTCTAAATGAGAGGAGTCTTCAACACCTTCAACAATGTTGATTGCTTGACGGTAGTATGAGCTTCTATCTTCACTAATATCTTTTTTCCATTGTGAATTGAGTAGATTAATTTTTTCTTCAATAAGTGAAAGGTATTTATTTAATTTTGAATTGAGAACACCCTGATTTTTATCGAACAATTTCTTAGCAGTTTGTTGTGGAGCCAACGTATTTAGTTCAGACTCCATTTTATTCACAACAGCTTTTAGCTGAATAACGTAAGCTGAGAATTCATTATATTTATCACGATATTCTCTATATTTTTCCTCATAAATCCCGAGCTTTGGTGGTTTAGTTGGTGTTTTAATTTCTGTACGGATAATTTCAAGTTTGGAGACTTTTTGATCAATATCTTGTAGTTCGTCAATACTCAATTTCTCTACATTTTCTAAATTCTTTTTAAGAGCTTTGGCCGAATCTAAAGAATCATCAAGTTTTGGTAATTGATTTTTCAATGCATTTTTAAAGCTTTTTTGTGACGCCTTTCGAGCCTGTGTTTGGGCTTCTTTTCTAAGCTCTTTAATTTTTTTAGCAATTAGAATTAACTCTTGGCGTTCCTCTGCCTTCGAACCAAAAAATTTATAAGCGAGTTCTATTAAGAGATTTGAGACTAATTCTTTAAGTTGAATGGCAGCAGAGTTCCTAATAAATCCTTCCCGGCCAGATTTATCTATAAGTTCTCTGTTATTTTGGTGTGTAATACCAACATAGCCAAATGTTCGGCGAGTGGAGAAATAGAAGTCACCAGCACGATTAGTACGTCGAGCTTCAATTTCAAAAAAATCGTTATCTAATCGACCATATGGGAGAACCCGTAAGTTGTCTCTAAAAATTAAAAGACCACCATATTTTAGCCCTTGCTGAGCAAAAGTGGAAATTTGATCTTTGTCTAATGAACTCAAATCAGGGTCATATTCAAATGATCCAAGTTGAATTTTAAAAGGACCAATACCAGATTTAGGATTAATACTAATATTTGGGGCAATAGATATTTCGCCCTTGTCTTGACCAAAAGCTTTTACATTACCTTTAAACCAGCCTTTTTCATCAAATTCTCCAACAACTATATGTTCAAGTGAGGAGAATTCTGAAAACCCAAAAACCTCTTGCTCATTCAGTATCGGTTTTGGTGAGTTATTTTGTTTAATCGTAAAAATTTCGTAAGAGAAATTTTGATCCTTTTCAACATATGGGTTTGTAAACGCTCTCAACGTATCGATTAAATCACGTTGAGTTGCGATGAGTTCATGGTTTTGAGTACCTAAGTTTTCTTGATTAGTTAGTAATGTTAAATCCCTTCTTAAATCCAGCAAAAATAAAGCAGTGCCATGTTGCCCACCATCTATTATAGAAGCTTTATTAAGAATTTCGTTCCAAGGAGAGATAGCTCTTTCATCTAACACAGAGTTCTGGCAAAAATTGAGAACGTTATTCTGTGTAGTTATAAAGTCTTCTGATTTATTATTTTCTAGCTCGTCTTCAGAGAAACGTTCCCATGCTCTTTTCTTAATAGAATCTTCATCTTCAAAGTTAACATTTTTGATAAGTTCTTCTTTTAACAAATCAAATGCGATTGTGATTTCATCAATCGTATCGAACTCTAGGAATGGAATACTGATATCTTCAAAGGAAAGATATGGATTTTCAAATAATCGCCAATCCACCAGAAGGGAAGTAAAAGAGCCATTTAACTTTTTAGTGACAAGGAAGGTGACGTTTGCTAAAAATGCTGCAGAGAGTCGTCCAATACCTTTTTCCCCTTGCGTTTGGCGAATTGGAATACCAAAACGATCTTCTTCATTTAGCGTTTTTTTCCTACTCTTAGACTCCGTACCAACGATCAGCCAATTATCAATAATTTGCTCTGGTGACATGCCACAGCCATTATCGATTAATGCACCACAAGGATAGTCTGTATCCACAGTAAATAAAGCTACGTCTCTTGCATAAGCATCATAAGCATTTTTCCAAAGCTCACTTACAGCAGTTGGGCAGTCTGCGATTTGACCTTTACCTAAGTGTTCGATCGTACGAGCTCTAGCTCTGAAGTTAAAAGATTTAACAGACATATTATCCCTTATGAAAAACGTACTACTTTGAAGAAAAAGGTTTTTATTATTTGTTTATGATAGCGAAAACATTAGAAGAAATCTTGGTAGAGCATAAATAATGTTGAATTTATCGTATGGTATGATTTTGTTAAGTTAGATCAAGCCTAATCATACAAGAGATAAGGAAAACTATAGCTAACTTAACATTAATATGTTTTTAATATTTAAGACTTTGTTTTTTTAAAGTTAATTTTAATTATATATGGATTTCCGTTTTGAGACACGCCTGAGAGTGGGTTTTGTAAAGTTTATAAAAAACCGCCTGTAGTAGGCGGTTTTTTTATGTCATTGTACTCGACATTATTTTTTGGCAGAGACCTGCATGGTAATGACAGCACGGAATACAGGCTGTTGTGCTTCATCGGTAATTTCGACATTGACCAAATATTCACTGTTATTTGTCCAGACAAAATTTGCTTGTACTGGGGTTGCAGTGACAGTTAAATCGGTTTTGGCTTTTTTCAGATATTCGACCGTCATGCCTTTTGGAATCCAGCGGTGTGTGCTGGGTACTGTCGCATCGGTCATGGTCCCACCAGCGAGTTCTGCCATATTGCACATGGCGATGGCATGGACTGTACCCAAATGATTGAGTACGGCACGATGCTTCTTCATTCGGATGATGCAAAGACTGGGCTGAAGCTGTTCAAACAGCGGTGAAATACTGCTGAAATAAGGTGCTTTCAAACACAGCATTTTAGAAAAAGTCCATTTCCCTGCGGGTTTATTTTCCAGTGCTTTCCATATTTTCAGTGCTTGGCTCATTTGGCTTGTCCTTCATTTGTATTCCTTTACTTTAAAAACAGAATAATATTCTGTAAATGACTTGGATGACGCGTAAGCACTTTCAAATTGCCATAAACCGATTATGATGAGCTTGGGCTATAGATGGGTACAACGATGTACGAACAAGACTTGCTGGAACGGGTTTACTCAGGAAAAAGAGCGTTACTTAAACGTCAAATTTTGGCGCAAGCCTTAGATTGTTTTTTAGAACAAGGTATTGAAACCACTACAATTGAACAGATTTGCGAACGCTCTGGTGCCAGTGTGGGGGCGGTTTATCATCATTTTAAAAACAAAGAAGGGATTGTCCGTGCGCTTTATCTTGCTGCTCTGCAAGATCAAAGTCAGCAACGTATTCATGCTTTACATGATGCGCAAGGGATACAACAAGGTTTTGCGGTTTTAATACACAGCTATATTGCTTGGACTGTGCAGCATCCACAGTTCGCACGGTTTTTATATACAGCGCGTAGCAGTTTTAACACAGTAACCCAAGCCGATATTGAGCAACAGAATCAGCAACGCAATCAGTATTTATTGCTTTGGATTGACCAGCAATTGGACCGTGTCGTGTTGGAGCATATTCCTTATGAATTGCTATTTTCTTTGGTGATTGGTGCAACGGAGAGCTACTGCCGCGCATGGCTTTCAGGTCGTGTGCAAAGCTCACCGCTACAGTATCAAGAGCAATTGGCGCGTTCGGCATGGGATTCGATCAGACAGTCTGATTTAGGCTGATATCGGAAAATGAGATAATCTTGAAGGTCGTTAGAGAAATAATAAATCGAAATATTCGATTGTTTTTATAAAAAAGAACAGTTTTACCTATTTAGGTGTTTTTCGTATTCTAGCTTCAACAGATAAGCACTCCCTGAAATGATTGAAGAGGAATACACAATGAGTTTGATTAATACAGAAGTAAAACCATTTAACGCAACTGCTTACCAAAATGGCCAATTTGTTGAAGTGTCTGAGCAAGATATGAAAGGCAAATGGTCTGTAGTTTTCTTCTATCCTGCTGACTTTACATTTGTATGTCCAACAGAATTAGGCGATCTTGCGGATCACTATGCTGAATTCCAAAGCATGGGTGTAGAAATCTACTCAGTATCAACAGATACACATTTCACGCACAAAGCTTGGCATGATTCATCTGAAGAAATCAAAAAAATTCAATATCCAATGGTTGGCGATCCAACATGGACTTTGTCTAAAAACTTCGATGTACTGATTGAAGCTGATGGTCTTGCAGACCGTGGTACGTTTGTCATCGATCCAGACGGCAAAATCAAAATTGTAGAAATTAATGCGGGTGGTATTGGCCGTGATGCATCTGAATTACTTCGTAAAGTAAAAGCTGCTCAATATGTTCACGCTCACCCAGGTGAAGTTTGCCCAGCAAAATGGAAAGAAGGTGAAGCAACACTTGCTCCTTCAATTGACTTAGTAGGTAAAATCTAAGTTTAAAATATAAAAAAGCCGGCATTATTGCCGGTTTTTTTAGTTCTGATAAATACCATTTTAGTTGAGATAGCCATGGCTTTGAGTGGCTTGACCACGCAAGCCGTCGACCAAGTGTTGAATCAGTTTTTCCATGACTAAACGTTGTCCTTTACGTGATGCATAGACCAGCTGTACCGTCCCGACATTTGAGCACCACTCTGGCAAAATATGGACCAAGCGTCCTTCAGCAATATCTTTTTCAACGGTCAGGTAGGGTAAGTCTGCAATGCCTAAACCATCCAAAACAGAATAATACACACCTGCCAAATCATTGCTTTTGACCCGTGGTTCTAATGGAATAACCAACTCTTCATCATGTTGCTGATGGTGAAGTGTCCATTGGTAATGGTTTTTTTGTGTGCCCAGTACAATACTTGGAAATTCACTAATTTCGGTCGCGAATTGCAAAGTACGTCCTTGTAATAAGGCTGGACTTGCCACAAGGCAGTGCGTGGTTTTAACAACGTCGCGGACCACAATGCTGGAATCTTCATTGGCTTGAAAATTGGTTCTGATGGCCAGATCAATATCATCATGTAAAACATCGACACGGCGACTGGTGAGTTCCATTTCGACTTGTACCATTGGGTATTGCAATAAAAAACTGTTCAGTAGGCTACGGATTTGATAGCGCATCATCACCGACGGACAGCTAATTTTGACTAAGCCCTGAGGTTCACTTTTTTGTTTCAGCAAGACATTGTTGGCGCAGTCGACCTGTTGGATTAGTTTAATGCATTCCTCATACAGTTCTTGGCCTAAGGGCGTGACTTTAAAATGACGGGTAGAACGCTGGATGAGGGTGACATTGTACTGGGCTTCTAAGTCTAAAATCCGACGGCTCAATTTGGATTTGGTAATGTTAGACGCTTCGCTGGCTGCACTGAATCCGCCGTGTTTGACAACAAGATAAAAATAATAGTAATCATCAAATGAATGCATCGTGGCTCCATGGGCAAATGAAATGCAAAATGCATCATGAAAATGAACACGCTTGAATCAAGCGCATGGATAAAATCATAGTATAAGTATTATAGATATAAAAAAAGCGGTCAAAAGACCGCTTTTTTGTCCGCAAAATAAATTATTTTGTGGTGTTTTTCACGTAGCTTTGGATCAAATTTTTGTAGTCTGGAATGTGCGCTGCAAATAGTGCTCCTAAACCTTCTACGTCATTGCGCCAGTCACGGTGTAATTCGCAAGCTGTACCAAACCACGTCATGAGCTGTGCGCCAGCTTGAGACATACGATCCCATGCAGAATCACGTGTCAAATGGTTGAATGTGCCAGAAGCATCGGTCACAACAAATACGTCAAAGTCTTCAGCAAGTGCAGAAAGTGTCGGGAAAGCAACACATACTTCTGTGACTACGCCAGCGATAATCAATTGTTTTTTGCCAGTTGCTTTTACTGCTTTAACGAAATCTTCGTTGTCCCATGCATTAATTTGGCCTGGGCGGGCAATATAAGGCGCATCTGGGAACATTTCTACAAGTTCAGGAACCAGCGGACCGTTTGGGCCATCTTCAAAGCTTGTTGTTAAAATTGTTGGCAGGTTGAAATATTTAGCAGCTGCTGCTAAAGCAAGCACGTTATTTTTGAATTTGTCTGGATCGATATCACGTACTAGAGAAAGTAGACCTGTTTGATGGTCAACTAAAAGAACCGCAGCGTTGTCTTTATCTAAACGAACGTAAGGCTTAGCCATTTTCTATGTCCTTTTTGGTGTTTTGCACAGTGTTGAGGGAATGCAAAGACGTGTGTGGGGATATATATTTCGGTTTTTATATTAGTTCTATTATTATGACAATGTAAGGGCGGTAGATAGGAAAAATAATCATATAAATAGGATTATTTGTAAAATATGGTAAAAATTCACTAAATAATTCTAGATAATAAGATAAAGCTTATTAAATTATCTCATTTTTAAGATTATGAATATTGCTATGCATCTATAAAGCGGAGCAGCAAAAGAATAAGATAGTTCCCATGTTCATCCTATCGCATATATAGGAGTTAAAAGATGAAAAAAGTTGTAGGCGTTTATCGCAATCAAAACATGCATTGGGTGGGTGATGGTTTCCCAGTGAAAAACCTGTTTTCTTATGACCGTTTGGGACAGGCAATTAGTCCATTTTTACTGTTGGATTATGCTGCGCCGTATCGTTTTGATCCGACTACTGCTCAACATGGTGTAGGTTCGCATCCGCACCGTGGCTTTGAAACGGTCACTTTAGCCTATCAAGGTGAAGTAACACATAAAGATTCCAGCGGTGGTGGTGGCACAATTCAAGCGGGTGATGTGCAATGGATGACTGCAGCATCGGGTGTGGTGCATGAGGAGTTTCATTCTCCTGCATTTGCTGAGGCGGGTGGTTTATTTGAAATGGTACAACTTTGGATTAATTTACCGGCCAAAGACAAAATGACCGCGCCACGCTATCAAGGTTTAACCGCGGGCGAGATTCCGCGTATTGAGATGGATGAGAGTGCAGGTCATATTCGGGTCATTGCGGGTGAATTTGGTGGTCATCATGGTCCTGCATTAACTTATAGTCCCGTCAATGTATGGGATGGTGAGCTCAAAGCAGAATATGAAACTTTTTTAACTGTTCCTGCTAGCCATAACACGATTTTGGTGGTGTTGAATGGTGAAGTATTGGTCAATGGTACACAAAAAGTGATTGATAGCTCGATTGTGATGTTTGCTAAAGATGGTGAAACAGCGATTCAGTTACAGGCCTATCAAGATACTAAATTTTTGCTTTTAACAGGTGAACCTTTAAATGAGCCTATCCAAGGTTATGGTCCATTTGTGATGAACAGCAAAGAAGAAATCGTGCAGGCATTTGACGATTTCAACCAAGGAAAATTTGGTGAAATTCCGGTTCAGGCCTAAGTTCTGATGACGCGATTACACATAATACTCAAGCATAAAAAAAGCCCCTGAATGAATTCAGGGGCTTTATCGTTTGCGCTGTATTTTCTTTTTTTGTCGTCATCACACGTACTGTTAGAATGATAATATGTGACACAGTTATCGTTTTTGTGTGCTTCGAATGATAGCGAGAACAGGTAGCGAAGTAAAACGAAATTTTAAGAAATGGTTAAACTATATTGTTTTTTTATAAGGTTTTTTATTTTAAATTGCATAAAATTAAGTGAATTCATGAACTTATTTGCTTGATTTTCTAATGTTAAGAAATGTTAACGCGATGTTTGTTTACTTTGATCTGGCATCTGCTGAAAACAACAGAATTTGGCAGTTTTTAATAACTTGTTTTCTGCTGGCATGGGTCATAATTTTATAAAATTTCAAATATGGAATAGAAGATTGGATATCGCAGTCATCGGCAGCGGCATGGCTGGTCTTGCTGCCGCAAGAATTCTGAAAGATGCAGGACATAACATTACAATTTTTGAAGCACTTCCTGGGCGTGGTATGGATAGTCACAGTACTGAATTTGAAGGTGGCATTATTGATGCACCTTTAAGAGTTATGAATCCGCATCTATGGAAAAATACGCTCAGTCTGGCTGCTCATTTGGGTATTCCTACTTTTCCAGTGCGTACCTATATGGCATGCAGTTGGTTATTTGAAGACAAAACTGAAACATGGTTGACGACTTCGCGCACGCGTATTGGCAATATTCCAATCATTAATAACCGTAAAGGTATTCAGCAGTACGGTTGGCGTTTGGTCAAAGGTATGTTGCAACTGAAAACTGCGCTGAGCAAATTCTTTAAATCGAAGGATCAAGACATTACCTTGGCGGAATTTATTAACCGCAATGATATTGAAGAAGTGTTTTGGCATGGTGCGGTGATGCCTGTGCTGTATACCATTTGTACCTGCAATCCGAAGACCATTGGGGATTGGCCAGCCAAACCTTTATTGATTTTTTTACGCCAATTGACGGATGGTGATGCCTTACTGCGTATTCAGGGGGGCACTTCAGCTTTGGTAACTAAGCTAATCGAAAATATTGAAGTAGTGAGTGGTTCAGCTATTACCAAGGTACAAGAGCAGGGTGAAAAAGTTCTGGTCGAAAATACGCAAGCTCAGCAGATGTTGTTTGATCGTGTGGTGGTGGCAACGCCAACAACTAAAATTGAAGAGTTTTTAGAGCCAACTCAGTTTGCTGAAGATATTGCGTTGTTAAAACAATTTAAGTTTGAGCAAGGTGAATTGGTTATTCATACTGACAGTAGTGTGATGCCACCAAAGCGTAAAGATTGGTCTGTACTCAGTTATATGATGGACCGTAAATTTACCCGTCAGCAGTTTACGGTATGGTTGAATTCGATTGAACCGAGTTTGGTTGGTAAAACGCCAGTGTTCCAAACTTGGCGTCCAGTCACGGATATTGATCCTAAAAAAGTGATTTCAACCGTGACGCTGACACGTGCGGTTGTTGATTCAAAAACAGTCGCATTAAATAAGCAATTGCAACAACGTCACATGAGCGCAGCCCGTAAAGTATTTTTCTGTGGCTCATGGTCTTGTGATGGATTGCCAATTTTAGAATCTGCAGTAACCTCAGCTATGCATATTGCAGAAATTTTGGGTGCACCATTGCCGTTTGTAGGCTTAAAACCTAAAGTAGAGGTTGCACCGCAACTCGGCTATTAAATCTATGAAGTGGCTTCACAGCATTAAACAGTATATTCCACGCCATAAATATGCCATTGATGCAAAGTTTTTGGGTGATGATGCACTGTTGGCTTGGAGCAATTTAGGCTATTGGCAGGCCGTGGATGATCCTTATCCGCAGGCTTGCCAAGCACTCGCAGATCGTTTAGCACAGAGCTTAAAACTACAAGCCAATGATCAGGTCTTAGATTTGGGTTGTGGTCAGGGTGCGAGTATTTGGCATTGGCATACACAGTATCAGGTTGCATCCATCAAAGCTGTTGAACTACAAGAGGCTTGTGTTCAACGTATTCAAAACCTTTTAAATTCAAAACACATAGCCACCGCAAATATTGAAATATTTGCTGATTCTTTTTTGAATTTAAATTCAATCTTTCCAAAAAAATGTTTCGATGTTGTGATGTGCATTGATGCTGCGTATCACAGCAATTTAAATTCATTCTTGTTATCCACGACTTCCGTTTTAAATTCAAAAGGCCGTTTGGGCTTCCATTATTTAATTGTGGATGAGAAATTTTTGAATTTAAATGCGATGCAACAATTACGTTATCGTGCTTTGTTAAAGGCGGCTGATGTTGATATAAGAAAATTACCAACAGCAAATAGCTTGCAAGAAAATTTGAAGCAATTTGAATTTAAAAATGTTCAGATCGAAAATATCAGCATGCAGGTTTTTTCGGGCTTTGCACAGTATGCACATCACGTTTTAAATTCAAATATGACAGCACAAGGTTTAGCGCAGTTTAAAATTCAAATGACAGCAAAATTATGCCGTACTTTATTTGAAGAAGGCTTGGTTCACTATGTACAGGTTAGTGCGAGTAAAGACGTCTAAAAGACGCATAGTGCACATGTTGAAGATGCTTGAAAGTTAGGTTTGCAGTATGTTTTGCGTGGGCAAGAAAGGTGTAAAAATACAAAGCCCAGAAACATCAAAGCCTCACTAAAAAGCGAGGCTAAGATAATGGTGCCGGCACACGGATTCGAACTGTGGACCTACTGATTACAAGTCAGTTGCTCTACCAACTGAGCTATGCCGGCATTATGGGTTGCATTCTACAGATTTTTTTTGAAGCTGCAAGCCAAAAAATAGCCAATCGAATTTTAATTTTAAATATTATGGCCATAACCCAATCAGATCGGGTTATGGCAAGGTATGAAGAGGGATTAGGGGCTATTTTTGTCTTAGGATTTTATCGAGGTCTTGGGCACATTCTTCCAGCGTAAAGGCCATATCTAACTGCATTTGAGGCTTAAGTTCGTTGGCCAGTTGCCTCCATTGTTCGATCAGTCTGAGGGCTTTTTGAATTTTATGTTTATTCACATCCTTGGCGATGGTCGGCACATAGCCTCCACGTTTGGCATTTTTCATTTGTTTGGCGTAGTTATTTGCACTGTTATTCATGCTCACTCCAAAAAATAGCAGGGTTTTGGGTACTTGCTTTATGCTGCAGTGTCTTTGTTTCAGCCTAGATAAAATGTTATGGGTTAATTCGCGCCTTGTTTTTTAGTGATGTTTTAAACATAACATAGCTTTTATTGCATGTGTATGAAGCTAAATATGTGCCAAGTTGAGTGATGAGCATTAAAACAGTCTTTATAAGCTTGGGCTGGATGATTTGGATGGTTGAGTGTATTGATTTTACTGGGGATAGCTTTAATTTTTATTGTCCGCTTGTTATCAGGCATAAAAAAATCCCTAAATGAAACCATTTAGGGATTTTAAATTCTGGCGGTGAAAGAGGGATTCGAACCCTCGAAACGCTATAAACGTTTACACACTTTCCAGGCGTGCTCCTTCAGCCACTCGGACACTTCACCTTATTGCGCGGAGGATAATAGCGAAAAATAATGGGACTGCCAAGCTGAAACAATTGATTTAGAGAAAAACTTTTTCTATGGTGATATGATGCGCGAAAATACTGTCTAAACTGAAGACACATAATATGCAAAGTACTGCACAAAAAGCCGCATTGCCCGCTATTACCCTAGCAGCACTCGGCGTGGTGTTTGGTGATATTGGGACCAGTCCGTTGTATGCACTGCGTCAGTGTTTCCTTACTGCACATTTAGCTATTTCAGAAGCATCCGTGTTAGGTATTCTATCGCTGATTTTCTGGTGCATGATGCTCACCATCAGCTTTAAATACGTCATGATTATTATGCGCGCAGACAATAACGGCGAGGGGGGCATTATGTCTCTTTTGGCCTTAAATCTACGTACCACACTAATCAATGACAATAAAAAGATTTATCTCATTGCTCTAGGTTTTATTGGTGCTTCGCTATTTTTTGGCGACGGGATCATTACACCTGCAATTTCTGTGCTCTCTGCGATTGAAGGCCTCAGCATTGCAACGCCAATGTTCAATCAATGGTTAGTGCCATTGTCCATTGGTATTTTGACAGGGCTGTTTCTGGTTCAAAGACATGGCACAGGAACAATGGGGAAATTCTTTGGACCAATTACCTTGGCATGGTTTCTATCTATTGGGGTGTTTGGACTGTGGAGCGTGATTCAAACGCCATATGTGTTGTTAATGGCCAATCCTTATTGGGCACTCAGTTTCATATTTAATCAGCCTTATGTGGCTTTTTTGACTATGGGTGCTGTGATTTTAACCATCACTGGCGGTGAAGCTTTATATGCAGATATGGGGCATTTCGGGCGTTTACCGATTCGTTTAGCGTGGTTTATTGTGGTGTTACCTTGCTTGCTACTTAACTATGCAGGCCAAGGAGCGCTACTGTTACGTAATGCTGAAGCTTTGGCCAATCCATTTTATATGCTGATCCCTGAGTGGGCCTTGTATCCGATGATTGGCTTAGCCACGGCCGCTGCGGTCATTGCTTCGCAGGCTGTGATCACGGGTGTATTTTCAATGGTGAACCAAGCCATTCAATTACGCTATTTGCCCCGATTAACAGTACGTCATACCTCAGATGTGGAACGTGGCCAAATTTACTTGCCATTTATTAACTGGGCATTGTTTATTTCGGTTCTGATCCTGATTTTACTGTTTGAAAATAGTGCCAATTTAGCCAGCGCTTATGGTGTAGCCGTCACTATGACGATGCTCTGTGGCACGATTCTGATTTCAGTTTTGGCTTATGGTCTATGGCGTTGGCCCGTGTGGAAAGTGGCGCTATTTGCGGTGCCATTTTTGCTGATTGATTTGGTGTTTGTCGCGTCAACATCATTAAAAATTCTGTCAGGCGGTTGGGTGCCAATCATGATTGGTGCAGTGCTGTTTACTATTTTGATGACATGGAAAGATGGTCGCGAGTTAGTGTTAAACCGCTTAGCCAAAGATGCCTTGCCAATCGACTTATTTATTAAGAGTATTGGTTTTAGTGACGAAACCAAGTTTGTCCCTGGCGATGCTGTGTTTTTAACAGGAACGCCAAATATTGTGCCTCATGCAATGTTGCACAATATTAAGCATAACAAGGTTCTACATGAGCGTAATGTGATGGTGACTGTGGTCACTCGAGACATTCCTTATGTGACTGAAGCGGAGCGTTTTAAGGTAGAAAAACTGGATGATCGTTTCTATCGTATTTTTATGTACTATGGTTTTAAAGATCAACCTGATATTCCACAGGCCTTAGCACATGCATATACGCAATTAGGTTTTGATTTTGATCTGATGCAAATCAGCTTCTTCATTTCACGCGATCGTATTATTCATACCTTGGGTGAGGGAATGGCGCCGTGGCGAGAAAAACTGTTTATTTCAATGCAACGGAATACCAGTCCAGTCAGTGACTTCTATCAGATTCCAACCAATCGTGTGGTGGAGTTGGGCAGTCAAATTGAAATTTGATATGTAATCAGCAATAAAAAAACCAGAGCTTTGCTCTGGTTTTTTAATGCCACCTTTATTTTATTGGGCAAAGGCATCTTCATTAATCTGAGGTTGCTCAGGTGCTGCTTGCAACGCTTCGTCTGTTGCTTGAGCATTTGGGGTGGCTTGTACAGGCGTTTCTAGGTTAACTGGTGCATCAGCAGAGGATGAAAGTGTAGCCTGTGCTTCAGCGTTTGGGTCAGGAAGTTCCGCCTGAGCATTGGCTGGATTTAATGGTGTCTCTGCAGTGGGTTCGGCTTGGGTTACGGGTGTGTTTTCAGTCACTGTACTGTCAGCACCTTGCGCAGGTGCTGTCGTAATCGGTTGGATTTTGCCACTTGTAATTAATTCATTTAAGGAGCCAGGTTGGCCATTTACTGTGGTGGTAATTTTGGCTTTAGATAAGCTTTCCAAAGTTTCACCTGGCTGTACAGCAGGTTCGGCAAATACAGATGCACTAGCAAGACCAGCAATCAGGCCAAGGCCTAGAAGTTTAGAATACATAATGACTCCAATAATCGATTCTTCGAATTTTAAGTAGGCTTACCATGTCATAATCAAAGTTCTTTATTCAATGAAACATACTTAATCACGTCAAGACTTGTATGAAACTGATATAGAAGCGCGACAAACTGTTACATCATCTGGTGAATTGTTAGACAATGTTTGCATAAAACTTCATCAATGCTATTGCGATTACATATACAGGCGGACTTACCCTTGTTAAGCTCCAGAAAAATAATCTGTTTTTAAGTAATCGTTGTAGCAATGGCAAAAAAGAAAAGTAGTTCTGGTGGTGTTCTTTCCCAATTATTCAACCAAAATGGGGTGAAAGCGATTTTGGGTGTGGTTGCTGCAGGGAGTTTTGCCATTGCATTTGGACAAGAAAAAATTCAGCAGTTTGTGTCTAATACAGGCTCAGGTTCAAATAGCGCATGCCTAGATCAGTTTTACCGTGATGTGCCCCCTTATTTAATGAAAGACAGCTTGAATAAGCACAGTTATCCATTATGTTTTAATGGTTTTAACGTCATGTATTCAGGGGTGTCTAAAACGCCGTTGTGGGTAGCGGAAGCTTTAACACCTTCTCGTTTAAGTCAAAAAATTCCGCGTGAAGATAGCTTTCATGAAGAAGAGCGCGTAGATCGTGCACACCGCGCGACTTTATCGGATTACAAAGCATCGGGTTATGATCGTGGTCACATGGCACCCAATGCCGATATGCCAAACACAGAATCGCAGTTTGACAGTTTCTCTTTAGCCAACATGGTGCCTCAAGCGCCAAAGAATAACCAAAAGGTTTGGCGTGAATTAGAAGAAGCGACCCGCGCTATTGTGACAAAGCAAAAGCAAGATGTGTATGTCGTTACTGGGCCAGTATTTGCTGCGAAGAAACTAAAAACCATTGGTAATGGGGTGATTGTTCCAACGGCAACCTATAAGGCAATCTACTTACCTAAAACGGGTACGATCGGTGCTTACTATGCACCGAATGACAATTCGCTACAGGTGAAAGTTGTGAGTGTTTGCTATTTAGAAGAACAACTCGGCATTAATTTATTTCCGCAGTTGACTGAAGAGCAAAAGCGCAATACTTACAAACTGCCTTTGACCGCTGCAGGAGTAAAAGCCAATACCCAATTTGCTTATTCACATTGGGATGCAGAAAGCCAATGTGCAGAAGATGTTGCAACTGACAAGCTGAATGCGATGCAAAGCCAGTTTAAGTCTGCTGGTGGTTCAAATGTATCTAATACAAATAGTGGTACGGACGTGAATAGCGGTACAGGTCAAAACAGCAGTACACAAGATGCGATCATTAGTCAGCTAATCGAAACTTTATTGCAGTATATTTTGCAGTTGTTGAAATAATGTGCTTGCTTTAGGATAAATCAGGGCCATGTCGAAGGCATGGCGATATAACAACGATATGATCAATAAAAAGCGAGATAATCATGTTTAAGCCTTATGAAAATGGCACAGAATCACACGCAATTCATGATCTGACTTTAGAAAATGACCTTGATTGCGTCAATCTTTATGGCAACTTACAACTGACCAAAGATCAAGCAGGGTTAGCTGCGGCTAAAGCTTTGCAAGCAGTGTTAAACGATGTTGTAAAAGCCTTAGAAGCTGAGGTGAATTTACCCGAAAAAATTCAACGTGCAGAGGCGGGTGAAGTCGAAAATCCTTTTTTATAAACGCTGCTAAATTTACACAAAAATGCCCACACTATGACGGGCATTTTTATGGGTATAGTGGGCATTTAGTGTTGCTTAAGGTTCATCTTGTGCGATGCCACGATAAATGACCGCACCAATGACAGCAC
The DNA here is from genome assembly GCF_004209135.1 of Acinetobacter sp. WCHAc060006. NCBI lineage: Bacteria > Pseudomonadati > Pseudomonadota > Gammaproteobacteria > Moraxellales > Moraxellaceae > Acinetobacter > Acinetobacter sp. WCHAc060006. The sequence continues at coordinate 50,916 of NZ_SGSS01000017.1, read as the reverse complement.
CAACAATAGGCGCAATCCAGAACAGCCAAAGTTGGCTGAGTGCAGCAGTTTCTGCAAACAGTGCTACACCTGTACTTCGTGCTGGGTTTACCGATGTGTTGGTCACAGGAATACTAATGAGGTGAATAAGGGTGAGTACTAAACCAATAGCAATTGGTGCAAAACCTGCAGGTGCGCGTTTGTCAGTTGCACCCATAATAATGATTAAGAACATTGCAGTGAGAACAACCTCAATGATCAGTGCAGACATCATGGAATATTTGTTGGGCGAAAGGTCGCCAAAACCATTGCTAGCAAAGCCACCAGTTCCTGCGAAGTTCGCTTGACCACTGAAAATGGCGTAAAGCACCCATGTAGCCAATACTGCACCAATCACTTGTACAATAATATAAGGTACTAAGTCCTTGGCATTGAAGCGACCACCTGCCCATAAGCCAATACTCACGGCAGGGTTAAAATGCCCTCCAGAGATATGACCTAGCGCATAAGCTCCGGTTAAAACCGTTAAACCAAATGCCAGAGAAACGCCTGCAAATCCAATACCGAGTTCAGGGTAGGCAGCGGCAAAAATTGCGCTCCCACAACCACCAAACACCAAACACCAAACACCAGCCAAAATGTACCGATTAATTCCGCAATATATTTATTCATGTTGTGCTCCAAAGATCCTTTTTTTTGTTGTATGACAGCGTGGAGTTTTGCCTGAATTATATTTATCAAAATGTGATTCACTTCACAATAATCATAAGATAAACGGAGCTTATGTTGTGATTATTGCACCTGTTGACGCCATTGTAGTGGGGTCACATGACGCCACTGTTTAAAGGCACGTTGGAAGGCACTTTGTTCGGAATAACCGAGTAATAGTGCAATTTCATGTAAGCCCAAATGTGGATCTCTTAAGTATTCTTCGGCCAACATACAGCGTACTTGTTGCATACGCTGTTGATAGGTGCTGCCTTGTTGTTGTAAATGGCGTTGTAGTTGGCGCACAGAAATATGCAATTGCTGGGCGATATCTTCAATCTGAAATTGATTTTTTTGTAAGCCTGTTAATATGGCTTGCTGTAAATATTGATCCGTTTGGGTGATATTGGGGAGCTTTTCCAGTAAGGCTTGCGCTTGTTGAATTAAGAGCTGTTGCAGGGTGTCATCACTGTGTGAAAACGGGCGAGACAACTCTTCGATGGGTAAAAGTACTTGTGAACTCGGTTGAGAAAAGCGGACTTTGCAACGGAAAAACTGTTCATATAAGGCCACATGCTTAGGTGCAGGTTGCCTAAAATGTACTTCATGAATGTGCAGATCTTCAAAATTAATAAAATGCTTTAAAAAACCAACCATTAATGCAATCGCGACTTCATCGGTGAGTTGGTTGGACATATTCGGTGGCAACTCTGACCAACAAATGGATAAATACGCGCCTAAGCCTTCGACTTTTAAGGGAGAGCCATCATAAACCAGACGGTGAAAATCATGATAACGATACAGCGCCTCGCCTAAATTGGCACAGGACATGGCGATATAGGCAATAATGCCCAAATGTTTGGGCTGTACGGCATTGGCAATTTCTAGCCCGAGTGCAGGGCGTTGTAATTGTTCATTGAGTAAGTTGAGTAAATCGCGCCAAACCGAATAGTCGAAACGTTCTAGGTTTTGAACTTGAGTCAAGGCGGAAGGAATCTCTAGCTGTTGTTGCTCATAAAACGTATAGAGCAAATGCCCGAGACCACCATACACAGTGCCAGTATAATCTTTAAGGTGCTGCATTTTTTATTCTTGGTTTTGTCGTAATTTGTCAATGATATTTAAAAACATGGTCAATATCTAGCCTTTTTGATTGCTTATAGTGAGATAAAAGATCGGAGGTTGCATATATGTTAAAAGGTTTTCTTGTGGGCCTCGTGGTTGCTAATGGTTTTGAGTGGGTTGCACATAAGTATCTTTTGCATGGCACTCACCGCACAGGCAGGCCACGCTGGAGCCCATCACCAAGCAATATGAAATCGCATTGGGAGCATCATCGTGAAGTACGAAAAACTGCTTTTGAAGATTATGGCTATGTCGAAGGTTTAAAAAATTGGCGTACAAAAAATGAAGTCATGTCTTTGGCAGTTGCTGTAGGTGTATTTGCACCTTTGTTTTATCCTGTATCTAAAGGAATGAGCCTTGCCGTGTTGTATGCTGCAGGTAATTATTACTATATCCATCGCCGTGCACACTTAGAGCCAGATTGGGCGATGAAAAAAATTCCGTGGCACTATGACCACCACATGAACTCAAATCAGGATGCCAATTGGTGTGTGACCAAACCTTGGTTTGATTATCTGTTGGGTACCAGAGTGATCTCATCACCAGATTTACAAGAGAAGAATCCTTTAGGTATTCCCTTGCCAGCGTTACTTTCAAAAGCTTTAAATCAAGCGGTCACACGTTTCTTTCCTGTTCAGCTCGCAGATAAAAAGGCGGTCGCTGTTGAAGAGCTACGCTCTTAGGCCGAAAAGACGACGAATGGTGTCTAAAAATATCGTTTTGTCGTGATTGGTCAATAAATTGCTTCAATATTGTCAATATTTCTAAGTTGAGTGTTTTTATAATCCTATTATCGAAAATGTACTGCATTTTAGATTGACGTATATTGAAATTCACTAACCAAGTGCTGTAGTTTTTCTTGGTTTATAGGAGCCGAAAAGGCTCCTTTTTTTTATTCTGATTTTAGTAATGCGAATGGATGTAATTCAGTCAAAATAAAACGTCCATTCCAATCATGAATTTGACTTGCATAATGAAAACAATAAGTTTGACCAGCCTGCAAAGTTTGCAACTGTGCAATATGCTTGAATGCAATCGGATCGCCATTAAATTCTAAAAATTTAGAATTCGGAGTTTTGAATTGAAAAGCAGTTTCATATTGTTGCTTGCGCCCTATATTGAAGTGAATTTGTCTTACAAAAATGGCACAAGTATAATTTTGAAGTGGTGTATCTAAAGCTTTTTGATAATTTGACTCACGGTACAGGTCTAAGCCAAATAAATACATGTACATAAAACCACAGATCATCACTAGGATGATGATAGATTGTGTGTTTTGGCTCATTTTAAGCCCATAAGCAACGAGGCCAAATAAGATCAAGCTACCGAAGCTTGTAATAAATAATGCGGTGTCTAAGTACATTATGGACAAAAAAAAGAGCATCTATATAGATGCTCTTTTAATCATATTTGTTGCCATGCAGTCAATTAAAGACGCATTTCAATACCTTGTTCTGCAAGATATTTTTTCGCTTCAGGAATGGTATGCTGACCAAAGTGGAAAATAGAGGCTGCCAATACCGCATCTGCACCACCTTGAATAATGCCATCTGCTAAATGTTGTAAATTACCAACACCACCTGATGCAATGGTTGGAATCGTCACGCGGTCGTTGATTTGACGCATGAGGGCAAGGTCATAACCAGCTTTAGTGCCGTCGGCATCCATTGAAGTCACGAGTAATTCACCCGCGCCAAATTCCGCCATTTTAACCGCCCATTCAATGGCATCAATGCCTGTTTCTTTACGGCCACCGTGAGTAAAAATTTCCCATTTATTATCGCCAGTTTTTTTGGCATCAATGGCAACCACAATGCACTGTGCGCCAAAACGCTGCGATGCTTCTTGGACAAATTCTGGGTTATAGATGGCTGCAGAGTTAATTGAAACTTTGTCAGCACCTGCATTGAGTAATAAGCGGATATCTTCCACTTTACGTACACCGCCACCTACAGTCAGTGGTACAAATACAGACTCAGCCATGCGCTCTACGGTACGGTAAGTCGTGTCACGGCCATTTGAGGTGGCAGTAATGTCTAAAAAAGTAATTTCATCTGCGCCTTGTTCGTTATAACGGCGCGCTACTTCTACTGGATCGCCTGCATCACGAATATCAAGGAATTGAACACCCTTTACTACGCGACCATTGTCGACATCGAGGCAAGGAATAATACGTTTAGCAAGCATAATTTTTTCCAAAAATAACAGCCGATTATGAAACTTCGCGACTTAGATGCTACACCTTAATAGTCGGAGCGGTTATTCTATCAAACTTATGTAAGATTTTTTGCAGGTTTTGTATGTCGGTTTATACCACTTTGACTTTAAAGGAAGCTCAGGACTTCGCCACACCTTATGGTTTAAATGTTGTGGACCTGATTCCCATTCAAGGCGGAATTCAAAATACCAACTATTTTATTGTCTGTGAAAATGATCAGCAGTTTGTTTTAACCATTTTTGAAGAAATGGATGAGCAAGGTGCAGGGGAACTTGTACCTGTATTAGAGCATTTGGGACAAGCAGGCTTAGCTGTACCCGTGCCCCTGTCTTATGCGGGGAAAGCCATCCATACGCTAAAAGATAAGCCTGCGCAAATTGCACCGCGTATGCGTGGGGAACATCCCATGCCATCTAAACTTGAGCAAGTGAAACAGATTGCCGTGGCGCAAGCAAAAATGCATGTGGCTTTACAAGGTTTTCCATTAGAGCGCGCATTTTACCGTGACCATGCCTATTGGTTAGGGGTTTCACGTGAGCTTCGTCCAAGCTTAAACGATGCCGATACCATGCTACTCAATAACCTTTTAGGCTTATATGAAGTATTAACTGCAATGTATCCAGAGCGTCCAAAGGGCTTTATTCATTCCGATTTGTTCCGTGATAACACTTTATTTGAAGGCAATGAACTCAAAGGCATTTTGGACTTTTATGAGTTAAATCAAGACGAATTATTGTTTGATATTGCGATTACGCTCAATGACTTTTGTACAGAATACCCAAGTGTTGCGTTGAATGAAGAAAAGGCCATTGCATTTTTAAATGCTTATGAAACGGTGCGCCCTTTAACCTCGGATGAAAAATCTTGTTTGGAGCTGTACTTGGCCATGGCTGCAGGTCGTTTCTGGATGATGCGTTTGCAAGTGGCACAAAAAAATGCCGCTGAAGGCCGTACAGGGGATGATATTTTGCAGAAAAACCCAGCTGAAATGCGCAATATGTTAATTGAGCGTTTAAAGTTTGTAACGACCTAAAGATAGGCTGAAGGGAGTGGTCATGCGTGATCAAGGGCGTTTAGTAGAATGGTTGGATGAGCAAGGCTATGGCTTTATTCAACCCAGTGACAGCAGTAAAGAGCGGGTGTTTTTACATATAAAGGACTTTGCTCGCCCTGGCCCTCGACCTATTGTCGGCTGTGCTTTGGAGTATTTGGTTGTTTTGGATGAGCATGGGCGCTTTCGTGCCCAGCAAGTGACTTACCTTAAAGCCAGTCAAGTACAACAGTCCAAGCCAGCAGTCAAAGACAATGTGATACACATGCCCAAGAATATCTCTGCCATGCAAATACTGTGTGTGCTCTATATTTTGGCCATTGCAGCCTTAAGTATTGCAGGATTACTTAGTGATATAGCGCTCTTGGCTTTAAGTTTGGTAAATGTAGCAACGTATTGGTTTTATGCGCAGGACAAAGAAGCAGCGCGTTTGGGCAACCGACGTGTGCCTGAACAAAGTTTACATCTATTGGCTTTTTTAGGAGGGTGGCCTGCTGCGTGGTTGGCACAGCAAAAACTGAGACATAAAACACAAAAACAACCCTTTCGCCGTATTTATTTTTGTACTATAGCTTTTAACATTCTTTTGATTTTATGGCTGATTTCACCATTTAATCCATTTTAAAACGAAGTATAAAGACAGAAGAGGGCGTGTATGGAATATTCAGTAGATCAAGATTCGAACCGTACTTTAACCATTGCCTTATATGTGTTGTATATCGTCGCAATTTTTACGGCGGGTATATTGGCATTGGTGGCATTGGTGATTAATTATATCAAGCGTGACAGTGTGCAAGGCTCGATTTTTGAAAGTCACTTTACTTGGCAAATCCGTACTTTTTGGTGGTACCTCATTTGGAACGTGATTGCTTTTGTACCTTTCTTGTTCCTATTTTTCACAGGAAATAATCCCGACTTATTTGCTGGAACCGCTTTAGGCGCTTCAGCATTTTGTATATTTGTGGTTGGGGCATCTTGGGTGTGGATTGTTTATCGTGCTGTGCGTGGCATTATTACAGTGAATGACAATAAGCCGATGTATCAATAAGTCGGGTGAACAATCACAGCGTGTATACAAGGTCTCATTGATATCGTGAGGCCTCTAAAAAGGCAGCTCAGGCTGTCTTTTTTGTACTTATCATTTCAATCTGCGCTACTTTGAAGCCCGTGCCTGCTTCATTATGGTGAAGCTTACCGAATTGAATGTACCTTTTAATATTTTATACTATACATTTTTAATAAAATTAAATTACATTTTTAATAAATTAAACTTACATTTTTTATTAATATTATTTACTTTTTTAATATAAATAATTTACATTTTAATAAATTTAACTTTACATTTATGTACATTTAATTGGATTAATTTAAACCTTAAAAATAGTTTAAATTTTCAGTTCAAAAATGACTTAGGCATAGTAGCGTCCACGGCGTCTGCGCATGCCCAAAAGATGAATCGCCCGCACCAAAACTGCATAAGAAACTGAATAGCCAAAGCGTTGCTCAAAAAGCGGTATTAAATCACTGATGTTTTGAAATTTTACTTCTTTTACAAATACTTGAAATTCATTCCAGTCCTTAATATGGCTTGGTGCCCCACGTTTTTTTCCTATTTTTGGGCGCAGTTCGCCTGTTTCTTCTTCCAGTTTTATCCATGCATCTAGGGTCACTCGAGAGATGTTGAATTCTTTGCAAACCGCCACTTTATAGTCGGTTTTTTTGTACATCTGAATGGCGAGATTTCGCGTTTCAATGGAATACTTTGGCATTTACTGGCTCATTTTTTAAATATTTATAATTATATTATATGGCATAGTTGTTGCAAAAAAATAATTAACTTTAATAAAACGAATAATCAGGTGACATTATGGAAAAAGCGCAAGTTTCTTTCAAAAAAATGTCTTTATGGCAAGTGGTGATCATTGGTGTCGCATATATGACGCCAATGGTTGTATTTGACACTTTTGGCATTGTGTCTGGTATTACCGATGGTCGTGTACCACTGGCTTATATTTTGGCTTTATTTGCCATGCTCCTTACTGCATTTAGTTATGCGCGCTTTAGTAAACATTCGGATAAATCGGGTTCTGCTTATACCTACACGGCAGAATCCTGTGGGCCTCAAACTGGCTTTTTTGTTGGTTGGTGTTCTTTGCTGGATTACATCATGTTGCCTTTGGTTAATGCGCTGTTGGCAGGTATTTATTTAGAAGCGGTCATTCCAAGCGTACCGTATTGGGCGTGGGTGATTTTATTTACCAGCTTGGTCACTTTAATCAACTGCTTTCGTATCAATCTATTGGCCAACTTAAGCATGATCTTTGTCTGTGCACCTGTATTGCTTATGGGCTTCTTTATTTATTTGGTCATTCAAGGGGTAGGGAGTGAGCAAGGTTATGCGCATGTCTTGACGTTCGCACCGCTATTTAATGGTGATACATCAATTTTGCCACTCATCGCAGGGGCTTCAATCCTGTGCTTTAGCTTTTTAGGTTTTGATGCGGTGACCACCATGTCACATGAAACCAAAGATCCGAAACGTACTATTCCGCGTGCGGTTATCCTCACCACGCTTACGGGCGGTGTGATTTTTATTACGGCATCCTGGTTTGTGCAATTGTATTTTCCAACCAATGTCCGTTTTAACAACCCAGATGAAGCGCTGCCTGAGATCGTCCTGTACGTGGGCGGGGCGCTATTCCAATCGGTATTTTTATGCGCCCAAATTATGAATACATTTGCCTCAGGGCTTGCCACGCATGCCAGTGCATCACGCCTGATTCATATTATGGGACGAGACGGCATTTTTCATAAAGGCACATTTGGTCAAGTCCATAGCAAGTTGGGCACGCCACTATATGCAGTCTTGTTGATTGGTTTGATTTCCTTGGCAGCCATTCGTTTAGATTTAGCCACTGTGGTCAGCATGATTAGCTTTGGTGCCCTTATTGCCTTTACAGCCGTGAACTTCTCCGTGTTTATGAAATTTTATGTACGAGATGGTCAACGTCATGGTCTTAAAAATATCTTTCTCAACCTGATTTTACCGCTGCTTTCAGTGGCTACGCTGATGTGCCTTTGGGTGAATTTAGAACACAACGCCTTGGTTTGCGGTGGCATTTGGTTGGCAGTAGGCGTTGTATTGTTCGCTTATAAAAAGTTAAGAAAACAAAATATTGTGATTGGTAGTGCGTATTAAGTGGCCGAAGCCTCTATAGCGATTAAACAGAATTGATAAATAGGAATGTAAATAAAATGAATACAAAGCCAAAATTTGTAGACGATGTTGAATATAAAAACAGTGTCAATGTACAAAGCGGTAAGGAGTGGAATTGGCTCAATCCTGCACGCGGCAGTTTTGATTTTCCAGCCAATTATTATGAAAGCTCATTAGACGCATGGCAGGCTTTTGATGCACTTAATGCAGATATTGAGTGTGATGTGGTGGTGATTGGTGGTGGCTTATTGGGTGCGTCCACGGCACTGCATTTGGCAGAGCAAGGTGTAGATACAGTATTGGTCGAAAAAAACCGTATTGGTAGTGCTGCATCGGGGCGTAACGGCGGGCAATTAACCCCTGGGCTGGCGCGTTGGGAAGCAGGGGAAATGATTGAGCACTTTAGTTATGAAGAGGCTAAACGCTTATGGCACTTCACTTCGACGGAGGCGATGTCTTTAATTGACCAAATTGCGCAGAACTATGATTTAGAGCTACAGCGCAAACGTCAGCACATTACCGCAGCTGTACACCCAGGGCATTTGGTGGGTTTAACTGAAGGTGCAGATGCGCGTAAATATTTGGGTGAAGACCATACTCAGATTATGGGCAAGCATGAGCTGTTTGAGCATGTGAAATCGGAAAATTATTATGGCGGTTTACTTGATACCCTCGGCGGGCATATTCATCCTCTGGCTTTAAACCGTGGCCTTGCTTATGGTTTTAGTCAACAAGGTGGCAAAATTTATGAGCAAACCGAAGTGTTATCGGTGGATGAGCGTGAAGATGGGATTTATGTGACGACCACTGGCGGTGTGATTAAAGCACGTAAGAGCGCCGTAATTGGGGTGCATCATGCTTCATTTAAGCTGCTGCAAAGCCATAATCAAACCACCATTCCATTTTATACCTACGTCTGTACTACCGCGCCTTTAGAGCTGGACTTGAGTGAAATCCTGCCGAGTGATGCGCCTGTGTACGATACACAGTTCCAAATTGATTATTATCGCGGGGTATCTAAAAACCGTTTGCTGTTTGGCGGTGAAGGGACGGGTTCTTGCTGGACGCCTGAAAAAACCCATGATTATTTATTGGGCCGAATCAAGCATGTGTTCCCGCAATTGACACAGGTTGAGCTGGATTTTGTTTGGAGTGGCACCACAGATTTAACTATGAATGGCGCAGCCGATAGCCGTAAGTCCGATGGGAAATATCCGATTTATGCCGTGCAAGGCTGGAGCGGTCATGGTGTGGCGCAAACCGTGCGTATAGGCAAAGCCATTGCCGATGATTTTTGTGGCAATGCCGATGACTTTAAAATGCTCACCAGTATTCAGCATCAGGACATTTTGTTTGGTCGCGCACTTGCACCGATGGTGATTCCAATGGCGAAAACCGCTTATGGGCTGGGGGCAATGGTCAATCCGGGCAAGATGGTGTCCTTCTAAATTTAAGTCTTTTTTATGAAGGATATCGCTTAAAAGCACCCTCATTATTGAGGGCGGTTTTTGAGGATTAAGACATCTCTTCAGTAATTTTGTCTTTATTTTTCTTTAAAAACTTCGGGCGCCATTCACTCACAATGACGCCAATGACCACCAGCATGCCACCGATTAAAGCCAAGGGTGCTAAGCGCTCGCCTGCAATACGGCCAATCAGTGCAGCCCATACAGGTTCGCCTGCATAAATAATGGCGGCTTGAGATGGCTCAACCATACGCTGTGCCCAGTTCATCACCAATTGAATAACGGCGCTGGCTAAACCGAGTCCACACAGCACAGCGAGCAGGGGCCACTCAAACTGAGGAAGGCTGGTTTCACCATTCAGAGGCGCAATCATAAAACACAATAAAGAGGCAAAAGCCAGTTGTAATACCGTGACGCGTCGTAAATTCACAGTGTTGGCAAAATAGCTGATCAGAATAATTTCAAATGCGATAGCAATGGAGCCTAAAAGCGTGATGATTTGCCCGGCATTGAGTCGAATCGCACCAAAGCCATTACCTGTTAAAAACACCAAGCCAACAAATGCGCAGAGTACGCCTAACCATGTCATAAGGTGTGGACGGTGCTTAAAGCAAAGCCACATCAAAATAGGCACCAGTGGTACATACAGTGCAGTCAAAAAAGCAGATTCACTGCTACTAATACTTTGTAAGCCAATGGTTTGTGTGCCATAGCCAATTGCAATCACCGCGCCAATACAAAAGCCCGCAAATACTTCATGGCGATTTAAGCCTTTGAGGTATTTCCATGACAAGATGCTGACAGCAAGTGTTGCCGCTGCAAAGCGTAGACCGACAAAAATGAGTGGGCTACTAAAATTAAGACCATATTGTACGGTGAGAAAACTCCCGCCCCAAATGATGGTAATGAGGATTAGGGAAATTTGAGGAAGTTTGTTGGCAAAAGCCGAGGGGACTGAGAGCATGACACTTCATTGGCTGGAATCGGAAAAAACAAAAAGAGGTCCGTAGACCTCTTTTAAAACAAAATCAGAGACTTAATTAAGCATCTAAAACTGCTTGAGCTTCACGAAGGTTGAGAGTGCCTTCATAAATTGCACGACCAGTAATCGCACCTAAAATGCCCGGTTGGCCTTTTAAGCCGTGTACATCATCAATATTGGTAACACCACCAGATGCAATCACCGGTAAACCAGAATAGCTTGCGAGATTAACGGTTTGCTCGATGTTTACACCTTGCATCATGCCATCACGTGCAATGTCGGTATACACAATGCTAGATACACCAGCATCCGCAAAGCGTTTCGCAAGTTCAGTCGCCTTAACGTCAGTCACATTTGCCCAACCATCTGTTGCCACCATGCCATTCATTGCATCAATACCCACAATGATGTGGCCTGCAAATTTTTGACATGCTTCTTCAACAAGTTCAGGGTTTTGAACAGCTTTAGTCCCAATGATCACATACGATACGCCTGCATCTAGGTAGTGCTCAATGGTTTCGAGTGAGCGAATACCGCCACCAATTTGAATAGGTAAATTCGGTTGAGCTTTTGCAATCGCTTCAACCACAGGCTTATGAATTGGAGTACCTGCGAAAGCACCATTTAAGTCAACCAAATGCAAGCGACGCGCGCCTTCATTTACCCAATGCTGTGCAGTTGCCACTGGATCATCAGAAAATACGGTATCGTCTTCCATACGACCTTGTTTTAAACGGACACATTTGCCATCTTTCAGGTCAATTGCAGGGATGATCAGCATGCTTTCGCTCCTCGCCCAATCTTAAATTGAATACAATGTGCGCCATCTTAACAAAGTATTGGCAAAACGCTAAGCGTCTGATGCTGGATTTATTTTATTCGGTCGTATACGCAGTTTGAGCGAGGTATTGGGGATTTCCTTGGGTAATAGACCTAAACGCAGGAGCTCCTCAAAAACCAGAACAGGCGCGTAGGCATCAGCAGCAGCATAAGCGATTTGCTGGGGAAGTAATTGCTTTCTTGACCAGTTGGACGTACTGATGCTTTTACTTTTAGGGAAATTTACGCGGAACAGGAGCGCCATGGCATTTTTAAGTCCGACAGGATTTTCTAAACCAAAGGCCTTAAAACACTTTGATAACTCAATCACGCTATTGAGTTCTATCCCTTTTTTACGAAATAAATGAGCGTCATTTTTTAGACCAAAACCGACTTTGATTTGATCTCTGTTGGCAAAGATAGGGTTTAAAAACGCTAAAATTTCGGCATTTACCTGAAACAAATATGCGCGTTCCTGCGTGGCCAATTGAATCAAATGTGGGCCAGTTGCCACTTCACCTTTTTGAAAGGTGGGTTTCGATTCTGAGTCAAAGCCCAATAGCGCGGCCTGTGTGAGTTCAGTCTCAATGGCCTGACATTGTTCTTTATTTTGAATCACAACAATGTGTTCGGTTGCTAAGTTTTGAAACAGTGGAAAACCTTGAATTTCTTCTTTATTGGGTAGGGGCGGGTATTTTGATTGATCCATGGTGTGGACACGCAAGTAAGCAAGTATTTGAGCTTAATATTTTTTCAAAGATTAGGCAAAGTGCAGTCATTAGGAGTTGGATTGAATCCGTTCATCATGGAGATGAAATACCAAAAAACCTGCCGATAGAGCAGGTTTTTTTTGTGATTTTAAGTCAGAGACTTAAAGTCGTGGGGGAGAGATTTAGACAAAAGAAGGCAATTGGAATTGATCCAGTAAAGATGGAGCAGTTGTTAAAATCGTACCAGCATCATATAGGCCAGCGGTTACGCCTCCTGCAACAGCACCTACAGCATCTACAGCCAAATTCACCACTGGAATTGGATTGGTTAAATCGGTGATTGGTGCAATGTCATCAAGCAGACTATCGACTGTACCTGAAACCTGTTGAACCAATTCACCAGTAGTGGCAATTGGATTGGTCAGTAAACTGCCAATAAATTGGCCAGCATCTATGCCGCCAATATATTGCCCAGTTTCACCTAATAAGCCTGTTAAGTTAGTACCTGTTTCGCTGACTGCACCGACCACATCACCCAATACTGGAATTTGTGAAGCAAGATCTACCAGTGGATTTAGATCGGCAACTAAATTTGCACCAGAGCCAGCAAGGTCTTGTACAACACCACCCAATGTTCCTGTTGGATTAGATGCAAGATCATTCAGAAGGTCGGTTGGGTTGATATCTGCCACATATTGGCCTGTTTCAGCCACAAAGCCCAAGAGGTTATCTACCGTACCACCAACAGCAGAAACAGCACCTCCTAATACTGGCACTTGACCAAGTACTTCTGTGAGTGGATCGGTTAAGCCAACCACATGGTCAGCTAAGCCTGCAACATCTGTAACTGCATTGCCTGCAATACTGGTCACACCATCAAGCAGGTCAATGACACCGCCTTCAAGGTTACCTGTTTTTAGCGTATGTGCAGTTTGGTGTAATTCATGGGTAACTGAATCTAAAATGTTGGTGGTTGTGTCTAAGACTTTATTGACCGTTGTACCTAATATTGGTACATGGCTTAAAGCGCTCGTGAGTGGAGAGAGAACTACGCCCACTGTATCAATGAGCGCGTCGGCTGTATGTACCACAGCATCTAAAATATAGCCCACAGCTTTGGTGAGACCCTGTAATCCCAGTGTTAAAACGCCACTGATTTTGCCCGAAAATAATTTAAACATTTTGGAATTCTCCGTTTTGCATTTCTTGTATTTGAAAGTATGTGAAGAGGTCTTACTATTTATGTTTAACAGACAAACATAGTGTGAACAAAATATAAAAAATGTAGATAATAGTGATATATGTCACTGTTTATGGTTTTTGTGTTAAAAAACAACCAAATATTGTGACAAAAAAGAATTGTGAGAAAATGTAATTATTTTTGATAAAAAACAGAGTCTTAATCGTATCTACTTGATAAGTGTTGGCTATTTACTGTGTAATTTAAAATGAATAATTAATTAATATATTAAGTGAATATTTGATTTTTTATTTATCGCTTATGTGGATTTTTTAATTATAAATATTTGAATTTATATGTTTAAAATAATATTGTCTTAAAACAAAGAACAAAAAATATAAAAAAAGCCAACGTTTTGTTGGCTTTTTTTATTGGTAAATGGATTTAGATATTCCATTCCACAAAGTTCTTTAATAATTGTAAACCAGCAGTATGGCTCTTTTCTGGATGGAACTGCGTCGCAAACAAGTTTTCTTGATGGATTGCTGTACAGAATTCTAGGCCATAATCACAAGTTGCAGCTACGAGCGCCGTATCTTTAGGTTCAACATAGAAGCTATGTACGAAGTAGAAACGCGCATCTTGTTCAATGTTATTCCACATTGGATGGCTTGGATCTGCTTGATGAACTTGGTTCCAACCCATGTGCGGTACTTTTAAACCGTCTACATCTGGAAAACGTTTCACTACACCTTCAAAAATACCCAGTGCATCAGCACCGCCATTTTCTTCAGAGTGCTGCATTAAGGCTTGCATACCCACACAAATCGCCAATACAGGCTTGTTGAAGACGGCATTGCGTACCACTTCATCAATGCCAGCTTCGTGCATGCCTTGCATGCAATCGCGCATGGCACCGACACCAGGGAATACAATTTTATCTGCCTGAGCAATCAGCTTAGGGTCATTGGTCACATCAACTGTTGCGCCTACATGCTCTAGTGCTTTGGCTGCAGAGTGAAGATTTCCCATGCCATAGTCAAGAAGGGCAATACGGGTCATTACAAAGTACCTTTGGTTGAAGCAACAGTATTGGCAGCACGTGGATCAATTTCACATGCCATACGAAGTGCACGTGCAAATGCTTTAAATGTACTTTCAATTTGGTGATGGCTGTTTTTGCCTTTCAGATTGTCAAGGTGAACAGTCATTAGTGAATGGTTCACAAAACCTTGGAAAAATTCAGAGAATAAATCCACATCAAAGCGACCAATCATGGCACGTGTAAATGGAATATCCATAAATAAACCTGGACGGCCAGACAAATCCACTACTGCACGGCTGAGTGATTCATCAAGTGGTGCATAAAAATGACCATAGCGTTTAAGGCCTTTTTTATCACCCAAAGCTTGTGCGAAAGCTTGACCTAAAGTAATACCGCAATCTTCTACAGTATGATGGTCATCAATTTCAAGGTCGCCATCACAATGAATATCAATGTCAAATAAGCCATGTCGCTTGATTTGATCGATCATATGATCTAAAAATGGAATACCTGTGTTGAGTGTGCCTTGACCTGTACCATCGAGGTTCAAACGAACTCGGATTTTAGTTTCGTTAGTGTTTCTTACCACTTCGCTGATACGATCTGTCATAGACACGTTCCTCAAAAACGTCAAAAATGATGTAAAATTTTCGCCTTAATGACGAAGTCAACGATATTAGATTGCTCAGGAGGGTTTATCAATGCCTATTACCGTACATGCCTATACTTCTTTGGAAAATGATGAAGTACGCAGCCAGCTTGAGCGACTGTATGACACCAGCCCAGAATTTAGTGACGGCGCGGATGCCATTGAGCAATTAGAGCAGAGTTTAACCCAGTATACCTTAATCTATACGGCGGAATTCAACACCAAACTGATTGGTGCAATTTGGTGTACGGGACAAGGGGAAAGTAAAACCCTTGAAAATATTGTAGTTCATCCAGCCAACCGGGGTCGCGGTGTGGCAGAAAGGCTGGTGAGTGAAGCATGCCGTATGGAAGAAGAAAAAGGTGTCAAAGTATTTGAACCTGGTTGTGGTGCAATTCATCGTTGCTTGGCGCATTTAGACAAGCTGTAAAGGCTTGAATCAAGCATAGTCACATCTTAAGCAGTCTTCGGACTGCTTTTTTATGCCCTATAGATGTTGAGCTCTCTTTAAAAATAAGACCAATGGAGCATAAGCACTTTTGCAGAGTGCTAAGTGCTTATGCTCCATTGCAAAGAAAGAGGGCTAAAAAACTGAGTTTTAAACAAAAAATAATCAATCGATATAAAATATTGCTGTAAAAGTAAACAAACACACAAAAAAGCCATGACGGTGCTTGACGGCATGCTGCTTAAATTGTTTAATACGCGACATCGGCGTGATAGCTCAGTAGGTAGAGCAACGGATTGAAAATCCGTGTGTCCCCAGTTCGATCCTGGGTCTCGCCACCATATTCAAAACTTATTTAAAGTTTCAATCCTTGATCCCATCAAGGATTTTTTTTGCCTAAAATTTATTCACTCAGAAAAAATAATCATAATTTTGATTGACTAATATGATCAGATACGGCTTAATACACCGCATCGGCGTGATAGCTCAGTAGGTAGAGCAACGGATTGAAAATCCGTGTGTCCCCAGTTCGATCCTGGGTCTCGCCACCATATTCAAAAAAGCCTCAAACATTGTTTGGGGCTTTTTTTTTGTCTATCATTTTGATTTCTTCTGCCATCCGACCTTCAAAGACGATATTTCATGTTGTTGATACGCGACGAAGACATTCGTGTTTGATGTATATTTTAAAATTTACGTTGTTAGGCTTTTCGCTATTCTGGAATATGTCACCATACTTTAGGCTGTCTAAAGATTGTGCATGATCAGTCACAGGTTAGGGCACCATCGGGCTAAATTTAAGCTATGCATCATCGAGGGATAAGTTGAGAGATAAAAGATGAAGGATTTATTTTCCGAGAATAGTCAGCTGTATCGGCAGGCACGTCCTAGCTATTCTGCTGAAATTATTGAGCATATTATGCAGTATGTGCCTGAGCATGCTTTGGCATGGGATTGTGGTGCGGGTTCGGGGCAGTTTAGTCGTTACTTAGCGCCGTATTTTCAGCAGGTGTTAGCTACTGATTTGAGTGCAGCACAACTGGCACAGGCACCGCAATTGGCCAATGTGCGCTATTTGCAAGCCAGTGCCGAAGCATCTGGCCTCGCTGAGCAAAGCGTGGATTTAGTCACGGTTGCACAGGCGATTCACTGGTTTGATTTTGATACTTTTTATGCAGAAGTAAAACGCGTACTCAAACCGCATGGCTGTTTAGCGGTCATAGGCTATGCGTTGATAGAGGCATCAAATGAGCGGCTCAACCATCTGATTCAGCAACTCTATAAAACTACCCTTCATGGCTATTGGGATGCAGAACGGCGTTATATAGATGAATGCTATCAAAGTATTCCATTTCCTTTTGCAGAACAGTCTGTACCTACACTGCAACTCAATTACAGTTGGACAGGGCAATAATTGTTGGACTATTTCCAAACTTGGTCGGGCCTAAAGCATTATGTACAGTCAACTGGGCTAAATCCCTTGCTAGAGATGGCCAATTTTTTTCAGCAAACACCTGCACAGCACTATGAGGTTACGTTTCCGGTACTGCTGAGGATTGGAAAATAAAGTGATGTGATTTTGATGAGCTGTTTAATTTATCGGGGAATCAATTAAAGGCTGAAATAGTCTAATGTCGCTGTTTTGGGATTCGTATAGAGGCAACACAACAGCCAAAATGAAGTATTGAATTCAAAATTTCCACGCTTTGCATAAGTGGGTTGCATTGCTGTAACAGCAACCGTTTATCTGAGTTCCACAGAAAATAAGATGATTTATTGTACAATTTTAAAATAGTTTGAAGAAATTAAATCTTTGAATTTAAAATTTGAGAATTGCCTTATGAATCTTCCAAAACACTATATTTTAATGACAGGTGCGGTACTGAGTTTATGTACGGCACATGCTTTTGCAGCACCACAAGCGAAAGATGAAGCCAGTGAAACTGTACGTTTGCCAGTATTAACAGTCATGGCTGACCGTGAGTTACGTAATGAAACCGTGGTTGAGCCTGCGCAAGAAGAACCTGCAAAACGTAAAGCACTGCAACAAGAGGTAATGAAGTTGGAGCGTAATATGCAAAACTATGCGGCGGACCCAACAGTGATTCAAAACTTTGATGTGAAGGCACCAGAGCCTGCACCCAATTTTTCGGGTGTATCCCTTGTGATGCAGCAACATCTTTTAAATATTGCAGAAGGCTTGCAATCATCAGACCCACGCAATGGCCTTTATATAATGCTTCAGCCTTTTGGTATTGATCGTAATGCCACCAGTGTACAAATGGGTCGTGAGCAACTCAATTTAGGCATATTAGAGCGGACATTACCTTAAGCTTGCTTGTCAAAAAATTGTAGGCATCAATCATCAGCCACAAGTGGTGTGCATAAGGTCGCACATCACTTTACTTTAAATGCAAATGGATTGATGACTAGATTGGGCGAAACTATTGGGTGAAATTTTAAAATGAATTCAGTGAGCTCACGCTTAAGATGAGTACGATAGCTATGCAACATCTGCACTATTAAGTGTTCATCAGTTTTGAATTCAAAACGATATTGAGGCTGTTTTTTTTAAATGAATTTAAAAATAAGCTTGTTGATAAAACTTTGAATTTAAAATTAAACCGAAGCAAAACAAAGCGTACATATTTTAAATTCAAAAGCAAAATAAGATAGAACCATCTGACTTATACACATTAAATTAAAGAATTTATTTTAAATTCAAAGTGGCTGAGTTCAGTGTATTCGGAGCTTTTTATGTCACGTATTTCGCTTATTTTAAGCTTTGCTACAGTGCTGATTTTTGGTGGATTGTTTTATCAATATTATGCGCAAAAACAAGATGAGCAAAATTTGCAAGCCTACCAAGCAGTGCTCTTAGATAAAACCGAACAGATTTTAACGGCAGCCCGACAGGTGGATACGCCTATTCAAGTTGATACTTCTGATGCACGTCTTTCGGGTGATTATCAAATTATGGCGAGTTTTGTGCTGAATCAAATGATTGAAACAGCAGAGGCGCGAAATCGTTATATACGCGAGTTAAAAGCCTTAAATTGGGATCATTTTTTAGATATTGACCGCCTGAGCCGAGATAAAAAACAGCAATATGTAGAAACAGAAAAAATGCTGAAAGATGTACATGCGGTGGTTGATGCTTATGCTGAGCAAACTAAGGAGATGGAGCAACATCGCTTAGAGCAAGCCAAACAATTGGCCGTCAGCAGTCTTCATAGCCATCAACTGGTGCAAAGCTTAAGAGAAAGCCAAAAAAATGATGATGCATCTGCATTGTTTTCACTGGAACAGCAAAGTTTAGCCAAAGCCGATCAAATTTTTGCAGTGCTTAAAAATAACCGTTGGGAAAAGAAAAATAAACTGTTTATGTTTTATGAAGATGCGCCGTTAAAGCAATTTAATGCACTGTATAAAGAGATGTTGGCCTTGAATCAGCAAATGAAACAAGTGAGCCATGCCAATCGTGTAGAACTGGAAAATAGTTTATAAGCGACGGGATCTTGGTGTACTGTCATTCAAATATTACGATGAATAGGGTCAGTCATTTTTCAATGATTGAACTCAAAAAAAAGGATGCTATGAGAGGCATCCTTTTTTGCTCTAACTAAGCAATAAGCAACAATGACTTATTTTTTAAACCAAGAGAAGAAACCTTTTTTCTCTTCAGTTTGTGCTTTTGCAGCTTGTGCTTTTTTCTCTGCGCATTTTTTTGCACATTCTTTTTTCGCTTCAGCTTTTACTGTTTCTGCTGGTTTTTCTGCAGCATTTTTGATTTCTGTTGCTTTAGCAACAGTTGCTTCTTTAGTTGCAACAGCAGCATTCACTTTTGCATCTTTGTTTGCAACTGCTTGAGCTACCGCAGCTTCTTTTTGCGCTACTGCAGTTTCTTTTGTTGCTGTTGCTTTAGCTACGGCAGCTTCTTTTTTTACAACGGCATTATTAACAGTCGCTTCTTTAGTCGCTACAGCTTTAGCTACGGTTGCATCTTTGGCTGCAACAGTATTGGTTTTTACAGCAGTCGCAGTTTTGATTGCATCTGCTTTAGCTGTAGCAAGAAAGCCTTGTTCAGCAGCCATAGCTGATGCAGATGTTGCGATAATTGCTGTAATAAGCGTAGTTTTAATAAAGTTCATGATCATTTCCCAACAAAAAAAGCCTTAAAGGAGCAAAGGCTGTGGAATCTTACGCTTTGTTGAAATGACTTGGGGTATAAGTTTTTATAAGTGTATGAAAAAGATACTAAAATTACAAACGAATAACATTTGAAAGACTGTATATTTATAGTGAGGTATTTTGGCGTGAATTATAAAATTGTTTTGGCTGATGTTGAATGTTATAGAGTAGAAAAATGATTGGTCATAGCGTGTTGAATATGGGCAACGCTTAATTTTGAAATTTGTATAGAAACTAAACATTAAAAAATGTGCATGATCCGTGGCATTCTGATGCAGAATGATTAAGCGGTATTTCGCTCCTTAAAATCAGCGCTTAGGATGAGTACTCCAATAATAAAACGAGTATGGATGACATGAGTATTGCAAAAGTTATAGAAGTGAACTCGAGTAGCACCAAAAGTTTTGAGGATGCGATTCAATCGGGAATTACCAAGGTCTCTGAAACGGTAAAAAATATTCAAGGTGCATGGATTAATGAGCAAAAAGTTGTGGTGAAGGACAATAAAATTAGTGAGTATCGGGTCAATTTAAAGATTAGTTTTGTGGTGGATTGAATAAATAAAAGGCCCGCGTTAAGCGGGTTTTTTGTACACGAATTAAAGTGGAATAAATATAAATTTTTTAATGTTGAACGGTGAATTGCATTGGGTGGGTGAATAGGGGGAAGCGGATTAAACAGCATTTTGCGACATTATTGGTGTAAAGGATATAAGTCAAAAATTATTAAAGTTATTGTAATTCTTTTGGCTACAACCACTTAAAAAATAAGTAAATATTGTTTAGGATGGGCTAACAACTAAATAAATGAATTCATTATGAGTACTAAATTAATAGCCCATTTAAAAAAGAAGTGTGAAGAAGATGGAAACGTAGCAATTCTATTTGCACAGTGGGAGTTTGACCAAAAGTTAGTAGGAAAAGCTTTAGAAAATATTGGTGGTTTTTACCCACATTTTAGTAATCATAATGCATCACATTCACAGCAAATTTTGGTCAATATCGAACGGCTATTGGGTGATGATATTGAATTACTAACAGCCACAGATACGTGGCTAATTTTAGAAGCTTCTTATTGGCATGATGTTGGAATGTTAGTCGATGCTAAAAATGCTAAGGAAGTACATTCAAATCCAGACTTCAATTTCATGATCCAAACAATCGCAAATGAAAAAGGACATGATCTTCAAAAATTCTGCCAAGCCTATGTAGAAAAAAATTGGTTATCAGCAATTGGTACTGTAGATCATCCTTTTGATGGAATTGAACAATACCGTCAATTAGTTGCTGAGTGGTTTAGACGTGGACATGACAAGCGGGTTGGCAAGATTGTTGAAGATCCATTTAAAGACTTAGGAATAACTTCACCAAGAACCGAACTTTTACCTAACCGAATTTATCGTTATTTAGGACAAATTTGTGTTTCTCATGGTATGAATTTTGATACTTTGATGGAAACAATCCCTTATAAACAAACTGGATTGGGTACGGAAGATTGCCATCCAAGATTTATAGGATGTTTACTGCGTTTGGGGGATTTATTTGATTTAGATGACAATCGTTTTTGTCCTGTCATGGCAAAGCACGTCAGCAATATACCTTCTGTAAGCAAACATCATCATGATAAGCATTTATCATTACGTGAGTTTCAACTTGATAAAAGAACAGTAAAACTTGTAGCAGAATGTCCCGATGAAATGTCTTATGTTGAAACACAAAATTGGTTTGGTTGGATTCGTGAAGAATTTCAAAATCAAATGTCACAATGGAATTTGATTGTACCAAGTCTAAAATTTGGCTCACTTCCTACTATTGAACAACTAGATGTAAAAATGCAAGGCAATAAGGTTTTATTAAGTAATAAGCCAATGAAATTTTCCATTGATGAAAGTAATGCTTTAGAAATATTAGAAGGAAGTGGGTTATACAAAAATGATATAAACATTTTTAGGGAGTTAATTCAAAACGCAATTGATGCGACGTTAATACAAGTATGGTGTGATTATGAAAAAGGAAAAATAAAGTTACCTAAAAAGTCACATCCTTTTGATAATAAAACACAGAGTGCCTTAAATGGTTATGCGATCAACTTGTCTTTTGAAAGAATAGAAATAATAGAGGGAAGTGATGATGCTTGGTGGGAATTTAGAATTGAAGATAAAGGTACTGGTGTAAGTTTGCAAGACTTGAATTATATGCAAAAAGTTGCTGGTTCAAGCCGAAATATTGAGCGCCAAAAAATAATTAACAGAATGCCAAAATGGATGAGACCATCTGGTCAGTTTGGAATAGGTTTACATAGTGCTTTCTTGCTTTTAAAAGATCTTAATGAAGATGAACAAAAAATAACTATCATTAGTACGAATTCATCGGATTATAAAACATATAAAATTGAGCTAAATTCTCCTCTAAATTCGAAAAGAGGTTATTGTTTTATCGAGGAACAAAAAGATGTCAAAAAAGATATAGGCACAACTATAATTTTAAAATTCAAGAAGAAAAGAAGAGCAAGAAGTTATTCCTTTAATTCATCAAAATTATATCAGTTTTTGTATGCTGATCATGATCCATTAAAAGAAGAAATGTTTGATATCTTCAATGTGGCTACTCAAATTGAAGGTATCAAGAGCGATGTTTTAGAAAAAATATGTTTCCCTTATGAATTTAATGAAAATTGGCAAACAAAAATAAATGATATTCTTCCCCCACATGAGATTAGTCTTAAAAATGCTATATGGGTAGAGAAGTACAACCTGTATTTTGAAATTAATGGATTAAATAGGTCAAATTTAAATAAATTAAATGGAAATTTGCATGGCGGTTTTAAAGGACAAAATGTTGGTTCCATAAGTTATTATCAGCAGATGTTTGATATATATCTTATGTTCTTTGGTTTTGAAGCTAAAAATACGTTGCAGACAAATAGAAATGAGTGGAATAAAGGCTTTGAAAATAAATTTATTGATGATAAATTTTTGCATGAACTAAGTAGGCATATTTTGGAAAACTACAAAAATGAATTGGATAATATATTAAAGGATGAAGGTTTAGTTGAACTTTTTGAATTTTATTTCAATGAAGATAAAAGTAAAAATAAATGGAAAAATATAGAATTATTTTGTGCTGAAGATTTGGTAAACTACAAGTATAAAAATGATAAATGTCAAATTTACGCTAAGAGTTTTAGCGAATTAATAAATTTAAAGCAATTTAACTTTTACCATGTAGATCGGTTTATTAATTCTGGTTTTGATGTGTCAACGCTATCAGAGTATGATTTAGTTTACCCTGATTCATTTAATGGTTGGTTTAAAAATATTTTTGATCAGGATTGGATTGATAAAGGCGGGTTTATATTTAATGAAAAAATAAATGGAGTTGACGTTGTTAGGTACACTAAAGAAAAATATGAAGGAATTAATGAAAGTGAAATAAGTATACTTAATCAAATTAAAAGAGCTATTCAAAGTGATAGAAAACGAATTAATTTTAATGAAGAATGGTTGAGTTATAATTTTTTCAATGGGTATGAGCCATTATTTACAAAATCTATTTTAGTAGAGAGATTGGTTGGTCTAGAACATTTAAATGTTAGGCATTTAATATTGCCATTCTATATATTTTCGAAAGATTTAGGAAAAAGTCCAAATTTTAGAATAGATTATTTAGATAATAACGATTTAGTGAAATTTACTTGGAAAGCTAGATCAGATGAATATGAAGATAAATCTTTAGAATTTTATCAAAAATTATATCAAGAGTTAGAGAAAAAAATAATAGACCTTATCCAAGCAGTTTATCCTGATTGGATTCAGACATAAAAGGAACCCCGCAATAAGCGGGGTTTCTTTTTATCTCAGTATTTAACTAAACATTAAACACGTTCGATAATAGTCGCGATACCTTGACCAAGACCGATACACATCGTCGCAAGACCGATTTGCGTATCTTGCTGTTCCATAACGTTCAACAATGTTGTTGTGATACGCGCACCAGAACAACCCAATGGGTGACCCAATGCAATCGCGCCACCATTTAAGTTAATGATGTCTTGCTTTTCATATACACCCAAGCCTTTCATTACAGAAAGACCTTGAGCAGCAAACGCTTCATTCAACTCGATTGTTTGAATGTCCGCCATGCTTAAGCCAGCACGTTTAAGCGCTTTTTGCGTTGCTGGAACAGGACCGTAACCCATGATTGCAGCATCACAACCTGCAACCGCCATAGAGCGAATTACAGCACGTGGCTTAAGACCTAAAGCTTGAGCACGTTCAGCAGACATCAATAACATTGCAGAAGCACCATCAGACAATGCTGAAGATGTTGCAGCAGTTACAGAACCGCCTTTCGGGTCAAATACAGGACGTAAAGCTTGGAACGCTTCAAGGTTGGCATCAGGACGAATCACTTCATCGATGTCGCAAAGCTGTTTGAAGCCATTTGCATCGTGACCTTCAACGCCCACGATTTCATTTTTGAAACGGCCTTCTTGTGTTGCAGCCCAAGCACGACGGTGAGATTCAACACCAAACGCATCTTGTTCTTCACGTGTAATGCCGTTCATACGACCTAACATTTCAGCCGTTAAGCCCATCATGTTAGATGCTTTTGCATAGTGCTTAGATGCTTCAGGGTTAATGTCGATACCGTGCATCATGCCCACGTGGCCCATGTGCTCAACACCACCAATGATGAATACATCACCTTGGCCAGTCATAATTTGAGCAGCAGCCGTGTGGATTGCTTGCATAGAAGAACCACAAAGACGGTTAACCGTTTGACCTGCAACAGTGCGTGGTAAATCAGCCAATAACGCAATGTTACGACCAATGTTCATACCTTGCTCAAGCGTCTGGTTAACACAGCCCCAGATCACGTCTTCAACTTCGTTAACATCAAACTGGTTACGAGCAACTAAAGCACGTACAAGTTCAGCAGATAAACTGTCTGCACGTACATTACGGAACATACCGTTTTTGGTTTTACCCATTGCTGAACGTACACCATCAACGATGACAACGTCACGCGGATTTAAAGTAGCCATTCACGTTGCTCCTTAACCGTAGAATTTTTTGTTGTTAGCAGCCATGTCACGCAACATTTGTGGCGCTTCATAAGCTTTACCTAAGTGCGCGTATTTGTCGCAAAGCGCTACGTATTCAGCTACACCAGTTTGGTCGATGTAACGGCATGGGCCGCCACGGAATGGAGGGAAACCTACACCCATGATCATCGCCATGTCAGCTTCAGACGCAGTTGCTACGATGTTGTCTTCTAGGCAGCGAACAGTTTCGTTGCAGAAAGTCAGCATCATGCGGTCAATAATTTCTTGAGCGTCAAATTCGCGTTTCTCAGCAGTTGCAACAGATGCAACAAGCTCATAAGCAGTTGGATCAACCACTTTGGCTTTTTTGCCTTTACGGTCAAGTTCGTACTTGTAGAAACCAACGTCGTTCTTTTGACCCAAACGTTTTGCTTCGTACATGGTTTGAATTGAACCTTTGAAGTCTGGCTTCATACGGTCAGGGAAACCTTCAGCCATTACTTCTGCACCGTGAACGCCAGTGTCGATACCAACAACGTCCATCAAGTAAGCAGGGCCCATTGGCCAGCCGAATTTTTCCATCACTTTGTCGATTTGCTGGAAGTCAGCACCATCTTTAAGCAGAAGGTCGAACGCGCCGAAGTAAGGGAACAATACACGGTTTACAAGGAAGCCCGGGCAGTCGTTTACAACGATTGGAGTTTTACCCATTTTTTGAGCAAGAACCACAGTTGTCGCGATTGCCTCGCTTGATGTTTTCTCACCGCGGATCACTTCTACCAATGGCATCATGTGAACTGGGTTAAAGAAGTGCATGCCTACGAAGTTTTCAGGACGTTGTAGGTTTTCAGCCAAGCGAGTGATAGAAATCGTAGATGTGTTAGAAGCAATGATCGTGTTTTCACGAACATTTTTCTCAGTTTCAGCAAGTACGATACCCTTAACTTTCGGGTTTTCCGTTACTGCTTCAATCACGATGTCCACTTCTTTGAATTCGTCATAGCTTAATGTAGGACGAATGCGAGCAAGTGTTTCACCCATTTGCGCAGGTTTCATTTTCTTGCGTTCAACTTGTTTTGTTAACAAGCCATTCGCTTCTTTCATACCTAAAGCAAGTTGTGGGTTACCAATGTCTTTCATGATGATTGGTGTGCCTTTGCTTGCCGCTTGGTAAGCAATACCACCACCCATGATACCAGCGCCAAGTACAGCTGCTTGGTTTACAGGGTGCGCACCTTTTTCATATTTTTTCGATGTTTTCTTCACAACTTGGTCGTTGATGAATAAACCAATCAACGCGCCAGCTTGTGGAGTAACAGCGGCTTTAGCAAAGCCTTGCGCTTCAATTTTTAGCGCTTCATTACGTGGAAGGCTTGCACCTGCTTGTAATGAGTCTAAAAGTAGTTTTGGCGCAGGGTATTGAGCAGGATTGGCTTTTGCAAGTACAGCACCTTTTGCTGTATTGAATGCCATCATTTGCTCAAGCATGTTGAGTTTAACTGGATCAAGTTTTTCTTGACGTTTTGCTTTCCAGTCTACACGGCCAGCAAGTGCTTGCTTCACAAGATCAATTGCAGCGTCTTGTAGTTTGTCCGCAGCCACAACCGCATCTACAGCACCGTCTTTAAGCGCAGCAGCAGGTTTCTTAGGCGCAGCCATTGCCATCCATTCAACCGCGTTGTCGATACCGATTACACGGCTTAAACGAACAGTACCACCAAAACCAGGGTAGATACCAAGTTTGATTTCTGGAAGGCCAACTTGTGCAGCTTCAGACATGACACGGTAGTCACACACGAGGCACATTTCAAAACCGCCACCTAAAGCCATGCCATTAATAGCAGCAACTTTAGGAACGTCTAAATCTTCAAATGCATTGAAAATATCGTGAACAGGCAGTGCCCAGTCCACAATGGCTTGTTCGCCTTGAGCGAAGTTTGCACCAAACTCAGTGATGTCAGCACCAACAATAAATGTTGATTTGCCTGAAGTGACGATTAAACCTTTAACGTCTGCGTTTGCTTTAACAGCGTCAATCGCAGCTTTGAAATCTTCAATCGTTGCGCGGTTAAATTTGTTGACCGACTCACCTTGTAAGTCAAAGCGGAATTCTGCGATTCCGTCCGAAAGCATTTGGACGGTAATGGCATTGCCAGCGTGGATCATGCCTGATCTCCTTTATTTTGGAGGACTTCTAAGTTGATGTTGTGAAGCGTGAGCGCCATTCCTGCGCACATTTCTGCTTCGCCAATCTTACGATAACTATATCCAAAAAGAACATAACAAGTTGTATCAAGCCGTGACGCAAGGGTCATCAAATTTTTTAGTCTTTAAACTTGCATCCCGTGTGTTTAAGGCTTAATTCAGCAGGTCATGATGCGAAGAAACTTTTGTTTCGACTCATATTTTTAGTTTTATCACGCTTATGTATATGAGGAATTAGTCTAATTTTTCAAGAGAATAAACAGTGTCGGTCGAGTCAAAAAGGTCAATTGGCTCATTTTTTGTGATGCTGTCGACAGTGTGGCAAAGAGAATTACATCGCCAGCATAGGGTTTTAAGTTCAGGGCTACACTTAAGTTTCCCATCATTTTGATTTTTTCATTTTGTCTTTTGTATAGAATGCAATAAAGAAGGGGGAATTCAACGATGCAGACACAGACATTTCATTCAAAAGTCGATTGGTGGGTATGGGGCTTTGTTATTGCTATGAGTGGTTTGTTGCTACAGTTACTCCTCAATATGTTGGCCAAAGGCAGTCTGCAACAGAATTGGTTATTTGCTACAGTTTATGCGCTCACGATTGTGGTGTTGTGGTGGCCCTTGTGGAGTACACGTTATCAGCTCCAAGCCAAAGAATTGGTGGTGAAATGCATGTTTTTGACATGGCATATCCCTTTAGAAAGCATACAGCATGTCAAAGACACTGACTTTTCAACAGTTGCACCTGCATTGTCTTTTCAGCGCCTACGTATTGATTATGCTCAAGAGGGCAAGCAAAAATTTATTTTAATCTCGCCACGTAAAATCGCCTTATTTAAAGCCAGTTTGGGGGCTAAGCTTGAATAGATGTTTCTTCTGAGCTACTTGAAGTGTTTTGCTGTGTTGCTATACACAGCACGCCTTGGTGCATATCTAGGGTTAAGTCCATGTGCTCGGGGTGATTTAAAAAATACACTGCCAAAATAGGCTCAAGCTCTGTACGCATTTTACGTCCTAAATGGCGTGCACCATAACGAATGTCATGCCCTTGATAAAAATGCGCTTTGGCTGCATCTGTTAAGTTCACGCGACGTTTTTGATGTTGTAAGCGTAGATTTAATTTTTCCAGTTCAATATCGACCAGTTTGGGTAAAGCATCATCTTGTACAGGTAAATAGTGCAAGCTACGATCAATACGGTTTAAAAATTCTGGATCAAACTTACGTTGCATGACTTTTTCAATGATGGTTTGTGTCGGCACACGTTTGAGGCAAATGTCCTGCATTTTTTTAGGTAAAAAATTCAGCTTATCTAAATATTGCTGTGCGGCTTGAGCACCCACATTACTGGTCATAAAGATCATGCAGTTACGAAAATCAATGGTTTTTGTTCCAGCTGTTAGCGTTAAACGGCCTGTATCCAGTACGTTCATGAGCCCGCGGATCACTTCATTTGAGGCTTTTTCCAATTCATCAAACAGGATAATGCCTGGGCGGGTATGGCTGCCCGCAATTGCCGTTTCATCAAATAAGCTATGGCCTTCTTTAGAGCCGACATAACCCGGAGGCGCGCCAGTTAACGCAGCTGC
The DNA here is from genome assembly GCF_004209135.1 of Acinetobacter sp. WCHAc060006. NCBI lineage: Bacteria > Pseudomonadati > Pseudomonadota > Gammaproteobacteria > Moraxellales > Moraxellaceae > Acinetobacter > Acinetobacter sp. WCHAc060006. The sequence goes on along the minus strand of NZ_SGSS01000017.1, from coordinate 22,292 downwards.
GTAGTGTTCTTGCGCTAAAGTGTTCATATCAATGCGGCAAAAGGCATCTGGGCGGCCGTAAATAGCTTCGGCAATGAGACGAACGGTTTCGGTTTTACCCACACCAGTCGGGCCGAGCATTAAGGTGACTGCTAAAGGACGGTCTGGGCTGGAGAAATCCGCTTTAACCACATGCAACATTTTTTCAATTTCATTTAATGCGGCATCCTGCCCAATAATGCGTTCGCGCAACTTTTGCATGACCACTTGAGGCTCAAAATGAAAACGTGGTTTGCCAATCAAGCGGTTTTTTTCTGAAGCGCTGTGTGTAGAGAGTGTGGGGTGCACAGCATGGAATACATGATTGGCATTGCTCATTCGGAAGAATCCTTCGGTCAGTCATGCAAGGGAGCATAGCAAATTTCAGTTTTTGCACTGATAGTTTTTAGCAATCAGATGATTGTTGAAAACATAGAAATAACTGGCTTTTATTGTGTTGGTGTGTGAAATTTAGCCAAAGTTTAATAATTAAAAATAAAAGGATACGGTATAGCGCCATGAAAAAAACAATAACGTCTGCCATTTTTGCCCTCATGTTGGCTTCATGCGGCGGTAATGATCAAGATCAAGAGACTGTGATTCCTGAGAACTTATATGCCATTGATGGTTATACGGGAGCTTATGATATAGATGATCTTATAATGTTCACCTCTATTTATACGAATGGCAAAACATATAGTTTTGATGAAAATAAAAATTTATATATTAATTACAGTGATTTACCGATTTTTAAGACTGAAGTATTAAGGCAAATCATTACGCCGGATTATTTCTTATCAGAAAAATCGGTATATTTAGAACAACATAAATATTGGGTGGGCTCGAGCGCAAGTTTTAAGAATGATGAATTAACTTATAGCTTGAGCACGGATAGGCGAAACCCTCCTTTAATCATGTCTTGGAAATATAAAAAAATAGATGTATCTGGAAGGATGATTAGAGAGGATTCCAGCAACCCTTTGCATTATATCCAATGGGACAGTGTTGCCCAAGTTATTGCTATGGTTTTGGGGATGCCTTCTGTGGCAAATAATGTTTTTCCGCAAGGTTCAGAATGTTGGCAAAAACAGTCGGCTTCAAGCAGCTAAGAGTATATTGAATTTTATCCTGAACAGATTGCTCCCCATGTGGAGGATACACAGGACGTCGTTCGGAGCGGTGTGTGGAATAATGTCACATGGATTGAGTTTCAACGCCAAGAGGGTGAGAGTGCATTGGCGAATATCAAACTTGAAATAGAGGGAGATATATATTGGGGTTTCTATCATTTTAAAAATGAAAGTTTGATACAAGTGCCAGATCAGCTTGCTTGTGATTTTATGAATGAAACGGCATTTAATGCATTTAGTGATTCGTTTTCAAAACATAAAAAAGTGAATGAAGCTTTAAATGGGAATGGCTCAAAATGAATGCCGTCACTGGAGATGGCTTAGCGATTTTATCTACAAGGAAGTCAAATGAACACTGCTTAGTCAGATGATATAACTGAGCCAGATATAGTCGAAGAAACTTCGAATAATTAAAAAATGGGTCGATCCGCTCAGTTGAAATTTGGAATTTGAGCTATATTTTAAGTGTGCAAATCCATTTTTAAACAGGATGCCTGTGAACGAAAACGCGCGTGAAAATATCGAAACGATTTTAGCCAATATGACCACTTTGCCCGGCGTGTATCGTATGTTGGGTAAAGATGGCGAGTTGCTGTATGTCGGTAAGGCTAAAAATTTAAAAAACCGCGTATCGAGCTACTTTGTTAAAACTATTGAGCACCCGAAAACACAGGCTTTGGTCGCACGGATTTATGATATTGAAACGCTGGTGGTTCGTTCGGAAACCGAGGCGTTATTACTCGAGCAAAATCTGATAAAGCTGCATCGTCCGCCGTATAACATTATGCTGCGTGATGATAAATCCTATGTGTATATTTTTATTTCCAGTGATAAGCCATACCCGCGTATTGCCTCAGGTCGTGGCAAAGGCAAACATCAAACAGGCAAGTTTTTTGGCCCTTATCCGAGTGCCTACAATGCCCGCGATACGCTGGTGGTATTGCAGAAACTATTTAATGTGCGCCAGTGTGAAAATAGCTATTTTTCACAACGTAAGCGACCTTGTTTGCAATACCAAATTAAACGCTGTTCTGCGCCATGTGTAGGCCTAATTTCCCCTGAAGATTATAAAGAAGACGTCAATAACTCGATTCGTTTCTTGCAAGGTGACACCAAAGAACTGAATCAGGAGCTGATTCAAAAAATGGAAACAGCTGCTGAAGCGCTAGAGTTTGAAAAGGCAGTGTTCTACCGTGACCGTATGGCCTTGCTACGAGATGTGCAGTCGCAGCAGGCCATTTATAAAGTCAAAGGCGAAGCGGATATATTGGCGATTGCCTACCACGCGGGTGTCACTTGCGTGCAGATCATGCATGTGCGCAACGGTAAAATGCTGGGTGGTAAGAGCTATTTCCCCGACATGTTGGGCGATGATTTAGAACAGATGCTGGCAGATTTTATGGCTAACTTTTATTTCCAAGTGGCGGATGAAATTCCTGCTGAGCTGATTGTGAATGTAGAGCCAGCCAACCGTAAAGAGCTGGAAGATGCGCTGCATCAGCACTTTGAGCAAAAAATTCAGATTAAGCACAGTGTGCGTGAAACCCGTGCCGAATGGCTCGAACTGGCGCAAATGAATGTACAGCATGCGATTAAAGGCAAGCTGGCGAATCATTTTGAGCTCAATGAGCGTTTTCATCAGTTAGAACAGGTGGTAGGGCGTCCGATCGATCGCATCGAATGTTTTGATATTTCTCATACCATGGGGGAGGAGACCGTGGCCTCCTGTGTGGTCTTTGATTCAGGTGGCGCACGTAAGCGCGATTATCGTCAGTTTTCTATAAACGATATTACTGAAGGCGATGATTATGCTGCCATGCGTCAGGCACTGACCCGACGCTATAAAAAAGCCATGTTACCCGATTTACTGTTGATTGATGGGGGTAAAGGGCAATTACACATGGCGATGGAAGTCATGCAGGAGCTTGAGCTCGATGCTTTTATGGTGGGTGTCTCTAAAGGAGAGGGGCGTAAGCCCGGCTTAGAAACCCTGCATTTTACCGATGGCACCAAAATTCAATTGCCCGAAGACCATAAAGCGCTACATTTAATTCAGCAGGTACGTGATGAGGCACATCGTTTTGCGATTACCAAGCATCGCGCCAAACGCGATAAAAAACGGAGTTCATCGGTACTTGAGGCAATTCCTGGCTTAGGACCAAAACGTCGCCGTGACTTGCTCACGCATTTTGGAGGCATTCAAGGCGTGTTAAAAGCTTCTGAAAATGATCTAAAACTGGTGCCTGGTTTGGGGGATGTGATGGCGCGAGCAATTTATAAAATATTGCATGAGGCACTTTAGATTCTGCTGTTTGAATGGCTGAGATAACAAATGAAATGACATAGTCTTGGCCAAAGTGCTCAATGACGCATGGGTCAATGATCATTCACATCAGTTCAAACTTGCATAACTATACAGACTAAGTGCTTTAGAAAGGATGCCCCATGTCGTTAACGCAAATGTACGCACAAATTGATCAATCTGAATGGGTTGATATACCAGAAGGATGGTTACAGGGACGGACCATTTATGGTGGATTGGTTGCAAGTATACTGATGCATAAAGCCATTGCGACCATTGCAGATGAAAGTAAAGGCTTATTGAGTGCCAGTGTTACTTTTGTGGGGCCAGTGCAATTGGCCAAAGTAAAGTTAAGCGCAGAAATCTTGCGACAAGGCAAGTCGGTGACCACCATTGAAGTGCGTCTATGGCAAGATGACGCCGTACAAACAATTTTGCTTGCGAGTTTTGGTGTGCTACGTGATTCAAGCATAGTCGTTCATCATGAAGAGCCTGCGCCAGAGTATCCTGCAGTTGAACAGCTTCAAATCGCACAGCATCATCCGCTGGCACCTGAATGCTTTAAACAAATGCAAATGATTTGGGCAGAAGGGCAATATCCATGTACTGCAAGCCCGAAGCCAGACTTTGGTGGCTGGTTTCGCTTTGATCCTGCATTGCATGAAAATCGAGCATTACAAACGGCGGATTTGATGGCTGCGTTTGATATGTGGCCACCTGGTGTGTTGCCAATGTTTAAGACTATGGCGCCAGCCAGCTCACTTACATGGCAATTGACCTGTGTGCATCCATTGCAGTCAAATCTGCATGATTGGTTGAAATATAAAGTCTTTACAGACTATGCTGCACATGGTTATGCCACAGAACAGGCGCAGCTTTGGGACAGTGCTGGCCGTCTGATTGCAATCTCGCGACAGGTGGTGACGGTCTTTGCCTAGTGACACTGTTGGGCATTTCGTATAAAGTGAACGCTATTAATAATGATGGATAAATCCTCAGAAAATTGTGCATTTACATCGTGCATGACGGGGGTAAACACTGGCGGTGTCTATGGCAGCAGGTCGAATCCTGAATATTCCAAATATTTTAACTTTAGCGCGAATTGGGCTAATTCCAGTCTTTCTTGCGGTAGCGTATTGGCCACCAGCAATGGGCGTAGAAGGCCATGATGCAAGTATGTCGCGTCATATTTTGTTGACGGGTATTTTTGTTGTCGCTGCAGTAACCGATTGGTTTGATGGTTATTTGGCGCGTACTTTGAATCAGACATCGGCATTTGGTCGCTTTCTAGATCCTGTTGCAGATAAGTTGATGGTGGCCGCCGCGCTAATTGTTTTAGTGCAATGGCAACCTACTATTTCCATGGCTTTTGCTGCAATTGTGATTATCTCACGCGAAATTACCGTGTCGGCTTTACGTGAGTGGATGGCCGAGTTAGGTGCACGTACCAGTGTGGCTGTATCTACGGTGGGTAAGTATAAAACTGCTTTTCAAATGATTGCGATTACCGTGTTTTTATTAAACTGGCAACCGCTTGAAATGTTGGGTTATGGCTTGTTATATATGGCTGTGATCTTAACTTTATGGTCGATGTTTATTTATTTGAAAGCTGCATGGCCGTATCTAAAGCAACCGTGATTGAACACAAGATTTAAAAATAAATAAAGCTCCTCAATGAGGGGCTTTTTTGTTTTAGGGCACTCTTGGTTGGATCTGGTTGGATCGGGCATAGTGTAGATTATGCAAAAAGCAGATAAAAAAATTCCCAGACTTTGGGGGAAGACTGGGAATAAAAATCGGGGATATTTGTGGTTATAGAAAAAGAGTTTGTCTCTCTATCCTTAAGTGCCATTATAGGCACTCACCTGATAGGAATCATGTGGCTTCTTGTAGTGTAATGTTGAGTTTTATGTGGGTTGTGTATCTGCATGTTTACATTAAATTATTTTGATACAAAGCTGCGTGCTTGAAGTATTTCTGGTACATGAATAATTGTTGTTCATTTTGTTTTTATTTCAGGCTTTATTTTAATCGTTGGTAGATGAACGCTTTGCTCGCTCAGGTATTGGTCTGTGGTAGAGCAATTTAATAAATAAAAAAAAGGAGCCTTTGCGGACTCCTTTTTTGACATTTGAAACTGTGCGCTTCGCTTGTCTTACGTAATTTTTAGAGCAGTAAAAAAGAATCCCCAAAATTGGAGATTCTTTTTGAATTAAAGCCTACGCGGACTTCGTCCTTGTCTTGCGTAAAAAAGAAAAGCAGTGCTTTAATTTTTCCACTCGAAGCATGGCTTCTCGTCTTGTGGCGTGGCGGAGCATTAAAAAAGGAGCCTTTGCGGACTCCTTTTTTGACATTTGAAACTACGCGCTTCGCTTGTCTTGCAGAAAAATAAGGCAATGCCTTATTTTTCTTCAGGCTTTAACCCTTCAGCTTTTTCAAGTGATTCATCATTGCTGAAGAATTTTTCGCGCTGTTCTTCAAGGAACTTTTTAGCATCCGGTTCAAACACATTTAAACGCTTTTCATTGATGAGCGTTGTTTGGTGTTTTAACCATTCGCCCCATGCCTGTTTAGACACGGTGTCAAAAAGTTCTTGGCCTTTTACACCAGGGAAAGGTGCAAAGTCTAAGCCTTCCATTTCAGCCTGATATTTACGGCAAAAAATTTGTCGAGACATATCAATACTCCAAAGTTTATATAAGGCGATTAAGCGTAAAGTGCTTCTAAACGTGTGTAAGCACGTGCAATAGCCGCTTCAACTTGAGCAGGCGCCGTACCACCAATATGGTTGCGCGCATTCACAGAAGCTTCCAGCGTTAATGCTTTTTCAAATACGTCTGCTTGAATCAAATCTGAGAACTGTTGTAATTGCTCAAGTGTTAATTCAGACAAGTCTTTGCTTTCTTGCACGCCAAGCGCAACCGCTTTACCCACAATTTCATGTGCGTCACGGAATGCTACGCCGTTTTTCACGAGGTAGTCTGCAAGGTCTGTCGCTGTAGAGAAACCACGAAGGGCAGCTTCACGCATGATTTCAATGTTTGGAACCAATGCAGGAATCATGTCAGCAAATGCCATGAGTGAACCACGAACCGTATCGATAGCATCAAATAATGGTTCTTTGTCTTCTTGGTTGTCTTTGTTGTATGCCAATGGTTGGCCTTTCATCAGCGTTAATAAGCTCATGAGGTCGCCATATACACGGCCAGTTTTACCACGAATGAGTTCAGGTACATCTGGGTTTTTCTTCTGCGGCATGATTGATGAGCCTGTGCAGAAGCGGTCTGGAATATTCACAAATTTAAATTGTGCAGATGTCCAAAGGATCATTTCTTCTGACATACGAGATAAATGCATCATGATGAGTGATGCAGCAGCATTAAATTCAATGCCAAAGTCACGGTCAGATACAGCATCGAGTGAGTTTTCAGCAACAGCTTCAAAGCCTAGAAGCTCAGCTGTATATGCACGGTCGATTGGGTAGGTTGTACCTGCAAGAGCCGCTGAGCCCAATGGCATACGGTTAGTACGTTTACGGCAGTCAATTAAGCGCTCAGAGTCACGTACTAACATTTCAAACCACGCCATTAAGTGGTGACCAAAAGTCACTGGCTGTGCAGTTTGTAAGTGTGTAAAGCCTGGCATAATGGTATTGGTATTTTTAGCGGCTAAGCCCAAAATACCTTTTTGCAATTTTTGCAATAATTCTAAAATAGCATCAATTTCATCACGCACATATAAGCGGATGTCTGTTGCCACTTGGTCGTTACGGCTACGACCCGTATGTAATTTTTTGCCTGTGATGCCAATACGCTGAGTCAAACGTGACTCAATGTTCATGTGCACATCTTCTAGGTCAATGCGCCACTCGAAGTTGCCAACTTCAATATCTGCTTTAATTGCAGTTAAGCCCGTGATGATGTCATCACGTTCTTGTTCTGTTAAAACGCCAACTTTTGCAAGCATAGTTGCATGGGCAATAGAGCCTGCAATATCTTGTTTATAAAAGCGTTGGTCAAATTGAACAGATGCTGTAAATTCAGCTACAAAAGCATCGGTTGCTTCAGCGAAACGGCCGCCCCACATACCCGAAGTTTGGGCTTGTGACGGATTAGAGGAATTAGAAGATGTGGTCATGTCGGCTCAATAAGATAAAAAGCGGTAGAACTAAAAAGAGTATAGCAAATTCAACGCCCATTGCCGAAGCTGACCTGCAAACTTTTCGTGAGCGGTCAAGAACCACGACCTTAAGTTACTTCACAACGCGTTTTGGTCGAGGGAAGTATTTACTGGAATTGTTGTGGGCGGGCAATATTTTGGCCTTGGTTTTGGCCTTGGCACAGGCCAGAGCTTGGGAGAATTTGAGCTTTACCCATACCATGCAATATGTACTATTTATTAATTGGATTTTATTGGCTTTTGCTGCTTTAACAGAATATTTTGAGGCGAGGTTGTCGCCATTAAAACTACAATTTAAGTTGTTTTTGGGCTTTTTACTGCTACAAGTCTTGGTGTTGTTGACGACCTTGAGTATCAATAGCCTAATCTATTTTGGTGAAAACCTGAGTTTGGCTGGCTTGAGTGCAACGCATGCGTGGGATGGTGTGTTGATGCATTTAAGTTTTGGTGTGCTTTTAGGAACGATTTGTTTTCGTTATATTTATTTAAGAGAACTTTGGGCGCGTAAACAAAACAGTGAGTTGAATGCGCGAATTCAGGCGATGCAAGCGCGTATTCATCCGCATTTTTTATTTAATAGTCTGAACAGTGTCATTAGCTTAATTGCGATTGATCCCGATAAAGCTGAACAAATGCTGTTGAATTTATCGCGCTTATTTCGGGCCAGTTTTCAGGAACTCAAATTGGTGAGCCTAAAAGACGAGGTAGAGTTGTGTCAGCGTTATTTGGCCATTGAACAAATTCGCTTAGGTGAGCGTTTGAGTGTGGAATGGAAACTGGTAAATCCAGAAATGTACGATCGCGTACAAATTCCACTGCTAACTTTACAACCTTTAGTGGAAAATAGTATTTTTCATGGAGTTGAAAAAATTCTAACAAAGAGTACGATAAGCATATTGATTGAAATTTCGCAAAATCAAGTCAATATCGTCATTACTAATCCTTTTGTTCAGGATAAAATAAAGTTACGCCAAGGACATGGTATTGCAGTTGAAAATGTACATCAGCGCTTAAAGGCCTATTATGGACCGCAAGTGACATTTCAAACGTATGCAGGAAAAGAAATGTTTACAACCGTTGTACAATATCAATATAAGTAAAAAACAGCACCGCGCACTTATAAAAATAAATAAAGTGAACTGTGTAAGGAGGAGAAATGGACATCCTGATATGTGATGATGAGTCTCTGGCAGTAGAGCGATTATCACGTTTGGTCACACAGATGGGACATCAAGTTGTGGCAACAGCATCGCATGGTCAACAGGCGATTGATTTGGCACAAAGCCTAGAACCCGATGTCATCTTATTAGATATTCAAATGCCTGAAATGGATGGTTTGGTTTGCGCACAACATTTACGTGAGCTGGATCCAATGCCAGCTATTATATTTTGTACGGCCTATGATCACCATGCACTGGATGCATTTAAATCCAATGCCGAGGGATATTTGCTTAAACCCGTGATGCAACAGGAATTGCAACAAGTTTTAGATCATCTCGTTAAACTCACTCAAGCTCAAATGAGCGGTATAAAACAAAAAGAAAATATGGAAGAACTTAAAATCAGCCGTCATCAGATTGCGGCAAAGACTTATCGTGGTGTGGAATTGGTGCCTGTAGAAAATATTTACTATTTTTTGGCGGATCAAAAATATGTCACGGTAAGACATAAAAATGGCAGTGTTTTGATTGATGAAACATTGAAAGATTTAGAACTCGAATTTGGGGACCAATTCATTAGAATCCATCGTAATGCTTTGGTGTCAGTGAGTTATTTAGATGGCTTAGAAGTAGTAAGTTCGGGGCAATATCAAGTACGTTGTCGTGAACTGGAAGAGCGCTTGGCAGTGAGTCGCCGACATTTACCCAGTTTAAGAGAGCGCATACAAAAACTATAATCTTTAATCGCGTATTTGTGCCTTAAAGATATTGCATTTCAATGTAAGACAGTTAAGTTTAGAATGTGTTCATATTGACTGTTATTTGAATGTTATGAAAACCCTGAAGATTGCAACACGACAAAGCCCGCTTGCACTTTGGCAAGCGGAGCACATTAAAGCTCGTCTCGAAGCCCTGCACCAAGGTTTGCAGGTGGAGTTGGTTACATTTGTAACTCAGGGTGACAAAATTTTAGACACACCCTTGGCTAAAATTGGTGGTAAAGGTTTATTTGTTAAAGAACTTGAAGCTGCTTTACTAGATGGTCGTGCAGATTTAGCCGTACACTCCATGAAGGATGTGCCAATGGCATTACCTGAGGGTTTAACGCTGGCAGTAATTTGTGAGCGTGAAGATCCGCTCGATGCTTTTGTTTCAAATACTTATGCAAGCTTTGCAGACTTGCCTCAGGGTGCTAAGGTGGGCACATCAAGCTTGCGCCGTAAATGTCAGATTTTAAAAAGCCGTCCAGACCTCGAAATTATTGATTTACGTGGCAATGTGGGCACACGTTTATCTAAACTTGATGCAGGGTTATATGATGCGATTATTTTGGCCAGCGCAGGTTTAAAACGCCTTGGTTTGGCTGATCGCATTCGTCATAGCTTAGCCGCTGAATTAAGTTTGCCTGCTGTGGGCCAAGGTGCATTGGGCCTAGAATGCCGTGAAGCAGACAGCACAGTATTGGATTATATCTTGCCTTTAATGCATGACGAAACCAATGCCTGCGTACGTGCGGAACGCGCTTTTAATGCCTATTTGGAAGGTGGTTGTCAGGTGCCAATCGCAGGTTATGCGACCTTGCAACAGGATGGATTGCACATTGAAGGGCGTGTCGGTAGTGTTGATGGCTTAACGCTCCTACAAGCAACCCAACAAGGTGCAACGACAGATGCAGAAGCACTAGGTGTGGCCTTAGCCAAAGATTTGCTGGAGCAAGGTGCTGGCGATTTATTGAAAGCCTTGTACTAAACACGTTTTATCCTTCACGCCATGTTGTTTATTAACACTCGACCCGCAGATCGCGCTCAGCAGCTGACGTCAGCATTACAAGCTGAGGGATTGACTGTATTAGAACTTCCTCTGCTAGCACTTGAGGCGATGCCGTGGTCTGAATCACTTGCGACTTTATTTGCCCAAATAAACGAAGTGCAGGTGATTGTTGTGGTGAGTCCAGCAGCGGTGGAATTTGGCATGCAGGCCTTGGCTCAAGCTGGTGGCAAGCCTGAAGATTTACACAATATTCAGTGGATTGCGGTCGGGCAAGCAACAGCACAAGCACTATTGCAATATGGCTTCGAAAGCCAAGTGCCCGAAGTTGAAACCTCGGAAGGCATGCTACGTTTACCTGTGCTACAACGACTTGGTCGAACGGCGCGGATTGCGTTTTGGCGTGGAGAAGGTGGCCGTCAATTTATGATGGATACTTTAGCTACACAAGGGATTCAAGTTCTCAATTTTGTGTTGTATCGACGCTATTGCCCAACCTCTACAGAGCAAAGCTTGCAAGAAAATTTGGTGTTCATTCGTGAGGCTTCGCTTTGTGTATTACTGGTGAGTAGTGAGGCCAGTTGGCGTAATTGGCTACGATTAGCACAGCACTATTCGCTTGGACAGATCTCAATATATTGTTTTGTTCTGGCTGAGCGAGTGACTCATCTGGTCGAGCAATCTTGTCATGAGCATCAATTGGGGTATCAGGTGATACAGCTCGAAGATTTAAAACAGGATACTATTTTAAAACAGCTTCATGCTGTGCAAGGGAATACATGAAGAAACTGTCTATCTTGTTGGTGGTTGTACTGGCATTATGGTTGCTGAAGTTAAGTTATGACGTTTACCTGTTGCAAGGGCAGCAGCAACAGGCGCAACAGCATCAAAGCCAATTAGAACAACGCAATGCCAGCTTAAATGATCAAATGGCGGCATTAAAACGACAAATAGGCGAGCCATTGACCACAAATGTTGCTCCAAGTGCACAAGTCGATCCGATTCCAGTTGAGCAAATGGCGCCAAGCAAGCTCATTGCAATGCAGTTGGATTACATTGAGTTTGCCTTACAGCAACAACAATATACTTTGGCTTTAGATAAGCTGATGAAATTGGATCAAAACTTAGAAGGCTATACTTTGGCACCTGCTTTGAAAGTTAGTTTGCATCAGGTGATTGAAAAAGATCGGGGCAATATTGTGCAATTTGTACATGCACGGAATGCACAAAACCAAAAGACGGTGAATCTGCTCCAGCAATTGGATGCGGAATTGGCTAAAGAAATCCAAAAACAACATATTGGTTTGCCAGAACAACAAGATCAGTCATTTTTAAAGCGTTGGATTCAAATTGAATCTGTCGATCGACCAAGTGCGGTTTTAATGCAACGTTCATTGGTTTTAAAAGAAGCCCAATTGCGCTTATTAAATGCACAGCAACTTTTACAGAAAGGGCAATATCAAGCCTTTCAAATTGAGTTGACATCGATTGAAAAGAGTTTAAAACAACTTCCAGATATCAACACCCAGCATTTTATTCAGCGTATACATCAACTAAAACAATCCCCTGTATTTACTGCACCTGTATTAAATACACGAACTTTAATCGGATAAGCCAATATGAAGCAGATCATTTTAGCCTATCTCTTTGTCGGCTTATTATGTACCGCATTATTTAGTTTGTTGAGCTATGGTTATGGTGCTGGCTATGTTTATTTATATTGGCGTGAATGGCAAATACAAACCAATCTGTGGGTTTTAATTTTCTGTTTAATTTTATTAAGCTTTATTGTTCAAATGCTTTGGTTATCCGTAAAACGTTATTTAAGCCGTGAGCAACGTAAAATTGAAACGGTTTTTAGTTTTAATCAATTGCATCCCTATGAGCAATTGGCAGTGGTTTGGTTATTAAATGCAGGTCCTGATCAGCAAAACTTTATTCAACAAGTGTTCAGTCAATCAGGTTTATTAAAAGGGATTATTAGTGCGCGTTTATATTGGATGCGTCAACAATATAACGAAGCCTTAATTGCTTTAAATGAAGCAAATCCGATGGCATTTGAGCTAGCTGAACAACAGCGTATTGAGATTTTTTTGTCAAAGCATGATGGTGAGCAAGCACTCACACATCTGGAATTTTTAAATCAACATGAATTATCCCCTTGGTTAAATAACGTTAAAGAAGCGTATGAGCAACGTTTAATTAGCTTGTGGGGGCAGTTTGCTGCGCAGTTTCCGTGGTTATATTTACATTCTACGCGCTACGGACATTTAGATGAAACTGCAAAGCAGGTCTGGTTAAAGCAGTTGTTAAAGGCATTTGATCAAGCCTCCGTTGCTGATTTACAACGTTTGCAACAGCGCTATCTAGATTTAAGCGAACAAATCGAGGTGCGCCCTTATGATATTAAAGTGCTTTGGTTGAAGATTTTAGCGCGTTTACCAGAATTAGGCATGCAGCATCAACAGCTCGCAGAGCACTTGCTTGGAGAGCAATTCAATCAAGAGGTGTTTTATTTGTGGTTTGAGCAACAACTATTGTGTCAAAACCCAGACTATCAGCGGGCTGAGCAGCAAATTTCGCTTTGGGAAAGTCGTTATCCTGCATTGCCTGTATTAAGTTTTGCAAAATGGCATGTGTATATGGCCACAGGGCGTATTCAAGATGCAGAAGCACTGTTGCAGTTATATCCAGATGATGTGTTGATGAGTTATTTAAGAATTAAGTCTTTGTTGCAAGGTCAAGAAGATTTAGTGCAACAGTTAAATCTTATTTTTGAAAATAATGCGAATTTTGTGAAAATTAAAATTTAAAGGAAAATTATAAATGGACTTAATCAAGCATTATCCAATTATTCTCAAGCAAGTTGTTGCATGGGGGGATATGGATGCTTTTGGTCATGTAAATAATACGGTTTATTATCGTTATATGGAAAGCGCGCGAATTCTATATTTTGATGCTTTAGATATATTTTCGACCGATGTATTTACAGTTGTGGCTTCGAGTCAGTGTCAATATTTAAAACCTGTATTTTATCCCGATACATTAAGTGTGGCCACACGTATTGAAGAGCTCCGAAATAGTGCATTAAGAATGAGTTATGTTTTATGGAGTGAAAAGCAACAAGCAGTTATTGCTCAAGGAGAGGCAGTCATTGTTTGTGTAGATAAAATCAATATGAAGAAAACAGCAATTCCAGAGCGCGTACGTTTAAAAATGAAAGAAATAGAATTAAGTGTTTCTAATATCATTTAAATTCGAGGTATATATATTTTGTGAAGATTAGTGAAAACATGTTTTTTATTTTTATTTTTATTGAATATTAATTGTAATATAAATATGATGAGCGTGTTTTACAAAACAAAATAAAATGAAACTCGGAGTTAATGTAATGCCAGACATCAGTAATTTATCTGTAGAAGAATTAAAACGACTACAGGTTGAAGCGGAAGCTTTAATTGCCTCTAAAAAAGATCAAGCAGTTGAAGATGCCTATAATCAAATCCTAGAAATCGCAGAAAATGTAGGTTTAACGATTGAACAAATTTTAGAATTTGGTGCAAGCAAACGTAAAAAAACTGTGCGTAAATCAGTAGAGCCACGTTACCGTAGCAAAGCAAATCCAGAAGACACTTGGACAGGTCGTGGTAAACAACCTCGTTGGTTGGTTGCAGAACTTGAAAAAGGTGCGAAGTTAGAAGATTTTATTATCTAAGTTGACGCAAACTTCGAGGCAATTGGTCATGGCATCGTCATGATTGGACGCTAAGATAAAAAACCAAGCATTTTTGCTTGGTTTTTTTATCCCTATGAATTGGCGTTGTGGAAAAAGTGTGCATAATGTGTCTATAAAGAATGCGAGTTTCATGGAAGAAAAATGATAATTTTAGTTGGGGCAGGATGAGCAAGAAACCAAAGCAAATCAGATGGTTGATCTTTGCTGTCATTAGTTTTTTTATTTTTATCCTGTTGCAAGTACCAGCAGCATGGATTTTTTCAAAATTTTATAAAAATAATCAGACCCTTCATAACGTCAGTGGCAATATTTGGCGTGGGCAGGCAGATTGGAAAAAAGATCAGTTAACAGGGTCAGTCAGTTGGAAAACTCGGCCTTGGGATTTAATTTTACTGCGCTTGGGTGCAAATGTTGAAATTCATAGTGGCAATACCAAGCTTGATGCAGTGCTAGGCTATGGCTTAGGTAAAACGCTACATGTTCAAGATATGAATGGGCAGATTGCGCCAGAAACACTCAAAAGTTTAGCCGATTGGCAGTGGCCCGTGAATGCTATTCAATTAAAAGATGTTGCGGTTCGATACCATCCAAGCCAAGGTTTTACGCAGGCAGAAGGTCAATTGCAATGGGCGGGTGGTGAGTTAATTTATACCTATGCACAACGACAAGACCGAATGACGATTCCGTCTTTAATGGCTAAGCTCTCAGATGAACAAGGTAAGTTGCTCATCGATGTGCGTGATCAACGTGAACAAAAAATGATGAATTTGCAATTGGATGCCAGCCTAATGCTGGATGTGCAATTGACACAGCGCTTATTAATGAATGTTGCTTCTTATGATGGAAAAGCTGGCTTAGATACTTATGTAGTGAGCTCACGTCAGCCATTGATACGAGGTGGCATGTAATGAGTGCGTGGATGGATAAAATTAAACAACTGGATTTAAAGCAAGCAGATCGTATCGCACCTGTGGCACTGGCCATCGCGATTTTAATTTTATGTTGGAAGTTAGCCGCTTTACTTTGGTTGCTATTAGCGCCACCCCAAGTCATGCAAATCGAGCGGGTGGAATTGGGTTCACAGCAAGCTCAAGTACCCAATATCAGCTCATTCGCACTTTTTCAAGAAGCGGCCAATACATCTGCAGCGGATCAGCAGTTAAATATGAGTTTGCAAGGTGTAGTACAAGGTTATCCAAGCCAATTCTCTTCAGCCGTGATTAAGGTCAATGAAGTTGCCGATCGTTATCGCGTGGGTGAGATGATTTTAGGTTCCAACTATAGTTTGTCTGAAGTGTATTGGGACCGTGTGATTTTAAGAAACAACAGTGGCGCAGTGCGTGAACTCAAGTTTAAAGGTATGGAAAATGGTTTAGATCAACCGATTGTTCCAGAACTTAATCCCAATGCATCAAATAGCAATACAGGTGCATCTGCACCCGCCAATACACAAAATACACAGCCCAGTAGTGCCATAGGCCAAGCAGTACAACAGATACAAGAAAACCGTGATCAGTATTTACAAGATATGGGAATTGGGTCGTCGGCAAATGGCAGTGGTTATGAAGTTACAGCGCGTACACCCGTAGGGCTACGCAATAAACTTGGTTTGCAACCTGGCGACCGTATTATGTCGCTCAATGGTCAAACGGTTGGGCAAGGGAAAACAGAAGCACAATTATTAGAACAAGCTCGACGTGAGGGTCAGGTCAAGCTCGAAATAAAACGCGGTGATCAAGTGGTAACCGTACAACAGGATTTGAAGTGATGTGTGATCACTAAAGCAGGTTAGGAAACACGAGTAGTTATGGCTTTATTCAATAATAATCGTCCAATATTGGCCGCCTATGCTTTGGCGCCGCTGGTGGCTATGGTCAGCACTGCCAGCTATGCACAGACATGGAAAATTAATTTACGTGATGCAGACTTAACTGCATTTATTAACGAAGTTGCAGACATTACAGGTAAAAACTTTGCTGTAGACCCACGGGTTCGAGGTAATGTCACAGTTATTTCAAACAAGCCACTGAATAAAAATGAGGTTTATGATCTCTTTTTAGGGGTATTAAATGTCAATGGCGTGGTCGCCATTCCGTCAGGCAATACCATTAAATTGGTGCCAGACAGTAATGTGAAAAGCTCAGGTGTCCCTTATGATGCACGTCATCGTGCGACGGGAGATCAAATCGTAACGCGTGTGATTTGGTTGGATAATACCAATGCCAATGATTTGATTCCTGCACTGCGCCCACTCATGCCACAGTTTGCACATTTGTCTGGGGTTGCAGGGACGAATGCTTTAATTGTTTCAGATCGTGCAAGTAATATTTATCAGCTGGAAACGATTATTCGTAACCTTGATGGCACAGGTCAAAATGACATTGAAGCGGTGACCTTACAGTCGAGTCAAGCAGAAGAAATGATTGGCTTATTGGACTCTATGAGCTCTACAGGTGCAGCCAAAGATTTGAAAGGCGCACGTGTGCGTATTATTGCGGATAATCGAACCAATCGAATCGTGATTAAAGGCGATACGGCATCGCGTAAACGTATCCGCCAAATGATTGAAATGTTGGATGTGCCATCTGCAGATCGTTTGGGTGGCTTAAAAGTTTTCCGTTTAAAATATGCCAGCGCAAAAAACTTGGCAGAGATTTTACAAGGCTTAGTCACGGGGCAAGCAGTCTCATCGACAGATTCGTCTAAAGGATCATCTTCTTCAAATACCAATTCGACCATGAATAGTTTAATGAATAACAATTCAACGTCGAATAATGGCTCAAATAATAATACGGGTTCGAGTATTAATTTAAACTCAAATAATAGTAGCGCTAACCAAAATAATATCACTACGTTTAACGGTAATGGCATTAGTATTATTGCCGATGCAACTCAGAACGCATTGGTAGTGAAGGCTGATCCTCAGTTAATGCGTGAAATTGAATCTGCGATTCAGCAACTAGATACACGCCGTCAGCAAGTGTTGATTGAAGCGGCGATTATTGAAGTTGAAGGCAATGATGCAGATCAACTCGGCGTACAGTGGGCATTGGGGGATATTAGCAGCGGTATTGGTATTATTAACTTTGATAATATTGGCTCTAGCTTAGGTCAGATTGCAGCAGGTGCGGTAGCGAATGGTGCTTTGGGAGCGGCCAGTGCGGTGAGTGCAGGGACGTCCTTGGTCTTAGGTGATTATAAAGAAGGCAGTGATGGCTCACGTAAGCTTTATGGCGCAATGATCCAAGCCTTAAAAGAAAACACCAAATCCAATTTGTTATCTACACCTTCAATTGTGACGATGGACAATGAAGAAGCCTATATTGTGGTCGGTGAAAACGTACCTTTCGTCACAGGCTCAGTGTCTACCAGCTCAGCGGGTACAGCCAATCCCTATACAACAATCGAACGTAAAGATGTGGGTGTGACCTTAAAGGTGGTGCCACACATTGGCGAAGGTGGCTCTGTTCGTTTAGAGGTGGAGCAAGAAGTTTCAGATGTAAAAGCCAACAAAGGGCAAGCATCTGATTTGGTGACCAGTAAACGTGCTTTAAAGACCTCTATTTTGGCTGAGCATGGGCAAACAATTGTACTCGGTGGTCTAATTTCAGATAACACATCTTATCTACGGCAGGCAGTTCCTGGCTTGGGTGCAATTCCAGGCTTAGGTCGCTTATTTCGCTCCGATGGAAAGTCCAATAAAAAGCGTAATTTATTGGTCTTTATTCACCCGACCATTATTGGTAATAGCAACGAAAGTCGCCGTTTGACTCAGCAACGTTATAATCAATTGTATAGCTTACAGTTGGCTTTAGACGCTGATGGTGGCTTTGCGAAATTGCCAGAGCAGGTAGAGGATGTCTATCAACAACGTTTGCCAGTTTCAAAACTTGCATCTAATGTGACGGGTACGACCTATCAAACTGTGCCTACTGCTCCTGTGGCGCAAACGGCACCTGTGACCAAAGTGGTAACGACACCTGTCGCCATAGAGCCAGCATTAAAGCGTCAGACAATTACAGTGCCAAACGGTGTACCGGCCAACAAAAACAACCAATAAACATGATGCTCACATGCTGAATCAAACTTTAACAGGGGTGTTAAAGCTTTCTTGATTCAGCATGCTATGATGCTAAAAAATCATGTAGAGAAGCAATTTCATGACTTGGAAAATAAAAGCCCTAGGTGGCGACTTGGCGGCGCAAGAGATCAATATTGAGCGTGACCTTTTGGTTGGACGCCATCAAGCAGCAGATATTGTGTTGGCACAAGCAGATATTTCACGTAAACATGCGGCTTTTTTGCTCAAAGAACAAGCGTTATGGGTGCAAGACTTAGGTTCTTCAAACGGGACTTTTGTCAATGATACTCGTCTGGCTACAGAAGAAGTTGAATTGCACGCAGGTGATGTGGTGCAGTTTGCCAGTGCGACTAAATTTACGGTTGTTGCTGTGGCAGCTTCTGTAGATGCACCAGTGACTCCATTGCGTCAACCTGCTGAAGCTGTTGCGGTGTCTGAGTTAAGTATTCAGCCTGAGCCAACAGTTGCACCTGTAGTAGAAGAAGTGAAAACAGCTGCGCAGCAATTGAGTGATCAGGGCATGACACAGCTAGGTGAGCGCGATAGCAATGTACAGCTCAATCGTGATGGAATGCCTCAAAATGTTTCTGTACCTAAACCTGCGCCAATTCCTGAAGGTGTAGATATTAGTGCAGTGACGCCTGAGCCTAAACCAATTCCTGTTGAACAACCCATCACACGTGCCGAAGAAGAAAAGCTTGAGCAAAAAAATGCATCTTTGGGGCTAATGAGTCTGATTGTGTTAATTATTCTTGCGCTTGTTGCATGGTTTATTTTTAAATAAACCCGAAGTTGCGAATACTAAAGGCATGCAATCGCATGCCTTTGTTGTATTGATATAAAAGATATAGACCACAATTGCATCTCAAGCAGATGAAATGTATGGTTTGAAATGAAAATGAAAAAATTGAGGGTGTTATGTTTGATGTGAAGTTGCAAGACCGTGAAGTCTTTCTATTTGACTTGGATGGAACCTTGGTCGATTCCGCAGCCGACTTATATTTGGCTATGAATATGAGTCTCAATGTATTGCAACTTCCAGCGGTGAGTGAAGAACAAGTGCGTGCTTGGATTGGAAAGGGTACTGCGCTTTTTTGTCGTAGTGTGTTGGAGCACTTAACCGTAACGGTGGATCCTGCACAGCACCAACAACTGTTGGCAACATTTTTAAAAATTTATAATGCCGATCCATGTGCAGAAACCCGTCCATTTGTTGGGGTGCTTCAGTTTTTGGATTGGGCAAAAGCACAAGGCAAAACTTTGGTCTGTGTGACCAATAAACCAGAGCAACCGGCACGAACGATTTTAGAAACTCTGGATATGTTGCATTATTTTGATGATGTGATTGGTGGCGATCGCTTTGAAGAACGTAAACCACATCCACGTCAGTTGAATCATTGTGTCGAACATTATCAGGTCAGTTCAGCACAAATATTGATGGTGGGAGACTCTTCAAATGATGTTGAAGCGTCACGCCGTGCGGGTATTGATTGTATTGTGGTCAGCTATGGCTATAATCATGGTGAAAATATAGCAGACTGTCAGCCACAGTTAATTGTGGATGATTTACGTGAACTGCTGGCTTAGCAAAGGGTACTAAGGAAAGAAAATGAATAGTTGTAAGGTTTTTCGATGGCGTCGCTCAGTTCAATTTTATTTACATACTGAGTAACCCTATTTAAAAGAGAAAAACCACATGACAACATCAGCACAATTTCAGCAACTCGCTCAACAAGGCTATAGTCTTATCCCAGTGTATCGTCAGCGTTTAGCAGATACAGATACACCGCTGTCTATTTTTGCGCGTTTAAAACAGCACCAACAAGCCTATTTGTTTGAATCGGTTGAGGGGGGTGAAAACTGGGCGCGTTATTCGATTATTGGTTTGGGCGAGTCCACTGTATTTTCATGCAATGAAGGTGTGCTTACTGTGAAAGCTGCCGATGGCAGTCTGAGTAAGCAAGCCTGCCTCGATCCATTTCAATATATCCGCGACTTTCAATCACAGTTTAAAGTTCCAACCCAACAGGACTTGCCGGGCTTACCAAGCTTTACAGGTGGTTTGGTGGGCTACTTTGGTTATGATGCGGTGCGTTATATCGAACCAAAGCTAAAAAATGTACCTGCGGACGATCCAGTTGGATTGCCAGATATTTGGATGATGCTGTCTAAAACCGTGATTGTGTTTGATAACTTAAAAGACACGCTGTTTTTAATTGTGCATGCGGATGCAAATGACGCCGATGCCTATAGTAAAGCACAAGCACAATTAGATAAACTGGAAGATATACTTGCGACGCCTGTCAGCTTAAAAGCCATCAAACACACTGCACCACACTTTGAGTCTTTAACAGGCCATGACAACTTTTTGGCGTCCATTGAAAAAGTAAAAGATTACATCCGAGCAGGGGATGTGATGCAGGTGGTGCCAGGTCATCGTATGGTGTCAGACTTTGATGGAGAACCATTACAAGTTTATCGCGCATTACGTCATCTTAATCCTTCGCCATATTTGTTCCTTGTACAAGGGCAGACCTTGGGCAATAACACCCCATTTCACATTGTAGGGTCTTCACCGGAAATTTTGTCACGTTTAGAAAATGGTGTCGCTACTGTGCGTCCATTGGCGGGCACTCGTCCACGTGGCAAAACTAAAGAAGAAGACTTGGCTTTAGAAAAAGATCTGCTTTCAGATGAAAAAGAAATCGCTGAGCATTTAATGCTGATTGATTTAGGTCGAAATGATGTGGGTCGTGTTTCAAAAATTGGTAAAGTTCATGTGACTGATCAAATGGTGATCGAACGCTATTCGCATGTGATGCATATTGTGTCGAATGTGCAGGGTGAAGTACGTGACGATGTAGATGCTTTGGATGTTTTTAAAGCAACATTCCCTGCAGGAACACTTTCAGGCGCGCCAAAAATACGTGCGATGGAAATTATTGACGAAGTTGAGCCAGTAAAACGCGGAATTTTTGGTGGTGCTGTTGGTTATTTAGGCTGGCATGGTGAAATGGACATGTCGATTGCCATTCGTACCTGTGTAATTCGTGAAAATAAGGTCTATGTTCAGGCTGGAGCAGGGGTGGTTTATGACTCAAATCCTGAATCTGAATGGAATGAAACGCAAATAAAAGCTCGCGCAGTGATCAAATCGGTTGAATTATCATCAAATGGTTTGATTTTATGAGTTTTTCACGTTTTTTTTAGAAAAAACACTTGCAAGGATTTCAAGATTTGCTAAACTGCACACCGTTCCGATACGAAACGTACGAAACACTAAGAAACGCCGGCATAGCTCAGTTGGTAGAGCAACTGACTTGTAATCAGTAGGTCCACAGTTCGAATCCGTGTGCCGGCACCATCTTAGAGGGTTTGAGTATGGTTGAAGAACGACACTGAAGTAAGTGTAAAATGGTGAGGTTCCCGAGCGGTCAAAGGGGGCGGACTGTAACTCCGCTACGAAAGTTTCGAAGGTTCGAATCCTTCCCTCACCACCAATTTTAAGACTTCAATTAAGTGGAATGTACCAACATCGTGCGGGAGTAGCTCAGTTGGTAGAGCGGCAGCCTTCCAAGCTGCATGTCGCGAGTTCGACCCTCGTCTCCCGCTCCATTGAAGTACTAAATTTGCTCTTATAGCTCAGTGGTAGAGCACTCCCTTGGTAAGGGAGAGGTCTCGAGTTCAAATCTCGATAAGAGCTCCAGATTACAGTTTAGCAACTTTGTTGCACAAGATTTCAAAAGCAGGCTTATTAGTCTGCTTTTCAAGTATCAGGGTGTCTATTTTTTTAGGCAAGCAAGTCGATGCTGGGTTTTGCTCAGAATTGTGTTCGACGTAAACGAGGAATATAAACATGGCTAAGGCTAAGTTTGAACGTAATAAGCCACACGTTAACGTGGGCACAATTGGTCACGTT
>NZ_SGSS01000016.1:0-83938 GCF_004209135.1 Acinetobacter sp. WCHAc060006 | reverse complement strand
GCTGCTCTTTTCGATCTCTATCACACCCTTGCGATCTATAGTAGCGAAATGACTTAGGGATTAATTTCCGAAGTTTTACTCATTTGAGTTAATTTCAGAAATATTTTTCATATTTT
This sequence comes from Acinetobacter sp. WCHAc060006, assembly GCF_004209135.1. Classification (NCBI taxonomy): domain Bacteria; kingdom Pseudomonadati; phylum Pseudomonadota; class Gammaproteobacteria; order Moraxellales; family Moraxellaceae; genus Acinetobacter; species Acinetobacter sp. WCHAc060006. The sequence goes on along the minus strand of NZ_SGSS01000016.1, from coordinate 83,822 downwards.
TAAAATTTATAAAATATTTTCCCATAGACACGCTTTTTAGAGATATTTTCATCGTTCTTTATGTCATCTGAGCGAAGAATTTTCACAATCCAGCCCCGCGATATAATTGTTAAAAGAGATCATATTTAAAAATAGCTTTGCACCCACTGTGCTGTAAACCACCACGCACTTAATGCCGACATGCCACAGAGCAAATTGGCTAAGATTTTATTTAATTTACTTAATTCAGATCCATATACTTTAATGTTGATTACATAAGCCAAAGCGCCATATAACAAGCCAATCGCCCCACCAAATATAATGAGGACCAAAGGCCACGCAGCATACGCATGCGCTTTTTTAGGTAGTTTATGGCCAACATCTGTTGCTGCTAGAGTATGCATGCACGCTTTCCTTACATTGAACGGGTTGATATGAAAATTTTGCATGGTGCTTGTGCATTTATGGCAAGCACAGTATCTGCATTGCATCATTCATGTGATGCTCAGGTTGATTTAGCAATATTTAGGCCATATACATAGGTGCTTGTGTGCGCTCCAATGTTTAATACCATTCACACTACTGCATAATGATAATCACAAGCCTTTTACGACCCTACTTTGGCTGATCTGCGCCGCACGTGATCATCCAAACTCAAATTACTTTTTAGGCGCGAAAAAAAACTCCACCCGAAGGTAGAGTTTTATATTTAGGCTACGCAGTGTGGCAACATACACGCGATGAAACAGCCAAAAAAGCTTTGATCAGTTAAGGCTTACAGCAGGAACAGCCTTCTACTTTTTCTCTGGGCCAGTTCATTCTGGCACGTTTATAAGCCAGCTCAAAATCGGCAAAATAGCCAATTAATATTTGGTCATCGTATTTTGGTAATGCCTCACAGCCAATATCCCCATTATGTATTAAGTGCACACCTTTTTCTGTAGGTTGCTCATCTACAATAAATTTTATCATTCACAGCTCCCCCTTCATTTTGTTTTAATCGTTCAAGCTAGAATAAAACCATAAAAACTTTATGGTTTTAATTCCATAATAAAATTATGCCTTTTATGGGTAAAAATCAATCGTTTTTAAATGATAAAAATCAATTAAGTTGCTAGATTTAAACTCTACTTTTATTTTTAAGGCTGATGCACAACAGTTAAACCATGTCGGATCTAACTGCATTCTTTTTGGCTTTAATCCAACGTACAAACCAAATCATAGCCACAATGCCCAAGACCACCACCAATACAGGCACTAAAAAGGCCAAGATCGACAGTACAAATGCACCTATCCACTCGCCTGTAGACAATACTGGGTTGGCTATACCGCCTGTGGTGGCTGTGGATACGCCCCGTGCAGCAACTGTACTCATCTGCACGGCTGTGGCTGTACCGCCTCCAACAATAATGGCTGCTGCCCAGCTGGCAAATTGGGACATTTCACCTGAGCTGACTGCCATTGTGGTAAGTGTGCCTGCGACCATGGCTGCTGGTGTGGCAATGGTGTCGAGCATGTTGTCTACCCACGGAATGTAATACGCACCTATTTCACAGAGTGTGGCAAAACCCAAGGCAATACATACCGATGGCATGGCCAGCCATTCGAAGCCTTTCATGGGTTCAAACCAGCCCATAATGGCAGCTAGGCTCATGACCAGTAATGGTACAAATACGCGAAATCCGCAGGCTGCGCTAAGTCCTATGCCTATGCAAAGGCCAAGTAGTGTTTCCATGCTATGTGTCCTGTTTTGGCGGTCTGTTTTTTATTTTTACTTTTTTTGAGCGAACAAAAAAGCCCTATGCTGTAATAGGGCTTTTATTTTAAAACAGGATTGGCTGTTTTAATGTGCTGTGCTTAGGCAACCTTATCGTTGTATTCGGTGCCCAGACATTTGGTACAAGGTGGTAGACGATCAGTACCAATTTCTAAGTAGGTGCGGTGGCCGCATTGAACACAAAAATAGAAGCCTGTTCCTGGTTTAGAGCCTGCAATTACCATTTTTGTTCTCCATGTGTTTTTAGAAATGGTAGATTGAGTATAACCCTCTTGTGATGAATGTCTATTGGTCATTTCGACAATTGATGAAGGCATTTAGGCAAAGTATGATTTCGCTTCGAAATTTTGGTGGGTTTACAGCGCTTTGTTGAGCCAGTTCTCGACTTACAGTTCGTCTACACGCAGAAATTCTTTTTTCTCTCTAATTTACTTTGCTTATCGTTCTTGCGGTGGTTCGTCTACTCTTGTTTCTGCATAAAAATCGTCAGGCATTTGCGCCAAAATTTTAAATAGCTGATCTGCTGTGACAGGTTTTTCACGCAGTATGACCTCATCGCCCATGCAGAAGATTTCGACTTCTTTGCCTTTAAAGTGAAATTCTTTGGGTAAATGAATAGTTTGGCTGTGAACTTTCATAAAAACTTTAGTGGTAGCCATAAGGTGACTCTATTTAGTTTGGATATATATAATATTTCTATTGAATGGTTTCAATTAGATTCCTAATACCTTGTTTAAAATACTAAAAAACATTATATTGCATTACCTCTTGGGAAGATTTTTAGATTGCGTATCGCAGTCTGTTTTGAAAATGTTAATGGCTTATTGTCAAATTTGCCAACCAGTTTTGGGCACTCTGCTAACCATGCTGATGTGCGTTGACCATATGAGTTCCCAAGGGGTACCTTTTGAAATATTTAGAACAGCTTAAATCTTGTAAAACACAAAAAGAATTAGCTATTTTATTAGGTTATTCTGAAAAAAATTTCACACGAATTTTGTTTAGCCAAAAAATTTCCACAAGATATCAAAGCTTTGAGATACCTAAAAAGACTGGAAGTAAAAGAATAATTTTCGCTCCAAATTCTGAGCTTAAAATCCTGCAAACTCGTCTGTCTATAATACTCAGTAATTGTTATGAAGAGCTTGAAATAAAAAGATTATCTACTTCTTCTTATTCGCAATGCATTAGTTCCCATGGATTTAGAAAAAAGCTAACTTTAGATATACCTATTTCGAAGAGTAATCGTGAATCTCTTGGATCACAAATAATTAATCTCGGTATATATAGTAATGCTCAAAAACATGTGGGAAAAAGACTAGTTTTAAATATTGATTTAAAAGATTTCTTTCAAAGCATTACTTTTTCAAGAATAGTTGGTTTCTTCAATAAAAATCAACGTTTTCTTTTAGAATTGGATGTTTCTATTTTAATTGCTCAAATCGCAACGTACAGGGAAACAACAGAAGAAGGTTTTTTACCACAAGGCAGTCCTTGCTCCCCAATCATTAGTAATTTAATTGGCAATATCCTTGATGTAAAAATGGTAAAACTAGCAAAAGAATATAAATTCACATATACCCGATATGTTGATGATTTAACTTTTTCAACAAATTTACCTCAATTTTCAGAAAAAATTGTTAAATTAAATGATAATAATTGGGTAATTGGTTCTACCTTAAAGCATGTAATCAATAGTAGTAAATTTGAAGTTAACTCTCAAAAAACAAGATTAACTAATAATTATAATAGACAAGAAGTAACTGGTTTAACCGTTAATAGTAAAGTGAATATCAATAAAGAATATTATCGTTATACACGATCAATGGTTCAAATGTTTTGTGCTGAAGGTAAATTCTTTAAATCAAAAGTTCATATGGATCAAGACAAAAATACTAGAGGGGCATTGAATGGAGTTTTAAGCCATATTTTTCAAATAAAAAATAAACAGCAAATTGAGTTTGATCCCAAAACTAAAAATTATGATGAATTACAGAGTATTGAAAAACTTTACACTAAATTCCTATTTCATAATTATTTTGTTCACCCACACAGAATGGTAGTAATTGGTGAGGGCTATACTGACCCTATACATTTAAAATTAGCTTGTCACAAGTTGTATCCAAATTCACTAAATTTTTTAAAATTTTCTTCATTACAGCAAACTAAAAGATTTTCTCAAATAATGGGATACAATGGTGGAACTGGATTACTTAATAAATTTCTAGAGAATTACCAATTAATATATCAAGCTAAGAGTATTAGCTTAAAACCCTGCTTAATTATTGTAGATGGTGACAAAGCTGGTGATGGAGTAATTAGAACTGCGCGCAGTAAATTCAAAGATACTTTTCAATCAATTAGATATACACCATTAAATAGTTCATCTATTTTGAATTTTTTTCATGTTTTTAAAAACTTATATATAATACAGTTACCTAAAACCAAAGTAATTGAAGATCTTTATGATACTTGTGTTACTAGCACTCTTATAGGTACACGCTCTTACAACCCATCAAATAAAGATTTTGATTTAAGTAAATTTTATGGAAAAAAAGAGCTTTTTGAAAAAATAATATTTCCAAATCAAAACACAATTAATTTTTCAGAATTTGATTTAATATTTAACACTATTTTTCATATACAGCTTTATCACTATATTTTTAGCAATTCAAAAAATTAAGACCCTACATAAATGCAGGGTCTTTTTACAATAATATCAAATACTTTCAGATTAGATCATCAAGCTACATTCCCTTCTAAAAAGTCCTGTGCAAAGCGTTGTAATACCCCACCCGCTTCATACACAGATACTTCTTCTTCAGTATCCAAACGGCAAGTTACAGGCACTTTAACAATCTCTTCTTTACCATCAGCCGTTGAACGCTCAACCACCAAAGTTAAAGTCGAACGAGGCGCAATATTACCAATCACGCTATACAACTCCGTACCATCTAACTTCAACGTCTTACGGTCAGTACCTGCTTTAAACTCAAGCGGTAATACGCCCATACCCACTAAGTTAGTACGGTGAATACGCTCAAAACCTTCCGCTACAATCACTTCTACACCTGCAAGGCGCACACCTTTGGCAGCCCAGTCACGGCTAGAACCCTGACCATAATCCTTACCTGCAATGATGATCAATGGTTGCTTACGATTCATATATGTTTCAATCGCTTCCCACATACGCATCACTTCGCCTTCAGGCTCAACACGCGCCTTAGAACCCTGCTTGATCGTACCGTCAGAGCGAACCACCATTTCATTAAACAATTTAGGGTTGGCAAATGTTGCACGTTGCGTCGTCAAGTGGTCACCGCGGTGCGTTGCGTACGAGTTAAAGTCTTCCTCAGGCACACCCATTTTCTTCAAGTATTCACCTGAAGCAGAATCCAACACAATCGCATTCGATGGTGATAAATGGTCTGTGGTGATGTTATCACCCAAGATTGCAAGCGGACGCATATTGGCTAAGGTACGCGGTGCAGCAAGCGCCCCTTCCCAATACGGCGGACGGCGGATATAGGTACTTTGCGGACGCCAGTCATACAGTGGGCTAGACGCTTTCTCATTCACGCCCAAATCAAACATTGGAATGTAGATTTTTTTGAATTGCTCAGGCTTAACAGCTTCTTTTACCAATGCATCAATTTCAGCATCAGACGGCCAAATGTCTTTTAAGTAAATTGGGTTACCGTCTTTGTCATTGCCTAAAGAATCTGTTTCGATGTCAAAACGAATCGTCCCTGCAATCGCATACGCTACAACTAAAGGAGGTGAAGCCAAGAAAGCTTGTTTTGCGTATGGATGGATACGGCCATCGAAGTTACGGTTACCCGAAAGTACCGCAGTTGCATACAAGTCACGTTCGATAATTTCTTGCTGAATCACAGGGTCTAGCGCACCCGACATACCGTTACACGTAGTACATGCATAGGCTACGATACCAAAACCGAGTTTTTCTAAATCACCCAATACACCTGCTTCTTCAAGGTATAAAGCAGCCGCTTTAGAGCCCGGTGCAAATGATGATTTCACCCAAGGTTTACGCACTAAACCAAGCTCATTCGCCTTACGAGCAAGCAAGCCTGCTGCTACTGTATTACGCGGGTTTGAAGTATTCGTACATGAAGTAATAGCCGCAATAATCACTGCGCCATCTGGAATTAAACCTTCCGCTTCTTGCGCACGTGCTGCCTCTAAATTGCCTGCAATGCCTTTTGCTTTCAAATCACTTGTTGATACACGTGCATGTGGGTTTGATGGGCCTGCAATATTACGCGTTACAGTTGAAAGGTCGAAACGCAGTACACGCGGGTATTCCGCTTGAGTCATATCCGATGCCCAAAGACCAATTTCTTTGGCATATTTTTCCACAAGTTGAACTTGCTCTGCTTCACGGCCTGTCAGCGTTAAATAATCAATGGTGTTTTGGTCGATATAGAACATGGCAGCCGTTGCGCCATATTCAGGTGTCATGTTCGAGATCGTCGCACGATCGCCTACAGACATGCTGTCCGCGCCTTCACCGAAGAATTCTAAATACGCACCAACTACACGTTCTTTACGTAAGAACTCAGTTAAAGCCAATACGATATCAGTTGCTGTAATACCAGCTTGACGCTGACCGACAAACTCAACACCAATGATGTCTGGCAGACGCATCCAAGATGCACGGCCGAGCATTACGTTTTCAGCTTCTAAACCGCCCACACCAATCGAAATTACGCCAAGCGCATCGGTATGTGGTGTATGTGAATCTGTACCTACGCAAGTATCAGGGAAAGCCAAGCCACCACGGTTTTGAATCACTGGAGACATTTTCTCCAAGTTGATTTGGTGCATGATGCCGTTACCCGCAGGGATCACATCCACATTTTCAAAAGCTGTTTTGGTCCATTCAATAAAGTGGAAACGGTCTTCGTTACGACGGTCTTCAATCGCACGGTTTTTTTCAAACGCGTCTGGGTCAAAACCGCCAAACTCTACAGCTAAAGAGTGATCGACAATCAGCTGTGTTGGCACAACTGGGTTCACTTTAGATGGGTCGCCGCCTTGGTCAGCAATGGCATCACGTAAGCCTGCAAGGTCAACCAGTGCCGTTTGACCTAAAATGTCATGACACACCACACGTGCTGGATACCAAGGAAAATCATGGTCTTGTTTACGGAAAATTAATTCTTTTAAAGACTGCTCTAAAATCGCAGGATCACATTTACGTACCAGCTGCTCTGCCAGTACCTTTGATGTATATGGTAATTTTGCGTATGCGCCTGGCTGAATGTCTTCCACGGCTTGACGCACATCGAAGTATTCTAGCTGGGTACCTTGCAGCGGTTTACGGTAGTTGTTGTTCATGCCTTCCTGCCCTCATACATTTTTTTGCAGCTTATTTTTTGACGTTTTCGTCTTATGTCGCTAGGCATACTACACTGTCAAAACCCCATTTCCCAAATCTTATATTTTTCATAAACTTAACATAAAAAACAGGTGTTTTAGAAACATTTGGTTACATTTGTTTTTGTATATTTACTCTAAATCATGTTTTCGCCCAAAAATCAGGCAATTTCAAACCCATTCTTTAGTCTTATATCCAGGCTAAAGCAGACGTTCATACTTCAATTTTACTGGAAATATCCATTTTTAATGATCAATCTCAGTTGCTGCTATTGTCTTTTTTTCGCTTGACCTCCTTATTTAGGGATTAAGCCATCGCAGAAAGCGGCTTAAACTGCTGAATATTCTCCTCTCCCTTTAGGTATCTTGCTTTTTCCGCCTAATTCGAATTGTGACATACAGTTCAATCCATCATTTTGATGTCGGCCTTGCTCGTTTTGCCATCACACGCTGCCACAGTTTTGAGGTAGCGTTTTCTTCTTTTACTGCATGCATTTTCCCTAGCTGAGGCAATCAGCTCGGTCTGAGTATGTGCTATATTTCAGTCCATATATTTTTAGTATTTTGCATAGGCGATCTTATGACTGGCGCTTCCCTCAGCTTCCAAAAATTCACCTTAAATGGTGTAGATGCACAAAAATTTTTACAAGGCCAAGTAACCTTACACGTCGAACGTCTCGAAGAAAATCAAACACGTTATACCGCTATTTGTGACCTAAAAGGCCGTATTCATTTTGGTTTGTGGCTCACTAAATTGAATGCTGAAAGTTTTGAGATTGTGACTACTGCCGATCAAGCAGAAGAATTTGCCAAACATATTAAAAAATTCGGTGCTTTTTCTAAAATGAAACTGGAAGAAGTTGGTGCCGTTTTCCCAACTTTAACTGAAAACACAACCACCTTTGCGAGCGAAGCAACAGATATTAGCGCTTGGGAAATTCAAGCCATTCAAGCGGGTCTGGCCTATATAGATCAAGCGATTGAGCATGTTTTTCAACCTCAAGAGCTACGTTTACATCAGCGTGAAGGCGTACACTACGACAAAGGCTGTTATTTGGGCCAAGAAGTGATCGCACGTCTTTGGTTTAAAGCGAAACCAAAAGCTTGGTTACATGCAATTCAAGGTACAGGAACTGTACCTGCACAAGCTGAACAGCTCCATGCGCAAGTACAAGTGGTGAATAGCGCTGCGACTGAAAATGGCTATGTGGCTTTGGTTGTGGCACGTCCAGACGCACTGGCTGAATTAGCTATAACCGTTTTAGATTTGCCTGAAGCTTTAAATGGCGATGTGGCGCGTCCTGCTTAAGCACTTTAACTTTTAAAATATGAAAAGCCAAATAACAAAAGTTGTTTGGCTTTTATTCTGATTACTATTTAAAATTACAAAAAAATATAAAGATTTATAAAAATGCTCATGCCTTTTCCATTTCGTTTTTTCTTATTGAATTGCCTCATTCTCATCAGTTGTTTTATATCACCAAATATTTATGCCGAGATAAATTCAGCAGTATTAGAACAATTAAAAAAAGGAAAATATTGTTGATACAACGCACTCGCTGACGAATGATGAAATACAACATCTAAAAAAACAAAATGAGCAACTTTATCAAAAGTCGCTCATCGATTTTAAAATTTTGATGATTCCATCGACCAATGGCCAAGCTATTGATCAATATGCAGTTGATATATTTAACACACTTAAAATAGGCAATAAATCACTCGATAACGGCTTACTACTTTTGGTTGCAAAAGATGATCGAAAAATGCGCTTCGAGGTAGGTTATGGTTTAGAGGGAGATTTCACTGATATAGAAGCTGGGCGCATAATTCGACACACACTCGCTCCAAATTTCCAAAATAATGACTATTTTAATGGCTTTAAAGAAACACATAAAAAGTTACTAGATAAATCAATTACTCTTGGTAAACCTAAAAACGAAGATCAAAAATTAGATCTCATCCTAAAAACAATAGCTGGGATATTTCTATCATTCTTATTGTGCATCCCACTCTATTGGTGTTACACAAAAGTGATTATTAAATTTGGTACTGATGGTGCCTCAGGTGCTTTTATTGGACTCCTTATCTTTGAAATTTTTATTCATCTTTTGATTTTTGGTTATTTAAATTTTGGAAAAATTGCATTTTTACTTTGCGCATCTATTCCTCTTTATGCCCCTTTTATGTTGACTATATTTCTTCCCTTCAATGAACAATACAGATTACTTAAAACTATTTTATATAGCTTACCACTTCAGATTTTTGCTTTATTTGGCTTTGGCATTTTTTACTTCATCGAATTCTACCCTCAAATATCATTCATTATATTAACCTCCCTAACAATTTGTTTTATTTTACTTTTATTAAGATATGCAGTGTTTTTATATCGATTCAGAGCAGGTACTGAAAATGCCTATCTCACTGCTTTTTATAATCAACATTTACAAGAAAAAGCACGACAAAAAATGTTGGATGAACAATATGAACGTTTAAATCATTTCAATAAAACGAGCGAATCAAGTGAGTCATCTTCTTCTAGTTACAGCTCATCTTCTTCAAGCAACAGCTCTTCTAGTAGTTCTTCCTCTTCTTCAAGAGAATCAGGAGGAAGCTCAGGTGGTGGTGGCGCCTCGGGTTCATGGTAATACCTAAAACGAAGTTGCGATTAAATCGTAATTTTTAAAATCATATCATTTAAAGCCAAAGCCTAAAAATTTTGGCTTTTATATCACTCATTTTTTTCCCTCACATAATAAATCACTCCTGCCCGATCATCTGAAAAATAAAATGATTTTCCATCGATCTTATAAATATCAGCAGGTCGCCCATTTACCGTTTTCCCGACTAAAAAACCATCCATAAAGGTTTCAAGTTTTTGTCCTTTACGCATCATTGCAATTTGATAGCCATGACCAATCGCCTCGTCGGTAGAGCCATGCAGGGCCACTAAAAAAGCATTTTTAATAGTGGCATCGGCATGAGGGTCATCAAAATAATCAAAACCCAATGCAGAGGAATGTGAAGGGAAATAAGCATAGGGCGATGGAACATTTTTACAGCCAGATGCACGTTTAAATTTAGAATCCGCCAAGACTTTGCCCTGCCATGAATAACATGCGGGCCAGCCATAATCGACATCTCGTTTTAACGCATAAAAAGTTTCATCTGGCTTTTTACTTCCCAAATGATCGGAACCTTGATTGGTTGCAAATAGAAATTTTCCGATCCATTTTAATCCAACTGCGTTACGTAAACCTGTCGCATACATCCGTTGCTCTGAACCATCAGGATTCATCTCGATGACTGAGGCTCGCACTTTTTCTTTTTCTACACAGGCGTTACAACTCGAGCCAACCGACACATAAATTTTTCCATTTCCACCAACTGCAATCGTCCGTGTCAGATGCCAACCACCGTATTTATAACTCAAACCATAATCGGGAAATGTCGCTAAAACTTCAGCCTTACTCGATGGCTGAGTCTCTCCTTTGTTGAATTTTTGCCGTGTCAGTTGGTGCGTTTCCGCCAAATAAAGCCAATCCTGTCCTTGAGCATCGGTATAAAACTGAACTGAATTTGGATTTCTCAACCCCGTCAAATAAGGAATGATTTTGCCAAATTTACCCGTTTCAGCATTCCAATCATCCAATATATACACAGTGCCTTTTTTATTATCTGTTAAATCATACATATCCGTGACAAACATTCTGTGATCAGGTGCTTGTGCAAAAAAGCGTACCCGTTTGAGACCTTCCGCTGCTGGAATAATTTCATACTGTGCAGGCAAATTTAATGAAAACTGCTTGCCATTTTTTAAATGGATTGGATAAGGTACAAGCTTGGGTTGTTGAGCCCAACTGGTCATTGAACAGACGAAACTTAGGATCAAGATGGCGCTTATTTTTATCATATTTAAATACATCTCAATGAATTATGTATATCTATATTCATCATAGATAGCATATCTCTAATTTATTCAGTTTATATTTTTATAAAATATTATTATTTTGAAATTTAAGGTTTTTTAAACCATATACGCTGTTAAATCACACAACAGTCAAAAAACAAGGAGGAACTTTATCCCCCTAATTTCTTCGTTGTTATAATCATGTTTTTAATTAAAAACCATGAAACAACTTATTCATATCTTTACAAAGATAATCTTTAAAGGAAAAATCACGTGCATGTTTAGCATCAAACTTAACTCTAAGTTCCCCTTTTTCAAAGATATAAACCCGATCTTCTTGACTCACTAAAAACTCAGCGCCAAGCTTCATTAGTAGCGCATCTATTTTATCTTCATGTGCAATGCTTTCATCTTGATTCACTTTGTCATAATTTCGCTTAATGCTTTTAATAAACATTTAAGAACTCACTCGTATATTACAAAAGCGATTAAAACAAACTGAGTAACAAATGCAAAAGATATTTTAAGTTTGTCGATGCAATATAAAGTAACTGAGATATTTTTAAACGCTTAAAATATTTCACAGAAGCACTCTTTACTTTCAAATATTTCTATTTATGATGAATCTGTTAATCTTATTCCTATACACATAGATGGAATTATGTGACTGTTTTTTAAAAGGTTTAAAAATGAAAAAACTACTCTTAGCAGGCCTTATTGCACTTTCTTCTCAATTTGCGGCGGCAGAAACAAATACTCAAAGCATTGATCCTGAGTTTGCAAAAATTGAAAGCATGGTGAAAGCCAACAATATGACAGGTGCTTATCAAGCATTAGATAAATTGGCAAAACAAGGCAATGCTCAGGCGCTGTATAATCTTGCTTATTTAACTCAAACTGGCCAAGGTACGGCCAAGAATGAGAAAAAAGCGATCGAGCTTTATCAACAATCTGCTGATAAAGGCTACCCTGTGGCCAACTATGTGTTGGGTAAAAACTACATCACTGGCTCTTTGGGCTTACCAACAGACATCAACAAAGCCAAACAATACCTAGGTAAAGCATCATCTCAAGGCTTTGACGATGCGTCTATCGATTTAGCGGTGTTGTTATTTTCAGAAAACAAACCTGAATCTGACAAAGCTGGCCTCGCAAAACTTGATCCACTAATCAAAAAAGGCAACTACCAAGCGATTCATGCCAAAGCCTTGTATGACATTAGTTTAGGCTTTAAAAACAAAGACGAAAAATCTGTACAAACTGGCCTAACCAGCATTCAGGATCTTGCGAAAAAAGGCTATATCCCAGCGCTGATGGCTGTAGGTAATATGTTTGTGAATGGCAACATCATTCCGCAAAACTTACCTGAAGCGAAAAAAATCTTTGCAGCTTTAGCCAAAGAGAATATTCCACAAGCAAAAGAATCTTTAGCTGTTGTAGATAAACTTATGGCTGAACAAGCCAAAGGTGGAAGCAAAGCACCAACGAAAAAGAGCTAAACTGCTTGCTATGCATGTGATAAAAAAGCCCTGACTCTTCAGGGCTTTTTTTTGCATTATGAGATGCTATTGCAAGGTGTCGATATATTTCAGACTATAGTTTTAAAACTTAAAAACATAGCTACTCAGCATTAACGTCATTTGCGAGGATCGCTTACATCCTTAGCCATACCACAGCGCAATTAAACAGCTCACCCCAGCAAAGCCAACAATAGTGCTCATGAGTAATGGTGTAAGCGCTTCATCCTTTAAGCCATTCAATTGGCCCAATATGGCAAAAATGGTTGGCATGGGTAGGGCTGCAATAATAGTTCCAGCATAGACCATTTCTTGGCTGGCATTTACACCATAACGTAAACCCGCATATACCAATACAGGCATTAAAATATTATTGCTCAAGACCAAATAAATGGTTTGCAGGTTCATATATTTCAAACTCATACCCACAATACCCCCACCAATCGCAAACAAAGCCAATGGTGATGCGGTATGCCCCAACATATCCAATACAGCATTCAACTGCGTTGGCATTGGTATATGCAATACCGCAAATACAATACCCGCAATGACGCTAACAAAAAGCGGATTTTTAAAAAGCATCAAAAAGGTGTTTCGAAAAACAGCAACCACGCTCGCGCCCTTTTGACTGCCCAATTCTATTAAAATTAACACCGTTGGAATGAGCAACACACTTTCAAAAATTAAAATTGGCATAATGTAGGTCATGGCTTTACTGCCCAGCAAAAGACTGAGCACCGCAGTCCCCAGTAGGCCTGTATTAGACATACTGGCGCCTAAGGCCAAGATAGAAGCGTGGCTCATACGCTGTTTAAAATGCCGAATACTGAGATAAAACCCTAAGCCATAACAGAAATACGCCGCGACTGCGAACACCAAGAAAAAATCTGGAAGCCAAATTTCGGAAAAGTCTTTACTGGCCAAGGACTGAAACATCAGCGCAGGCAAAGCGATTTTGATGACAAAACTACCAATCACTTCAACCTGAGCTTTAGCCAGCACATTCAATTTGACCGCTAAATATCCCAAAGCCAATAGTATAAATATGGGAATAATGACTTCAAAAACCATTCCTTACACTCCTGTTTTCGATCGTGCACTGAGCAAAAAACCGCGCACAAAAATAAACTGCAACCGAAGTTGCAGTTTAAAAATTCTTAGCTCAATAGCTTCATTTTAGCGTAATGCTCTGCACTTAAACTCAATTCTTGAGTGAAAAGGGTTCAAATTGACTGTTTAAAGCATGTGGCTGACAGCGTAAATACTGCGGTGCAATAGCAATCACTTCGCCCAATTCCACAGCTGCATGCCAAGGCCAACGTGGGTCATAAAGTACGGCACGTGCAATGGCAATCGCATCGGCCTGTTCATACTGTAAAATTCCTTCGGCCTGCATGGCTTCAGTAATCAAACCCACGGCAATCACAGGAATGTTTACAGCTTGCTTTACAGCTGCCGCAAAAGGAACTTGATAATTGGCATGTATATCAATTTGTTGCGCCTGATGTAAACCTGCCGAAGATACATGAATATAGGCCGCGCCAAGCTGTTCTAAAGATTGCGCCAATTCTACACTCTGTTCAAGTGTCCAACTGTCTACATGATCCATCCAATCACTGGCAGAAATACGTACGCCAATCGGATAGCCTTCAGGTACAGCATCCTTCATGGCTTGCAATACTTCTAAAGTTAAACGAATACGATTGGCAAAACTGCCTCCATATTCATCCTCTCGGTGATTCGACAGTGGCGACATAAATTGATGCAACAAATAGCCATGTGCTGCGTGTAATTCAATCAGCTCAAAGCCCGCATCGACCGCACGCTTAGCAGAAGCTGCAAAGTCCGCAATGATCTGCTGAATTTCGACTTGGCTTAAAGCATGCGGTGCATGATCTTGTTCCGTAAAAGGAATGCTACTTGCAGAAACCGTTTGCCAGCCCTGCGCATGCGCTGGTGCCATTTGACCTCGGCCCTGCCACGGTTTATCCGTCGAAGCTTTACGCCCTGCATGCGCCAACTGTATTGCAAATGGCATAGGTGACAGTGTTTTCACTTTCGTCAGCAATGCTTTCATCTGTGCTGCTTGCTGCTCATTCCACAGACCTAAATCTGCATAGCTAATTCGGCCTTCAGGCTGTACTGCTGTTGCTTCAACAATACACAGACCCGCCCCAGACAACGCATAATTTGCCCACTGCTGTTCATGCCAAAAACTGAGCTCCCCTTGCTCATTGGCAGAATATTGGCACATGGGTGCAATCAAAATTCGATTTGACAGCGTTAACTGTCCGAACTGCAAAGGCTTAAACAATAAAGTCACGTTCATCCTCGGTTTTATTTTTCAATGATTGTTTATACTTTCACCAGCAGTCTAGTTTAAACCTTTGGCCACTTCAAAATAGCGTTCATCAGGCGGATTGACAACCATAATATTTGTATATTTTTCATCAATTTTAAAGGAATAATGATTGCTTTGATGCATACTTTTTTTTGCAAATCATTCCCTATCACCATGACTTTTTCAGGATGGCTGTTTTCGTTTCGTACGCGTATACATTCATAGCTTAAACGTCAATCATGGCCACACTTTTATCTTCCCCATCAGAGGTCTAACAACAAATTTCCATAAACTACATTCTCAATTACACTTCTAAACTTAAGTGTCTATACCCAAGTCTGAGCAATGCTCGTGCATAAAAAAACAGGCTTTAAGTCGCCTGTTTTTTTATATGCTATACAAGATGTAAAGTGCTTAGAAAGTCACTTTTGAACTTAAGCCAAGTACCAATGCATTATCAACACGGTTGGTAGAACCTGGGTTAATGACATATTGTAAGTTTGGACGTAGCGTTAACCATTTGGTTGGGTTATGGCTATAGTTCAGCTCGATATTATATTCTGCACTTGCATCGTAAGTGGTTTGTGAAAGACGGTCATTCACGTGCACGCGGTTTAAGCCTAAACCAATCATGTCGTTAGGTAAGCGATCTGCCAATCCAATATATTTCAAGCCGACTTGCTGTGAGTTATCTACTTTATTGGTCACACGATCATGCCATGTAAAATTTGCAAAGCTATGTAAACCGCGCTTGCCTTCACCTGTTGAAGTGAGCTGTTGTTCTATCGCCAACCAGCCTGCAAAAGTACGGTTTTTCGCATCTGTGGTATTGGCAATATCTTTTTGGTTTTTCACTTCATTGGCAGTGTTATACAAAGCCCCTAAGCGGTAACTACCAGCCAAGCCATTCACGAATGTTTTTGGTGTCCAAATCACTTCTGCAGGAATGGTGACACCATCTGCATTGTCTGTATCTAAATTCCAACCATGACGTTCTAATGCATTTTCAGGATTAAATTCATATACACCCACTTGTACTGCCCACTCAGGATTCAACTGCTGTTTTACACGTGCACCCCATTGTGAAACAGGTGTGTTCATCCACATATTGCCCTGCCATTTACCCATTTGCGCAGCACAAAATGCAGTACTTTGGAAATCACAAGCCATCACGTTAAAGTCCATGCCTAAACCTAAACGCCCAGCTTTAATACTTAAACCTTGCTCTTTAAATTTCTTTTCAATCGAAAGCTCAGACAAACGCGTCTTTTGATTACCACGGCCAAAGTTTGCTTGTACATTGGCCAGTTGTGGTGCAGTACGGTCTTGTAAGTCATCTAATGTTGTACTTTGGCCTTGGCGAGCTGTAACCACAGCACGAACTGAAACCCCATCCCAACCCGCAAGTTTTTCCATATCTAAAGCTGTTCCCAACCAAAGTTGGCTGGCTACTGTAGCAGCGTGATCTTCATTGCGCCCACCTTCAGCCAAATAAGCCACATCGGCTGCAATATTGGCTTCAAATTTCACACCTTGTTGAGCCAATTTGGTACGCTTACCATTCCAATCACCCAGCATATATTGACCTTTGCTATCAAATGCCTGTTCAGCAGCAAAGACATTGCTCATACTCGCCATAAGACAAAGGGGTATGATCGCTAGAGTAAAATTTTTCATCGGAAAAACCTAAATTTTGAGAGAGTTACAAGATGCCCCCACACAAAGGGTTACACCATTTGGTGTAAAAGTTACATAATATTTACAATTAAATCTCAGCATTATTTTTATTATTTAACAAACTTTAATTTATGAAATATTTATTGTTATATAAATTTATTTAAAAACATTTAACTAAGTAGTGATTTATTCATTTTAATGCCTGCACATAGGCTCAAATTTAGACTCCAATATCATGATTTCAATATCTTATAATTAAATACCAACACCAAATCCTGTACGACATTCAGATGACTTCAACCTAAGGACAATCAATCCGAGTTGTTCTGCTTAGGTTGGGCTATTACACAGTACATGGCATGTTTATTCTGTTCGAAGCTTTATACGCTATGCCTTGTAAACCATCGTAAACATCCCAATATTAGCCTCAACTCCAAAGTACACCTGACACAATGCCTGAATTACCAGAAGTTGAAACCACCAAGACCAGTCTTTTACCGTTGCTCGGTCAACGTGTGCAATCCGTTGAAGTCCGTCAAAGTAGCCTGCGCTGGCCTATTCCAAATGACCTAAACAAACTGGTTGGCCAATGCTTGCAGCAACTTTCGCGCCGTTCAAAATATATTTTGGCCAGCTTTGAACAAGACAGCATGCTGTGGCATTTGGGCATGTCAGGCAGTTTTCGGATCTGTGAATCACATGAAGAATACCGCAAGCATGATCATCTGATTATTCAATTTGAAGATATGCAACTGCGCTACCACGACCCGCGTCGTTTTGGCTGTATTTTATGGCTAAATGAAGACTCACAAACCAAGCTCATTGACACCTTAGGGCCTGAACCTTTAAGTGATCACTTTGATGCGCCCTATTTGGCCGACAAGCTTAAAAATAAAAATACCGCCATTAAAGTGGCCATTATGGACAACCATGTGGTCGTAGGTGTGGGCAATATTTACGCCACGGAAAGTTTATTTAATTTGGGGATTCATCCTGCACAACCTGCAAAGGATTTAAGCCAGCAACAGGTTGAAAAATTAGTTATTGAAATCAAACGCATCTTAAAGCAAGCCATTGATCTAGGCGGTTCGACATTACGTGACTACACCAATGCCATGGGCGAAAATGGCTATTTCCAGCAAACCCTATTGGCTTATGGCCGTGCGGGTGAAATGTGCATTAACTGTGAAACGACTTTGGAAAATATTAAACTAGGTCAACGCGCATCCGTGTTTTGTCCAGAATGCCAACCCTTTAAGCAAGTAAAAACAGTTCAACGAGGTAAAAAATGAAATCTGCCATTGTCCGCCACATTTTAGTGAAAGATAAAGAACTTGCTGAACAGCTTAAAAAGAAAATTAAAGACGGCGCAGACTTTGCCAAAATTGCAAAGCAACATTCGACTTGCCCTTCAAGCAAAAAAGGCGGTGAACTCGGCGACATTAAAAAAGGTCAGCTGGTTGGCCCAATCGACAAAGCGGTGTTTACTTTGCCAGAACGTGAATTACATGGCCCAATCAAAAGCCAATTTGGCTGGCATTTATTAGAAATTAAATTCCGTATGGATTTTTAATATCAGCAGATAGCCACTGTTGCATTTGAATTAGCCATCTAGCACTGCGCAATACCAAGGATCGATGATGTAAAGTATGATCGATCCTTTTTTATTCGCTCGCTTAAAATTCCCATACATTTTCTAATCTAACTTTCTTCAGCACATCCGCCTTCAGTACAGTCCGATCAAAGCATGAGCACAAAAGCCTATTCATTTTATAGATAACTCTTGCGATGCTCACCCTTTCGATATGCGTCTACACGGTCTGCGTGACCGACATTCAGATAAAGCTTTGCTTTGTATTCCTTCTTTGATCAGGTAAAATTATTGCCCATTGCATAATGAATACGACTGAGAGAGTTAATCCGTGCGTAATATTTTAGTTACTAATGCCCTTCCATACGCGAATGGCCCAATTCACATGGGTCATTTACTCGGTTATATCCAAGCAGATATTTGGGTTCGTGCCATGCGTGCAATGGGTCATAACGTGACTTATGTATGTGCGGACGATGCTCACGGCACAGCAATCATGCTACGTGCAGAAGCCAACGGCATTACACCTGAACAGCAAATTGCCAATGTACAAAAAGAACATGAGCGTGACTTTGCTGGCTTTAAAGTTGATTTTGACCATTACGACTCAACCAACAGTGCTGAAAACCAAGCACGTGCTTCTGAGATTTATATTAAAAACCGCGAAGCAAACAACATTGCAGTACGTCCTGTAACGCAATTGTTTGATCCTGAAAAAGCAATGTTCTTGTCGGACCGTTTCATTAAAGGCACATGCCCGAAATGTAAAGCAGAAGACCAATACGGCGATTCATGTGAAGTTTGCGGTACAACATACAACGCAACTGAATTGTTGAATCCAAAATCGACGTTAAGCGGTGCGACACCTGTAGAAAAATCTTCAGATCACTACTTCTTTAAACTGCCGAACTTTGGTGAATACCTACAAAAATGGACACGTGATGAAGGTCGTCTACCTGTGTCGATTGCCAACAAGTTGGATGAATGGTTTGAAGCAGGTTTATCTGATTGGGATATTTCTCGTGATGCGCCTTACTTCGGTTTTGAAATTCCAGATGCGCCAAACAAATATTTCTACGTTTGGGTAGATGCGCCAATCGGCTATATGTCTAGCTTTGAAAACTACATCAAAACTAAACGTCCTGACCTAAGCTTTGATGATTACTGGAAAAAAGATTCGAAAAATGAGGTGTATCACTTCATTGGTAAAGACATCGTTTACTTCCACGCGTTGTTCTGGCCTGCAATGCTTGAAGGTGCAAACTACCGTACCCCTACAAGCTTGTTCGTCAATGGCTTCTTGACTGTAAATGGTCAGAAGATGTCTAAATCTCGCGGTACGTTCATTAAAGCAGAAACGTATCTTGAGCATTTAAACCCTGAATACTTACGTTACTACTTCGCGTCTAAGCTTTCTGACAAAGTTGAAGATTCTGACTTGAACCTTGATGATTTCGTTCAGAAAGTGAATTCAGACCTTGTTGGTAAAGTGGTCAACATCGCAAGCCGTTGTGCGAAATTCATTAATACAAAATTTGATAACAAACTTTCTGCGACTTGTGCAGAGCCTGAATTGGTACAAAGCTTTATTGATGCAGGCGCTTCAATCGCTGCTCAATACGAAGCACGTGAATTCTCTGCAGCCATCCGTGAAATCATGGCGCTTGCTGACAAAGCCAACCAATACATCGACGAGAAAAAGCCTTGGGCACTTGCGAAAATTGAAGGCGAAGAACAACAAGTTCATGATGTGTGTTCTGTCGGCATTAACTTATTCCGTCAATTGGCGGTTTACCTTGCGCCAGTACTTCCTACATTGGCAGCAGAAGTTCAGAGCTTCTTAAAATTAGAATCTTTCGACTTTGCTTCAGGCAAAACTATTTTGGTGAATCATGAAATTGCTCAATTCCAACCATTGATGCAACGTGTAGACCCGAAAGCGGTTGCTGCGATGGTCGATGCGTCTAAAGACTCTTTAGCTGCCCCTGCGGAAGCGCCAAAAGCTGAAAAGAAAAAAGAGAAGAAAGCTGAAAAGAAACCAGAGCCTAAAGTCGGTGAAGCTGAAATTATTGGCATCGAAGACTTTATGAAAGTTGACCTACGTGTAGCTGAAGTTTTAGAAGCTGCAACGGTTGAAGGTTCTGACAAGCTACTTCAATTGACTTTAAATGTTGGTGAAGCTGAGCCACGTAACGTATTTAGCGGTATTCGTGAGTTCTACCAACCTGAAGACCTTAAAGGCAAATTGGTGGTAATGGTGGCAAACCTTGCACCACGTAAGATGCGTTTTGGTATTTCTAACGGTATGGTTTTAGCTGCGGGTAATGGCGATGGTGTTTGGGTGATTTCACCTGAAACTGGTGCTAAAGCTGGTGATAAAGTTTCTTAAGATTTAGATCTGAGATTAGAAAAAGCCTCTACTGTGTAGGGGCTTTTTTGTTTTTCTGAACTTGTAAAAAAGCTTCACCAACTTCTTTCACATAATTATCAATAATCTTAATAAATATAAGTGAATCGGTATAATCCAATTCACTTGTTTTATCTTCTAAATATGCTGTTAAAAAAATTGAAGTAATCTGAGATAGACTAATAGCTGTAAAATGTGCAGGATCAGTAAAACCTGAATTAGATTGACCTACGAGCAATATATCTTCTTTCGCTTCATGCATTGCGTATAAAGAACCCATCTCATAATAGTCAGCATGTATGTTTCGACTTGCTAATTTATAATTATACGACCATTTATCTAAGCCAACATATTCACGAAGCTTTTCTATTTTTGAAAAACCTGTATATTTTCGAGCCCAATGCCAACTATTATCATTACCTATAAAATTTTCTCGTAATTCAGAATAAATTTTTAACTCATCATCTGTAAATGTTTCATGTCCCATTTGTTCTGAAGTTCTATGATGTTCCTCAACTCCTTCAACTGTTTTTACTAATCCATATTTAATAAAATCAATAGCAGCATCTCGTCCATATTTTTGAATAATCAGGCATTGAACAGTCATTTCATACAAGGTTCTCCAACGTGCTAATGCCGCATCAGGATATCCACCCTCTAACAAGTAAATAATTTCACCGCTTATACGACATGCATGAGCATGTTGTTGTATAAAGACTCCAATTAATTCATCATTATGATATTTTATATTTTTCAAAAATTGTTTTTGAAAATTAATCCCAGCTTCTAAACAAATTTCTCTTAAAGCATGAAGTTTAATAAAACCTTTAGACCACTTTTCTCGATTTCTTTTTATAAAAGCATCATTGCTAACTGTTATATTTATGAAGTTTTCTTCATCTTTCAGTGCAAAATTTTCAATTAAATCAGACACAGCTAAATCAATTAATTTATCCAAATTTATTTCTTCATTATTTTTTATAAATCTATTTCTTAATTGATCCAAATAATCTTCAAACATTTCTAATTATCCCTTAAACATAATTTTTATGTCCGTTAATTTTAGTAATGTAACTTCATCTTTGATATTTTTCCAAGAAATTTGATTACATGACTTGCGACATGAACGTCTCCCGTTCGTTAGGAGCATACGGACGTACCCTCTAACGAACAAAGGATTTTTGTTACTTTTGATTCGTCAAAAGTAAGGCTCATATTCCCAATTATTAAAATACCCTCACCCATAGGGAGAGGGAGAAACTATTACTATAAATAATTTCGTTATATTTACTTTCCGTTTAGAAGCAAAGAATCGCAACGTAGTTACGGAACTAAATTTTTAGAAATCTATGAAAACTCAAAAAATATCTGAGAAAATATAAAAACTAAAAAGCCCCTAACTAGAGGGGCTTTTTATTATTTCTGAGGAGTTAGAGCATTCTGCGCAAAGCTTGGCGAACGAGGCCCATACAACAAACCTTTCTGCTCACTTAAACGAGGTGCATACAATAACTGACTCACCGTACCCGACAACACATAAGCTTTATCGCTTAAATGATTCGAAATTTGATCAACCAAAGCACCCACAAGCATACCCACTAAACCAGCATTATTATTGCTGTTAGACATTACTTGCTTTTCCGTTCCTTCCCAAAGTAACTCACCTGTTTTAAGGTCAACCAACTTCGCTTCAACAGCAACCGTTGCAACAGTTTGAATCACTTGATACTTAGAGCCGTATTCTTTCACTTTCACATAAAGCGCAGCATCCGCACCAAAAATTTCTTGAAGTTTTTGAGGACTAATCGTTGCTGCATCCGCGCCGTTATACACACCGTTTTCTTTAAACATGGTGTCAACAACACTAATTGGAAAAACATAATAGCCCGCTTCTGCAACAGGTACGGTCACAGTCGACCAATAACTATTGCTTGCACGCGTATCAGGTGACTCATTCACAGGTGGCATCACCAAAATAGATTTTGGCATGTGGGCACTATAGCCTGCTAAATCACGTGTATTTTTAGGTGCAGTGGCACAACCTGTTAATAATCCAACAACCGCAGTCACAGTAAATAAAGCCTTTAAATTCTTCATTTTTTCGCTCCTGCTACGCTTTGACCTGTCATTTTTTTCAACAACCGATCCATCAACACAGTCGACTCAGGATAAACCTGACGCTCAAGCTCAAAATATTGAATCGCACGCGGTGTATCGTTCATATTGAGGTATTGCAGCCCCAAATGCGCATACATGCCGGGTGGAACAGCTAAGTTTTTTGCCTTGGCTCTTTCAATGTCTTTTTCAAGTTTTAATACTTGATCTTGTGGCGTCGCTTTCTCAGGTAAACTTAAAGCCAAATAAGTTTGCTGCGGAAATTCACCCCAGCTGTACAATGACTTTGGCGCTGTTGCGCACCCAACTAAACTTAGCGAAATAAGACCGCTCATCAATAAAAAAATATGTCGCACGGAAACATCCTATTACTTGTTAGACCACTTGCCAGTCTGTAAATCAAGCACAAGATTATTCACTGCTTCACGTACGGCTAAATCTAAAACTTTACCATTTAAAGTTGAGTCATAAGATGCAGTAGAACCAAAGCCAAGGACTTCTCTCTCACTTAATGCATACTCACCTGCACCTTGTACAGAGTGCACAATTTCAGCCGTTTTTACATCAACGACATTTAAGTTAACTTTTGCATAAGCAATTTGAGTTTTCCCTCGACCGAGCACACCAAAGAGTTGGTGATCACCAACTTCTTTACGACCAAACTCAGACACGTCACCAGTTAATACAAATCGCGCCCCCTTAATTGATTGCGCTGATTTGCTAAAACCTGATTCTTGCTGAAGTTCAGATAAGTTATCGCGGTTTAAAACAGAGAAATAACCTGTTTGCTGAAGATGCGTTTCTAAAATCGTTTTTGCTTGACCACCTAAACGGTCAACATTGTCTGAAAAGATACCACGCATATAGCTCGAACGGTTATCAAATTTACCAATAGATACTGGTGTTTTAACACCTGTATATTTTACCGTTGCCGTAGCTGCAGTTACTTGTGGTGCTTGAAGCGTTCTTGATGTTTCAGTGGTCGAACATGCACTTAATGTTAAACCCATGAAAACTATGCTTGCTAAAAACTTATATGACATTATATCCCTCTGATTTTTTTATAAAACGCGAATAGATCATAGCAATATTACGTAAAAATAACAGTATTTCTGTATTTCTGCAGATGACTTAAGCTGTACTGTTCATTACCTAAAATGTTGTTGTTTTTCTGAGTGTTGATTTATTTCATTGAGCAAAACAGCCATAAAATTGGATATGTCATTTAAATTTTTGTTTGTATTTGCGCTTCTTGTTTTTTAAAAATGCGGTTGTATGAAGCAATAAAAAGCCCCTATCACTAGAGGCTTTAAAACAACACAACATACTTAGTTCAGAATTACATCCCAAATAATATAACCTAGACCAAAGCCAAGCAGTGAATACGTCACCAGAATAAAAAACACAAAACTTGCGTTATTTTTCTTTCTCCAAAAGCTCATACCATCATCCAAAGCTATACAGATACACACCATCATAAAGGCAATAGCAACAAATTGGAAATATATGTAAGATATTAATTTATAAAACTTTATTAAAAAATAAATTTCAGTTTAATGCCCAAAAATCAATATACAGATTTGCAATATTTTATATATACAGATGAGTCATAAGTGGCAATCTTAACGCCGATCAATAAACTCAACATAACCACGCCCCTGCGCTTTTAACTGTTGGAACTCCCCCGTCCACTGATAAGAGCTCACATATCCTGCGGCCAAGCCATAACACATAGGCGTATCCATAACCGCCACAATATCCAACACTTTTACACCTTCATGATGTGCCGTCCAGCAGAACGACTGTGGTACTTCCATCGCATGGCCATCGGGTGTAATCATAGGCTCTGTTTTAGATGCAATTACTTCAAAATACGCATGATCATATTGAATAGAAGTTCCGTCGATATGACGGTAATTCACCGAAGTATAGGCAGGCTGACCAGCAAATCCGACAAAGGCCAAGACCAACTGTTCTTCGGCATTTAAGTTAATCACCTGATAAGAAAACGACGTTAAAGGCAAACTTATATCCTGTAAGCCTAAAGCCTTGGGCAACATCGAAACCGATGCCGATTTAAAATGTTCTAAGGTGCATAAACCACTGACTTCCACGCTATGTCCCTGTTGGCTAATCGTGCCGTCATAGCGCATAAGCAAACTAAAATGTTGATACCAACGACTATGTGCAAACCATGTCAACGCTGTTGTAGGCGTTAAGCTTAAATCCACTTTTAAATCATCTAAGGCCGACACCAAACGGTAAATGCCCGCCTCTTCATAAAGTGATGCATCCTTAGCAAAATCAGCTCGAAATGGAGATTGCTGAAATTTTAAATCTTGTGAAACTGAATACATTCGAAATGCTTCAGCTTGAGTCGAAAGCGCTGTGCTATGTACCAACGTCGCTGTGTCTGTAGGCGAATAGGCCGACAATTTGGCTGAGGCTTGCGTGATCTGCGCACCTGGCTCAGCAATAATCGAGGCAAAGGAAAGATAACGATATGGTTCAGGCAAGTCAGGAATCATCACGCCATAATGACTACTGCCAAACTGAGCATGAAATAAATGTGCATCAAAATTAAAGTCACGCGGGAGGCTTGCTTGCTGTGCAGGACGGACAGCACCTAAAATTGGTGTGAGGCCTTGCCCAAGCTGATAATTGAATAACTGACGGAGCGTATTTTGTTGCGGTTTACTTTTTAATAATGAAAGCATATATCGCTCTAGGGAGAATAAGATGCTTCCAAATTACGGGCTAAATATAGACTTGTTCATAGCCAATAAGGCCTGACAAATGTGTTTTGTGGTCACACAGCATAAATTGTCAGACAATTTTTTAGAGTAAAAATAGCCTTATTTCATACCAAAAATTAGCTTTAAACCAAGTACAGTCATCACCGCACCAGCTGCGCGGTCAAAGCCTGCTTTAAATTTCAGATAGATACGGCGTGGCTTTTCTGCAGAAAGCGCAACTGCCACCAAAGAGCACCAGCCTGCATCTATAAAGAAGCACAGCAGAGGCAACACAAAATAAAAATAGGTTGGAATTTCTTTGGGTAAAAGTGCTGTAAAAATACTGGCCAAAACAATGGCAATTTTAGGGTTTGACAACTGAGTAATTAAGCCCGTGGTAAAAGCTCTGCGTAAAGACATTTGTGCCGTAACATCTTGCCCTGCATCAATCGGTTCTTTGGCATGTTTAATAATTTTAAATGCCATCCAAAGCAAATATAAACCACCACAAATTTTTAAGGCCAAATATGCAGACGGCACTGCCAATAAAAAGGCTTGTAAACCAAGCACGGCCAATAAAGCAAAAATAGCGGCGCCTAGTCCTGTGCCAAGTGCTGTAAATAAGCCATGCTGACGTGAAATCGCAATTGAGTTTTTAGCCACATAGATCGAAGTTGGCCCTGGGCTCATTGCTCCTAATAATAAAGCAGCAGCAATTGAACCTAAAATCCACAATGATTCCACAGCACTTCTCGTCTAAAAAATTCGTCCTAATTTTAGCGGGATCATCACTGAATTTCTCACTATTTATTTCGCTACATACGCAAATTGACCGTATAAATCACTAGAAGATGAAAAAAACAGCGAATCATTCATCAGTTTTAAGCCTTCAGTAGATGGATTAAACGGCACACATAAAAAAAAGCCCTACGTTGATGTATGGCTTTTTTAATTGCTTATTCTGCTTTGTCGTGTTTGAACATCTATTTAATAACGATCATCATCTTGTGCACTTGCTTCATTGAACGCGAGTTCATCTTTTGGACTTCTATAATCACGTTCATTGACAGGAACTCCGCCAATAATCATGGTTCGCGCTTCAGTTTGAGGTTTACTCAAATCTTCTTTGGACTCGCAGGCAGTAAGGTTCATCACTATGCCGACCAGTATGACTGTGCTGAATTTCTGGCACATCGCCACGGATAATTTTGTCATGTTATCCCCTCTATCATTATTGTTGTTATTTTCAGCATAGCATTATTATTCAAAGATGCATCCCCTTTTTATCGTATATATTTAGGCTGTTTTTGAGGAGATCAATGTACTTAGAGCATCTGAGAACTACACGCGACAATCCAATCTCATGCTGAATGAATACAATAAAATAATTTACCTTAAATATATCATTTTATTTATGTTTTATAAAAAATTACTCGCTAAACAACACGCTCCTTAAAAATTTTCATCTGGTTATACGCAGTACACAGCCGATCTTTCGCTGTGGCCACATGATTTACTCTTACAATTTGCAACAATTTAGAATATTTACAACGGACATTTTTGTCCGTTAAATAGCGCTATAAATATACATTTACTTTAGAACTTATTATGTCTTTACGCCAAGAACGTGCCACCCAAAACCGTGAAGAGCTTTTGGCAGCAGCCATTCGTATTTTTCGTATGCATGGCATCAATGCTCCATTACAACTGATCATTGATGATGCTCAAGTGGGACGGGCAACGTTTTATCGTAATTTTGCAGATCGTCGTGAGTTGGTCTTAGCATTGATGGAGCAAGCCCTCAATCGTTTAGAGTATCGAGCGCGTCAGCATGCGCAATATCAAGATGGCTTTATTCGACTCATTTATGACCATATTCATAATATTCCTTATCTTACCGCGCTAATGGAATACTGGCGTGTCATCGACCGCCATGACCCAGCAATGGTACAAATTTACCAACGTCGTGACAGTATTTTACAACCGCTGATTGATACAGCCATTCAACATGGACTTTGTCGTGCTGACTTTAGTACCCAAGATTATGCCATGGTGACCTCTATCCTTCGCTCTGCACTACAAGGCTACACCCATGCCGAACAAGAACAATTAGCCACCCGTGCAGTTGAATTATTACTCAATGGTATACGTGCTTAGGTCACTTCACTATGAGCCAGCCACCGCGTCTTTTAGAACCTGCTCCCGATTGGACTGCCGAAGAGAAACCCACTTTACCTGGGTCTCCCGCAGCCATTGCGCACCCCACTTATAAGCGCTATTTATACTTCTGCATTGGGCTTTTTGTTGCTCTTTCGGGCAGCTTAAGTAATGGTTTTATTACCGCGAATTTACCTCTAATCCAAGGTGAATATGGCCTAACACCTTCTGAAGTGGCATGGATTCCCGCAGCCTATGTCATGGCCAATGTCAGCTCAAACCTGATTTTATTTAAAGCCCGCCAACAATACGGACTAAGGCTATTTTCGGAAATTGGTCTGGTGGCCTTTATTGCCGTTTTAATTTTACATTTGTTTGTTCATACCTTTGAAATGGCTGTATTTGTACGTATTGTCAGTGGTTTGGTGGCAGCACCACTTAGCTCATTAGGCATGTATTACATTATGCAGGCCTTTTCGCGAGTCAATTTTGGTCGTGGTCTGTATTTAGCACTGGGCTTTCAGCAATTGGGCATCCCTTTGGCATGGATCATGTCGCCTTATTTGGTCGATGTAAATGATTGGGCGCTGTTATATACCTTCGAGTTGGGCTTAGCACTGTGCTGTTTGGCCATGGTGGTTTCACTCAAACTCCCACGTAGCCTACGTATTGCCGTCTTTGAATTTCAAGACATCTTTACCTTTGTGCTTTTGGCAACTGGCTTTGCATGCTTATGTGTCGTGCTAACCCAAGGGCCTATTTTGTGGTGGCAAAATACCGAATGGCTGGCCTATTTACTCATCGCTGCCTTGGTGCTGATCTGTGTCGGCTTGTGCTATGAACATTATCGCGTCAACCCGCTGATTATTACGCGCTGGCTGAGTACCTCGGCTACAGTGCGTTTTATTATTGGCGCATTTGCCATTCGTTTTTTAATGTCCGAACAAAGCTATGCTGCTGTTAATTTCTTAAAAACGATGGGCATGGGCCCAGACCAATTTGTGACTTTTTATGCCGTCATTATGGCGGGCATTGTATTGGGTACCTTATTTAGCGCCCTTACCTTTTCTCGTGAAAAAATGGTGCTCCATTTATTGGCTGCTGTATTGCTCATTCTAATTGCCAGTGCTTTAGACCATCATTTAACCGTAGATGTCCGTCCAGAAAATTTTTACCGTAGTCAGTTTTTGGTCGGTTTTGCCAGTGGCATGTTTATTGGTCCCTTATTGCTCACAGGCATTATTAGTGCTTTGCAAAAAGGCCCTAGCCACATGGTGACCTTTATTGTTTTATTTTCTGCCAGTCAAACTTTTGGTGGCTTGGTTGGATCGTCATTTTATTCTAGCTATCAGCAAATGCGTACACAGCATTATCAAGCGGAAATTATGAATGATTTACCCCTCACCAGCCCACAAGTTGAACAACGGCTAGAAACTTATAATCGTAGTGCACATATTTACACCCTTGACCCGCAATTACAGCAAAATCAAGCCTTACGTACGCTTTATCAAGCGGTCACCAAGGAAGCCCAAGTACGTGCTTATAATGATGTCATTTTTCTCAATCAATTTTTTGCAGTGATGCTGTTTTTTTGGGGGCTATATACGATTGGCATCAACCGTTACCGTAATTATCGTGCCCTTAAACATGTGCAAAACAATACCAGCTAAGACACAGCAAATACGTACCCTCATTAAAACATCACGATACCGATTGAAATTTAGCGCATATAGAGAATTTTCATGTCAGAACAAGAAAAGCCGACTACACCTACTCCAACGACCACACCTGCACCTGTGGCTACACCCAGTAGTAAATTAATACCAACCGATAAACGTGTGTTGGTTCTGATGTTTTTTGTATTGTTAGTCGGGATTAGCTTAATTTTATGGGCATGGAAGCTTGGACCTTTTCATAGCAGTATTGAGTCGACTGAAAATAGCTATGTCAAAGGTAAAACCACAGTGCTCTCTTCACAGATTAATGGTTATGTGAAAGATGTATTAGTCACTGACTTTGAAGTGGTCAAAAAGGGCCAACCTTTAATGCATATTGATGCCACAACCTATAATCAAAAAGTCACTCAAGCACAATCAGGCATTGATCAGGCCGAAAATAGTTTGGCCAATCAAAGCCAAGCCATTCAACAACGTAAGGCGGATATTATCGCCGCACAAGCCAAAGCAGATCAGGCTGAAGCCAGCTATGTGCTGTCACTCAACCAATTAAAACGCTATCAACAATTAGGTGACTCAGGTGCCACCTCTAAAACAGAACAAGACAAAGCCAATGCTGATGTCAAAAATAATCTTGCGCTACTACATCAAGCTGAAGCCAATGTATTAGTTGCAGAAGAAGCCCTAAAAACAGCACAAGTTGCACAAACAGGTTTAAAAGCCCAAGTGAGCAGTGCTCAAGCGCAATTTGATCAAGCCGTTACCACCAAAGACTACAGCATCATTTCTGCCCCAATGGATGGTCAGCTCGGTGAAGTCAGCCCACGTGTTGGCCAATATGTTGCTGCAGGCACACAGTTGATGTATCTCATTCCTGAGCAGCGCTGGGTTACGGCTAACTTTAAAGAAACACAAATTGCGCACATGAAAATTGGTCAAAAGGCTTGGTTTAGCGTCGATGCACTGAATCATCAACAATTCACAGGCAAAGTCTCACGCATTTCACCAGCAACAGGTTCTGAATTTAGCGTATTAAAACCCGACAATACCACGGGCAATTTTACCAAGGTGGTCCAACGGATTGCAGTGCGTATTGAAATTGATCCCAATCAAACAGACTTTGCCCGTTTACGTCCAGGTATGTCGGTTGTCACCTCTGTCGACACCGCATCTGAAGGCACTCATTAAGAGGTGAGTGCCGATGTTAGCAATCGTCGGACTACACAGAATCTATTACAATAGTCATGATTTTTGTTCAGTCCACCTTTGCTATGTTTGATGCCATTGCCCATACCATCCAAGATCAAGTGCTGAATTTGCATGGCGTACAAGTCAGCTTAAGACGATTAGATTTGGTACATCCACAAATCTCAGGCAATAAGTTTTTTAAACTCAAATACAATTTTCTAGAAGCACAGCAGCAAGGCTATCGCAAAATTTTGACCTTTGGTGGCGCCTATTCCAACCATATTGCAGCCACGAGCTATGCTGCCCAGCAATTTGGCTTCCAAAGTATTGGCATCATTCGAGGGGAAGAACTTAAAACCAAAGCGCTTAATCCTACCTTAGCGAGTGCTACACAGTTTGGTATGCAATTACATTTTGTCAGTCGTGAAGACTATCGACGTAAACAAAACCCAGACTATTTGGCACAGCTACAACAACAATTTCCAGACTGTTATATCATCCCCGAAGGAGGCACCAATGCTTTGGCCATTCGGGGCTGCACAGAGATATTAAAACCAAGCGATCAACAGTTTGACCTGATCTGCTGTGCTGTGGGTACAGGTGGCACGATGACAGGGCTCATTGAAGCCAGCCTTCCACAGCAGCAGATTTTGGGCTTTTCAGCCTTAAAAGGCCTGTTTTTAAATGATGATGTCGCCCAACTTACCCGTAAACGAAATTGGAAGATTATCGACACCTACTGCTGTGGTGGTTATGCCAAAACTACGCCTGAACTCTTGCAATTTATGCAAGACTTTGAAGCCATGCACGACATTCCTTTAGAACAGGTCTATACAGCGAAAATGATGCTGGGTATAGAACACCTGATTTTGCAAGGCAAAATTAGCCCTGAGCAACGGGTTCTTGCACTCCATACAGGTGGCTTACAGGGAAAAATCAAAACAGATTCAGGCAAGACATCTGTGGCACCTTAATAAGGCGATCCTTTCCCCCCCCCTGCAATCCCATACAAAGTTTGTGATTTAAAATTTTCTAGATAGATCCGATGGTCTTGGACTGTCCAATATCTACTAAATTTAAATCACTTAGCCACCTTCTGCTTTAGCATGTTGCATTGCAGCCATTTGAATCTGCCCTTAAAACGCGAAACAACATTCGGCTTCTGCCTAAAATTGTCTATAATGCTGTGCTTTTCTGTTCCATTGAGTTTGCCATGTCTTCAAATCACTATGATGTTTTAGTTTTAGGTGCAGGTGCATCGGGTTTAATGACAGCATATATGGCAGCTCAACGTGGCCGTAAAGTGGTGGTAGTGGAAAAAGCCAATAAAGTCGGCAAAAAAATTCTCATGTCGGGCGGTGGTAAATGTAACTTTACCAACCTGTATGTCGAGCCTGAAAACTTTATTTCACACAATCCACATTTTGTGATTTCTGCTTTAACGCGTTATACCAATTGGGACTTCATTGGCATGGTGTGCGAATACGGCATCGAATATGAAGAGCGCAAACATGGCCAGCTTTTTACCTTAAATGGCGCCAAAGAAATTTTGGCAATGCTATTGGCGGAATGCGAAAAAACAGGCTTGGTCGACATTAAAACCAACTGTGAAGTAAAAGCAGTCAACGCTTTAGAATCACAGGGCTTCCAAGTTGCAACTTCACTGGGCTACTTTGAAGTCGAATCTGTGGTAGTGGCCTCTGGTGGTTTGTCTATTCCTACCCTCGGCGGTTCAGGTATTGGTTATGATATTGCCAAGCAATTTGGTCATCATGTTTATCCTACACGCGCAGGCTTGGTTCCGTTTATGTTTTCGGACAGCTTTAAAGAAGTCACCACGCGCTTAAGTGGTAATGCCGTTGAAGCAACGTTGTCTAACGATTTAAATAGCTTTACTGAAGCCCTGCTCTTTACCCATCGCGGTTTGAGTGGACCAAGCTCGCTACAACTGTCAAATTATTGGGATGCAGGTCAAAGCTTTAAAATCGATTTTTTACCTAGCCTAGATTTACTTGATTTTTTAAAGTCGAAAAAGCAAAACCAAGCCAAAGTTCTACTGCGTACTTTATTGGTTGAGCATTTACCTAAAAGCGTGGTGACTGAATTACAAAACTTAATTTGGTTAGAACAAGCCGACACGGCAATTGGCAATATCAGTGATGATAAGCTAGAACAAATCGCACAGCGCTTATCTGCATTTGAGGTAAAACCATCAGGAACTGAGGGCTACCGCACTGCAGAGGTAACACTAGGTGGTGTAGATACCACTGAAGTTTCATCCAAAACCATGGAAAGTAAAAAACAAAAAGGTCTGTATTTTGTTGGTGAAATTTTAGATGTTACGGGTCACTTGGGTGGCTTTAATTTCCAATGGGCATGGTCATCAGCACATGCAGCCTCAGAGTATGTTTAATGCTCAGCTCATTTCAAGCTTAGAATAAAAAAGAGGCTGTTGATATCAACAGCCTCTTTTTATATATGCATTTTAAATATTGCGAGTACTTATTCTAAGTAATCCGTTTTAAACAATTGTACATGTTGACTGTTGCCCATACGATCAATCGTACGATCCATTTTAGCCACAGCATGTTGAATATGACTTGGTGTTGCAACTGTGTTTGACGTGATGAAATTGAATACTTTATGCATCATTTGGAATACCCCCATTATTTTAACTCCGTTTATATAATTGAAAGCATAATTCATGCCTGTTTCAATCCGATGAAAACGATGGCGTCTCTTTTATTATTTATGCTTCAATGTATTCACTAAAATATCAAAATAAGATTAAATTTCAATCATTATTTTTTACTTCTTGTTCATTTTCAACTTGTTCTGTCACTGGTTGTTGTTTTTCTTTGCGCTTTTTTTGTGCAAATATAAATTGATATGCACTAGCAAGAAACCCAATAGTAATGCCAGCAATCACAATAGGCGCAAAAAATTTATTCGGGGCTTTCTTAGACATTCTTTTTACCTTTTTTCGTATATAGATTTAACTTGAGTTCATGAAAATAACCACTCTAAAGTGGTTATTTTCAGTCTGTTTGTACAGATTATTTTAGGTCATTCAGGTGTATCGGTTGGAGGTGGCGTAATAATTGGCTTTTGTGGTGCGACTAATTGCGCTTTCACATCCGTCGGCTTTTCAGCTTCTTTTTTCGCTTTATCTAACAAATCAGACAATAAGCACTCTGCAGGTTGACGTCCTCCTAAACCAAAGGCCAAAGCAAATGCAACGGCAACGGCGCCTAATGTTAGGCCAAAAGCCAAATTCACAATCGAATCTGCAATGCCCATCGCACGTAGACCCATCGCGACAACCAAGCCCATAATCAATACACGGACTAGATTAGCTAACCAACGCGAACTATTGTACTCCCCACGTTGTACGACATTTGCCACAACATTTGCCAGCCAAAAACCAATCACTAAGATTACAGCGCCGAGCAAGATATTGGCACCAAAGTGAATAAACATAGCAATTAAGTCACTGATTTGTGCAAAGCCCAAACGGTTAGCAGCTTCAGATACTGCAAACAGCATGGTAAAGAATACAATCAGATAACCCACAATATCAGACAGTTTCGTGCTTCCTAAAAAGCGCTGTAAGTCCACTTTTGCTGGTACGTTATCTACACCTGTACCCGCTAGAACTTCAGAAACTAAACGTGCCACCAAACGCGATACCACATAAGCCAAAATTAAAATTAGGCCTGCGGCAATAATATTGGGAATGGCATACATCACTTCGTGCAACATTGCAGTCGCTGGTTGCGAAATCGCATCAATGCCTAAAGCTTCAAATGCCACAATTAATGCAGTGAAGATAATAATGGCAAATACAAATGAGCCCAGTAAACGTGCAACATTGCCATTTTTAAACAAGCCCAGTTTTTCAGCTTGTTGTTGTATGCTCAAACTGCTGACCAGACCTTCGACAATTCCACGCACAATTTTTGCCAAGATGTAACCTACGAAGATAATCACACCAGCAATAAACAGATTTGGCAAATATGAAACGGCTTCATTCACCATATTTTGTACAGGATACAGCAAGCCATTCAGACCTAAAATCGACAGCACAATCGGTAAAAATAGCAATAAAATCAGCCAGTATACGATATTACTGATATTTTCACTCAGTGGGCTCACACCAACATCGGAGCTAAGTTTTTCATCCAGTTGTGTTTTATCTAATAGTTTTTGAGAACTGACTTTGACCAAATTGGCCACAATCCAGCCAATAAATCCAACAGCCAATGCCGCTAAAAGCTGAGGAACAAAAAGCAGGAACTGCTGAATCATATTACTAAATGGACCACTAATACTGTTCAAATTCAGCACATTTAATGCACCAATGACAGCAATTACCAAGATAATCCAAAATACAATCCGAGACACAATACTTTCGATATTTGAGCGATGACCTGTTGCATTGGACAATTTGTCATTGGTGCCAATTTTTTGCAAAAGCTTTTTAATTGCCCCTGCAACCAATAAAGCAATAATCCAACCAATTAATAAAATAGCCACTGCACTTAAAATTGGATGGAACTGATCCCAGTAATACATTGCATCGAACTGCCCATTTGGGCGATTAAGATATTGATTCATTTTGTTTGGCCCTCTTTATTGCTAAAAATCATGTCGTAACACGCTTTAATACTTGTTGTACGAGGTCTTTATATCTGTGACACAGTTATCTTTTTATATAACCTTTAAACATTAAGATTTGTTCACTTTCTAAACAATAGTTAAATGCATAACTACAACAAAAGAGCACAGAGCATTGCAAAAGACCCAGCACATGGGCTGGGTCTTGGATTTAAAAATTATGTATATTAGAGACTTAAATCATATACTCATAACATGAGTGATCAGGTTTTATTGAAGTAGATCACGTTGTAATCCACCTTAAACACAGATGCTCAACTTCACTGTAGAAACCTATACTTTTTGATTGCTTCTCACCTAATTCAAGTAATAAAGCTTAAGCAAACTGAATCAAATGGTTTATTTAATATTTAATTTCAACATTTTAAATATTGAAAACATACTGAGGATCGAACGCTTTTTAGCTAGGGTTTCATCCCAGCAAACATATACAATAATAAAGCAAGTAAGAAAAATCCCACTAACATCAAAATATAGACAGGCAATTTTTCTTTATGTTGTATGTCTGCTCGACTCAAACTAAAAGGTGGTTTTTTAAAATCATGCATCATAATCTTTACACCTTGTGTCCTTTGACTCTTTTATTTTAACAAGCCAAACACTACACACTGTATAAATGCATTAACATCTAGTGAAAACCTGTAAAGCATAAATGTATCCGTCGAGCACAGTCAAATGTACTCAAGGTGATACTTTATCTGAACATTAAAATAAGCGTTTAGGGCGTGTTGTATCTTGTGTATCTATGGTCATTTCATGTTCATCTTTTAAGTGCACACCCGATAAGCCCAGTTGTTTAGATTTGTTCATCAGCCCCAATAAGCGCTGTATGGCAAGCTGTGTAGATAAACCTGCAGGGCGCACATTAGAAATACAATTACGCATCGCATCATGACAGCCACGCCGTGCTTGCCAAGTATAGTAAATCCCCATGCTGTCAGGTGAACTCAACCCTGGCCGTTCTCCAATTAACATGACCAACATATCTGCTTGTAAAATTTCGGCAATTTCATCGCCCAATGCAACACGACTGCCAGTCGCAATGACAAAAGGTGCTACACGCCATTGCGCCTGCTGACAACTTGCATAAAACTGCTGCATAAAATACGGCGCGTTATCTTCTATGGCTCGTGCAGACAGACCATCTCCCGCCACAATCACCACATCATAAGTATTGGGGTTTGACTGCGCATAATCTTTGAGTAACTGATGTGAAGCCTCTGAGAGTTCCCGCCCTAAATCAGGCCGTTTTAGGTAAATATCTTTATCCTGTGCGCAGCTTTCAACTTGCAAAACCTCAGTATTCACCTCAATGAGTTGTGAGCGTATCCCCTCTATATCTAAAGCCTTTAACACAGCATCTTTCGCTTGGGCATGTGCCAACTGAAACTCTAGAGCTGGTTGGGTGGGTAAACTCCCTCCCACACGTCCTAATGCAATACGTGCATCAGTAAACTGTTTTAGGCGTTCCCACGCGTTGGCCTCAACACATGTTTGAAACTGAAGATCTGCTGATAATTTCATTGACTTCTGCTCCCTATGAAGACCTTAAAAGTCGTGCAAATTGATCTGGCATTTGGCTTGGCCAATGCAATTGCTGTGCTTGTTGCTTCAATATACCTTGTTGCTCTAACCAGACTGCAAATTCTGGTGCGGGCTCTAAGCCCAACAGCTGTCGAATGTATAAAGCATCATGAAATGACGTGGTTTGATAATTCAGCATTACATCATCTGAACCAGGAATACCCATCATAAAATTAAGGCCTGCGTTGGCCAGTAAAGTCAGCAACACATCCATATCATCTTGATCAGCATCGGCATGGTTGGTGTAACAAATATCGCAGCCCATCGGCACACCCAGTAATTTTCCACAAAAATGGTCTTCTAAGCCTGCACGTATAATCTGTTTACCATTGTACAAATACTCAGGCCCTATAAAGCCCACCACAGTATTAACCAAAAAGGGTTTGTACTTTCTTGCCACGGCATAAGCACGGGCTTCTAAAGTTTGTTGATCCACCCCAAAATGGCTGTTGCTTGATAAGGCACTGCCTTGCCCTGTTTCAAAATACATTACGTTCTGCCCAACGGTGCCACGTTTCAGGCTCAGTGCCGCTTCATAACCCTCTTGTAACATGGCAAGATCAATACCAAAGCCTGTGTTGGCACTTTGCGTTCCTGCAATGGACTGAAACATTAAATCCACTGGTACATTTTGGTTCGCCAGCTGTATGCCCGAGCTCACATGCGTGAGTACGCAAGACTGGGTCGGAATGTCATATTCTTGGATAATATAATCCATGAGCTTGAGTAGCTCTGACAGGTTCTGCACATTATCTGTTGCTGGGTTAATGCCAATCACAGCATCGCCATTGCCATACATCAGTCCATCTAAAATACTGGCAGAAATCCCCAATACATCATCTGTGGGGTGATTGGGTTGTAAGCGCGTCGATAAATGTCCTTCTAAACCAATCGTATTACGAAATTTTGTGATCACTCGGCATTTTTTGGCAACCAAAATAAGATCTTGATTACGCATGATCTTACTGACCGCTGCCACCATCTCAGGAGTCAACCCGAGTTGTAGCGCCTGTAGTTTTTCTGTTGTGGCATCTGCACTTAATAACCAATCGCGAAAATCCCCTACGGTAAAATGTGAAATAGGATAAAACGCGACGGCATCATGCTCATCCATAATTAAACGTGTCACTTCATCACGGTCATAATCGACCAACGCCTCATTTAAAAACTGCTTTAATGGCACATCTGCTAAACACATTTGTGCAGCCACTCGCTCTGTGGCATCCACTGCAGCTATACCCGCCAACTGATCGCCCGAACGTTCTGGCGTCGCCTTAGCCATTAAGGTTTTTAAATCAGCAAAAACATAATGATGATGTACCACATTCATTTGGTAGAGCATGTTTCCCTCCTAATTCCCTTTATCGCTATTTCAGCTCTTGTTCTGCTTGTTGAATATTTGCAAACTCTTCTTCAGGTGTACCCGCAACCAAGTGATGACGGCTATACAGCAAGAAATACAAGATAAATAACACGTAAATGGCAGCCGCCATCAACCAAACTTTAGGGTCTACGACAAAACCAGCAACAACAGCAATAGCCGCCAATAGCAAAGCAATACTTGCGGTCACCACACCGCCAGGTGCTTTATACGGGCGCACCAAGTCAGCTTTTGAGGTCTTTAATTTAATATAAGACAGCATCATCAGCACATAAGAAATGGTTGCGCCAAACACAGCCATCAAGATAAGTAAATCACCTTCACCTGACAATGACATACAAAAACCAATCACACCCGGCACTATAATTGCCCAATGGGGAGCATGGTTTTTATTGGTCAAAGACAATTTTTTAGGGAGATAACCTGCACGAGACAAGGCAAAGATCTGACGTGAATAAGCGTAGATAATTGAGAAGAAACTTGCGATTAAACCCGCCAAGCCCACAAAGTTAACAAAACCTGCCAACCAAGTATTGGCGCCATAAACTGCTTTTAATGCATCGACCA
Source organism: Acinetobacter sp. WCHAc060006 (assembly GCF_004209135.1). Lineage (NCBI taxonomy): Bacteria > Pseudomonadati > Pseudomonadota > Gammaproteobacteria > Moraxellales > Moraxellaceae > Acinetobacter > Acinetobacter sp. WCHAc060006. The sequence continues at coordinate 45,143 of NZ_SGSS01000016.1, read as the reverse complement.
ACGGTGCGCCAGAGGCTTTTAATGCATCAGCACCGGCGGCACCAGGCCCTAAAAATAAAATACTAAGTGCAAAAAAGGCCAAAATCAGCATTGAGCCAATTAAGCCTCGAGGCAATGATTTTTCAGGCTCTTTGGCTTCTTCTGCTGCCAATGGCACACCTTCAACAGCCAAGAAGAACCAAATGGCATAAGGCACTGCTGCCCAAATCCCTAAATAGCCTAGTGGCAAGAAAGCACTTGCACCTGTAGCCTCTGTATGTACAACAATATCAAATAAATTCGCGCTGTTAAATGCTGGCAACATAGCGAAAATAAATACCATCAGTGCGACAGCAGCCACTGCTGTAATCACAAACATGATCTTAAGTGCCTCACCCGCACCCTTTAAATGAATCCCCATAAACAGTAGATAACAGACCAAATAAATAATCCAACCACCAATACCAAATAAGGATTCGCAATAAGCACCAATGAAGCACGCAATAGCAGCAGGTGCAATTGCGTATTCAATCAGAATCGCAGTGCCCGTGAGATAGCCCCCCATCGGGCCAAATGCAGTACGCGCAAAACTATAACCGCCACCTGCGGTCGGGAGCATGGTCGACATTTCCGACATGCATAAACACATACATAAATACATGAATGCAACCACAACGGTCGCAATAAACATACCACCCCAGCCACCTTGAGCAAGGCCGAAGTTCCATCCTGCAAAATCACCTGAAATGACGTAGGCCACCCCTAAGCCAACTAAAAGCAACCAGCCCACAGCCCCTTTTTTGAGTTGTCGTTGTGCAAAATAATCGGCTGTTTCTGCATGCGCTGTCGATGGTGCAACAGCAGATTTTAATTCAGACATAGGCACCTCTGATCTTATGTTTATTTTTCACTCAGTGATAAGCACAAGCTATACCAATTTTGAATTTTTAGTCAAATTTGCCTTGTTCTAATTTGTTATCTTATTCAAATTTATTGAGTTTTAAGTATTTTAGTACGCCCATCTGGCCATCAGGGAAAGTCTGCATTTCCAAAAGGAAATGAGCTATAATTATGCACTTCATTTTTTATGCACTGATTATTTATGGCGTATAGTCAACAAAGTGTAACGCTTGATCTTGACACTGACGTCACTCATCACTGTACATTACACTACACCCGTGATCAGCATCTGATTGGGATCATGGAATTTAATAAACCGAGCTTTCTGCTGAAATGGGGCGATTTAGAATATTTTCGTCGTCGTACAGAAGAGTTCTCGGTGATGCCTTTTCCGGAATGCATCAATGCGATGGTGATTGATATTCGCAATGTCTCAGCCTTCTTAGACAACGAGGTGCCGATCATTCCTTGGCGTTTATTAGAAGAAGAATGCCCCGTTCGCTTGGTTGTACCGCAAGACCGCTTAGACCATTATGCAGGTTTCTTTGAACCAACTTGGCTAACCACTGATGTGGAAACAGCTATTCAAGAAATTCGCGAATTTATGGATATGTTTGTGCATTAATACCTTGGCCATTTGAGCCTGTATTACATGTCTATAGCTCTTGATTCAAAATCAAAAACGGCGCTCAAAGCGCCGTTTTTATATGTATCATCATGATTAACGTTTTTTCAATTCATCACGAATTTCACGCAACAATTCAATATCTTCTGGTGTTGCTGCTGGAGCTGGCTCTTCCACTTTTTGACGACGAACTTTGTTCATCAATTTCACTAACCAGAACACAACCCATGCAAGCAATAGGAAGTTAATCAAAATGGTGAGGAAGTTACCATAAGCTAAAACATTTAAGCCTGCATCTTGCGCTGCTTTTAAAGTTGTCAGGTTATTTGGATTATCACCCAGTACAACGAACCAGTTTGAATAATCCACGTCACCACCGAGGATCCATGAAATCAATGGCATCACAATGTCTTTTACCATGGAATCGATAATTTTACCGAAAGCACCACCGATAATGACACCAACAGCTAAGTCCATTACATTGCCTTTGACAGCAAACTCTTTAAATTCTTGAATAATACTCATGTCATCTCCAGAAATTTTTCACTTTAATTATGTGATGAAGTATACATTAATTTATGTATTTCGATTTCCGCCTAATTTACTTAGTTTTTGTTCATTTCTAAATGCCAAGTATAAAAATACACACAATCTTTTTGACCTTATGTGCTATTCGAGCAACTGATCTGGCGCACTTTTATTTTAAATCAGCTTCAAACAAAAGTTAAACGACATCTTTGTACATAAAAAAACCGCTGATTTGCATCAGCGGTTTTTTATCCGAAGATAAGAATAACTTATTTGTTACGCTTACGTTCGTTTTCAGTCAACCAACGCTTACGGATACGGATTGACTTAGGTGTTACTTCAACTAGCTCGTCATCTTCAATGAACTCAAGCGCTTGTTCAAGTGTGTATTCAACTGCAGGAACAAGAGTTAACGCATCGTCAGTACCTGAAGCACGTACGTTTGTTAACTGTTTCGCTTTAGTTGGGTTAACAACCATGTCGTCAGAACGTGAGTTAATACCCACGATCATGCCTTCGTATACTTCAAGCTGTGGTTTAGCAAATAGACGACCACGGTCTTGTAAGCTGAACAATGCATAGCCAAGGCAAGTACCTTGAACCATAGAAATCAACACACCGTTTTGACGCTTCGCAACAGTACCTTGTTTCATTGGACCGTAGTGAGAGAAGCTAGACGTCATGATCCCTGTACCAGAAGTCATCGTCAGGAATTCAGAACGGAAACCGATTAAGCCACGTGAAGGAACAGTTGCTTCAATACGGATACGGCCTTTACCGTCAACTTCCATATTGGTCATTTCGCCTTTACGGTGACCCATTTGTTCCATTACAGCGCCTTGGTGCTGCTCTTCAACGTCAAACGTTACGTTTTCGTAAGGTTCTTGTTTTTCACCGTCGATTTCTTTCAAGATTACTTGTGGACGAGATACGCCCATTTCGAAACCTTCACGACGCATGTTTTCAATAAGTACTGAAAGGTGAAGTTCACCACGACCAGACACTTTGAAACGGTCAGGACTGTCAGTATCTTCAACACGTAATGCTACGTTGTGAATCAATTCGCGGTCTAGACGTTCACGGATGTTACGTGAAGTTACGAATTTACCTTCTTTACCAGCAAACGGTGAGTTGTTTACTTGGAAAGTCATAGACACTGTAGGTTCATCTACAGAAAGCGCTGGAAGTGCTTCAACTGCTTTTGGATCACAGATTGTGTCAGAGATATGAAGTTCATCGATACCAGTTACACAAACGATGTCGCCTGCTTGAGCAGATTCAACGTCGATACGTTCAAGACCATGGTAACCCATGATTTTTAAGATACGACCGTTACGTGTTTTACCGTCTTTGTCGATTACAGTTACAGGTGTATTTAACTTAACAGAACCACGTTGAATACGACCAACACCGATTACACCAACGAAGCTGTTGTAATCAAGTGAAGAGATTTGCATTTGGAATGGACCATCAACGTCAACTGCTGGTGGCTCAACGATGTCTACAATTGTTTCGAACAATGGAGTCATGTCTTCAGCAAGTTCTTCTGGAGAAGGACCCGCTACACCGCGAAGACCAGAAGCATAAACAACTGGGAAGTCTAACTGTTCGTCAGTACCACCAAGGTTGTCAAACAAATCAAATACTTGGTCAATTACCCAATCCGGACGCGCGCTTGGCTTGTCCACTTTGTTAATAATTACGATTGGTTTCAAACCACGTGCGAACGCTTTAGACGTTACGAAACGAGTTTGTGGCATTGGACCTTCTTGTGAGTCTACAAGAAGAAGTACGCAGTCAACCATCGACATTACACGTTCAACTTCACCACCGAAGTCGGCGTGTCCCGGGGTGTCCACGATGTTGATACGGTATTCAGTATCAGTACGTTTGTCTAACCATTTGATTGCAGTGTTTTTTGCAAGAATGGTAATACCACGTTCAGACTCAATAGCGCCAGAATCCATTACACGTTCGATCTCGCCTGCGCGATCGCCAAGAGCACCTGATTGCTGTAAAAGTTTGTCTACAAGAGTCGTTTTACCATGGTCGACGTGCGCGATAATGGCAATGTTACGGAGAGTTTTAATATCTGACATGTGTATTCGATACGCCTAAAGTTTGAGGGCAAATTATACAGAAAAAATATAGATTTTAGTAGTGACAGTTTATTGACATGATCAATTTTTTTCGCCATACGGCCCCTTTTAATTTTGTAAAGGGATGTAAACAGATTAGAATAGCGCCACCTAGCCTTAATTTGCTGTACCTTATGTCTGATTTGAACCAATCTCCTGACCCTAAAGATCAACTCGATTTAGTCTATGGACTCGAAGATCGACCGAAACCATTCGTCGCTTTTTTAGCAGCCTTCCAACATTTATTGGCCATTATTGTCCCTATCGTGACGCCTGGCCTGTTAATTTGTTTGGCTTTAGGTGTCTCTAAAGAAGACACGAATATGATTTTATCGATGTCTCTAGTCATTTCAGGCATCGCAACTTTCCTACAATGTAAAAAAGTTGGCCCTTTTGGTGCTGGTCTTTTAATTGTTCAAGGTACAAGCTTTAACTTTATTGGCCCAATTATTGGTATTGGTTCAGCAATGGTGGCTGCGGGCACGCCTGTAGAAGCAGTGATGGCTTCTATTTTTGGTGTGGTGATTGCAGGTGCATTCATTGAAATGGGCGTATCACAAATTTTACCGTGGATTAAAAAACTAATCACACCACTGGTTACAGGTATTGTGGTTCTGCTTATTGGCTTAACCTTAATCAAAGAAGGTTTAATTTCAATGGGTGGTGGTTATCAAGCCATGGGCGATAAAACCTTTGCCAATGCAGATAATCTCATCATGTCATGCACGGTATTGGCTTTAATTATTTTACTCAACCGTGTGTGTATTACATGGGTAAAAAGCTCAGCGATTTTAATCGCACTTGTGGTGGGTTACATCCTTGCAGGCTTTATGGGGCACTTAAACTTTGATGGTTTAAAAGATGCACCACTGGTACAAATTCCAACACCAATGCACTTTGGCTTAAGCTTCTCTTGGAGCTTATTTATTCCAATGGCATTTATTTACCTTGTAACTTCGTTAGAAGCCATTGGTGATATTACCGCAACTTCAAAATTATCAAACCAACCTGTAAATGGCCCACAGTGGATGCAGCGCATTAAAGGCGGTGTCCTCGTTAACGGTGCTAACTCATTCCTTGCAGGTATTTTCAACACTTTCCCAAGCTCTGTGTTTGCGCAAAATAACGGTGTCATTCAATTGACTGGTGTTGCAAGTCGCTATGTAGGTATTTGGATTGCTGCTTTATTGGTGATTTTAGGCCTACTTCCTGCTGTTGCAGGCGTAATCCAAGCTGTCCCACAGGCCGTACTCGGTGGTGCAGTTATGGTGATGTTTGGTGCTGTTGCTGCTTCAGGGATTAATATCCTCTCTGGGATTCAGTTAGATCGTCGTGCATTATTAATCATCGCGATTTCTTTAGCGCTCGGCTTAGGTGTTGCTCAAGTACCACAAATTCTTGAACACTTGCCTGAACTCATTCGCAACATTTTCAGTTCTGGTGTTGCAACTGGCGGTATTGCTGCCCTTGTATTGAATATTATTCTTCCTGAAGTGAAGAAATAATTCATTTTGCTCAAGCACCGTCAAGCGTTATCCCTTGGCGGTGCTTTTGTTATGGAGAAATAAAATGGTTCCTCAAAGTGAAGTTGTAATTCGTCAGGAAGCGTTTCTTGATGGTCGCGTATTGTTCGTAAATGCACCAACAGATGACTTGCTCAGTAATTTAGCTTCAAACATCAATGCCAGTGTTTGGACTTGGAATTTTAACGATTTTCAATATTTTCAAGCCCGTCAAGCAACTGTACATTTTGGTGTTGAACTCCCTCAAGGCGCGTTTGATCAAGCCATCGTTTTTGTTCCTAAATCTAAAGAATTACTCAATTATATTCTGCATAACCTTGCGAGTCGTTTAAGCCTAGGTGCTTCGATCTTCTTAGTGGGTGAGAAAAAAGGTGGCGTTGAACGTGCATCTAAACAGCTTCTTCCTTATGGTAAAACCCTTAAGCTAGACAGCGCACGCCATTGCCAAATGTGGCAAACGGTACTAGAAAAAAATACCACTGCCAAAGCATTGGAAGATTGGGCACAACGCTATACCGTACCAACACCACAAGGCGATTTAAACATTTGTGCATTACCCGGTGTATTTAGTCAAAATCGTTTAGATGTGGGTACAGCAGTATTCTTACCTTACCTATCTAAAGTAAGCTCTGGCAAAATTGCAGACTTCGGCTGTGGCGCAGGTGTAATTAGCGCTTATTTGGCCAAATTAAATCCAAAAAATCGTATCTTTGCGATGGATGTCGACGCCTTTGCTCTTGCTTCGACTAAAATGACTTTTGAAGAAAATTCTCTTGTTCCAGAACAACTTGAGATCAAGGCGGTTAGTGGCATAGAAGATGCACCACTGTTTTTACACGCAATCGTCAGTAATCCACCCTTTCATCAAGGGATTCAAACCGACTACAATGCCAGTGAAAATTTATGCAAAACTGCACGACGTCATCTCAAGTCGGATGGCGAACTGTGGATTGTTGCCAACCGTTTTTTAAATTATCCCGTTTTAATTGAACAAAGTTTTGGTCAGTGTATTACCAAGGCTGATCAACAAGGCTTTAAAGTGCTCTTCGCTAGCACTCAAAAAAAATCTTAAGGAATAACGATGAGCGAAACGAATCAACAGGCGCAACTCAAGCGTAAGCTTGGCGCCCGCCATCTAAATATGATTGCCATTGGTGGCTCTATTGGTACAGGTTTATTCCTTGCTTCTGGTGCAACCATTGCGAATGCTGGTCCAGGTGGTGCACTACTGGCCTATTGCTTAATTGGGGTAATGATTTATTTCCTCATGACCAGCTTAGGTGAGCTTGCAACACATAACCCAACTTCAGGTGCTTTCTTCACATACGGCACCAAGTATGTAGAAAGTGGTTTCGGCTTTGCTTTGGGCTGGAACTACTGGTACAACTGGGCAATTACCGTTGCATTCGAACTCGTTGCAGTTCAATTCATTATGAAATTTTGGTTCCCAGATATACCAGGATTTTATTGGAGTGCGCTCTTCCTAGCGATCGTCTTCGGTATTAATGCCCTTACAGTCAAAGGTTTTGGTGAGTCTGAGTTTTTCTTCTCCTTAATTAAAGTGCTAGCGATTGTTGTGTTTATCATCATTGGTATTTTCATGATTGGTAAAATCATGTTAACCCCTGGTGTAGAAACATTTGCCAACTGGACTAAAGGTGAAGCACCGTTTGTGGGTGGTTTGTCTGCCCTTATTGGTGTTGCCATGATTGCCGGATTCTCCTTCCAAGGTACAGAAATGGTCGGAGTTGCAGCAGGTGAATCTAAAGATCCAAAGAAAACAATTCCAGTAGCAATCAAGCAAATTTTCTGGCGTATCTTATTGTTTTATGTGGTGTGTATTTTCATTATTGGCACGCTCGTTTCATACGATGACCCATTGCTTTTACAAGCAGCATCTAGTGAAAATATTGCACTTTCACCATTTACGTTGTTGTATGAAAAAGCAGGCTTTGCTTTTGCAGCCTCTGTAATGAATGCTGTGATTTTAACTGCAATCTTATCTGCAGGTAACTCTGGCATGTATTCATCAACACGTATGCTGTTTGATATGGCAAAAAATGGCAGTGCGCCAAAAGCCTTCTCAAAATTGGACCGCCGTGGTGTACCAATGAATGCGCTTTATGCAACCACTGCAATTGCTGCTCTATGCTTCTTGACCACATTTATTGGTGAGCAAGCTGTGTTCAACTGGCTTTTAAATATGTCTGGTATGTGTGGCTTTATTGTCTGGTTAGGCATTGCGATTTCACACTACCGCTTCCGCAAAGGGTACGTACACCAAGGCTATAAGCTTGAAGATCTAGCTTACCGCGCTAAATTCTTCCCGTTTGCACCATGGTTTGCTTTCATTTTGTGTGCAATTGTCGTTCTCGGTCAAAACTACCAAGCAGTACTTGACGGTGACATCTTAGCAGTCATTTCAACGTATATTGGTATTTTCTTATTCCTAGCAATTTGGCTGGGCTATAAGTGGAAATACAAAGCAAAAATGGTTTCATATCAAGACATGGATGTACGTCCAATGAATGTTGATAAAGACGCCTAAAAGTTAACCCCAAAAAAAGCTACACTCCGGTGTAGCTTTTTTTATTTGTAATCACAATCAAAAAGAAAACTGCGGTCCCTACTTATTAAGTATTCCGACACCAAAATCAGTACATTCATGGTTTCGCCAATATACAAGCAACTTAACTCAATTTAATATCAGCTAATTTTGAACCATCAATCACAATCGCCTGACGACAAATTCCTTCTGCTTTACGTCTTTTTTCAAAAGTTCGTGCAGATAAAGTCGTAAAATTATCAAAAAAACAAATTTCACGGCTATTCATTGAATACACCAAAGAATGGTGTCCCACCCCTTCAACAGTATCGTAATACACAATTACAAAGTAACCCTGATCGATCTTTTCTTTAATTTGCTCATAGCTTAAAGCAGCTTGAATTGGAATATTGAGTTGCTTGGCTTCTTGATAGTATTCAATTTCTTTAGGTTGCTTATCTGGATCTGGTGCCGTATGAAAACTGGTTTTACAACCTAACTTTTGCAATGCCAATGCTAAACCGATACTAAATGCCCCTTCGCCATCATAGCCAGTAATTTTAACCAACCGCTGTATGTCTGCCTGTATCCCATAGTGCTGTAGCACCATCCACACAGCATAAACTCCACTATTAGATTTTAGCTTTAATAAAGCCTCTGGTATCTTCAAGCCCATAACAACTCGCAGTCAATTGATTTCTTTATCTTCATACAGGCTTATTCTAACAAACTCAGCAAAATTCGCCCCCATAAAAAAAGCAGCCTTTCGGCTGCTTTTTTTTAAACTCAATTCAATAAATAATTATTGAATCTTATTTAGCTACAACAGTACGGCTACCAGAAATCGTAGCGAATACGCGACGGTTCATAGCACGGCCTTCTTTAGTTTTGTTGTCAGCAATCGGTTGATCCCAAGCGAAACCTTGAGTAGACAAGCGAGCTGCATCTACGTTGTATTCGTTAACAAGTGCTGTTTTAACAGAGTTAGCACGAGCTAAAGAAAGACGTTCGTTAAGTGCACGTGGACCAGTGTTGTCTGTGTGACCTTCGATACGAGCAGTAGCGTTTGGATACTCAGAAAGTTTCTCAGCTACTTTAGCGATTTCTGGTTTGTATTGATCTTTGATGTTTGATTTGTTTGTATCAAAGAACACACGAAGTTCCATGTTAAGGTCTTCAGTCAACTCTTGTGGAGCTGGTTGAACTGGAGCTACAGGAGCTACAGGAGCAACTTCAACTACAGGAGCAGCTGGTTTCAAGTGACCACCAAGAACTACGTTAAGACCAGCTAAAGCTGTGTAGTTCCAGAAATCTTCGTCGATGTTGTAAGTTGCACGAGCTTCTGTACGAAGAGATAGAACGTCATTTAAGCGCCAGAAAGCACCTAGACCTGCGTTACCTAAAGTACCTTCTTCAGACTCACCATCTGCAATTGAACCTGCAGCTTTATATTTGTAATGACCAGCACCTAAAAGTACATATGGCTTGATTTTGCTGTCATAGTTTTTAGTGATCAAATCAGAAGTAGCATAGAAGTTACCATTGATTTGAGTCTGCTTATATTCTGCACCTGCAGGTACGCCAAGGCCTTCTACATCACCTTTCACTTGGTTATATTCAGCTTCAAAACCTAACCATGGAGTAAGTTCTACACCCAATGCAGCTCCAACGAATAAATCGTCTTGTAGCTCACCATCAGTAGAGTCCATCAAGTGGTCTTTAGCACCATTGTTGTGCTGAGTGTCTTGGAATGTGTAACCAAGCATTAATGGAGTAACAGTTACGCCTGCGTTTGCAGCTGCTAAAGGAGCAGCTACGAGCATTGCTAAAGCAATACGACTCATTTTCATGGATTTATCCTCCAGAGATAACAATTGTTGTTCAAGCCTAAAAATACCGGCATCCTGAGATAGGCTTTCTAATACCCCAGTTTTATTTTTTAAGCTATTCACGCCGAATCATACAAACACTTCAATGGTTTTCCAAGTGCTTGATTAGTCTAATCAAGTAAATTATTGACAAAATTACTTACAATTTCCGTTGTAATTCGGTAATTTTTTACTCAATTTATTCTTGTGAATCGCTTATTTTTCACTTGCTAAATATTTTAGCAGTTTTATTAAAACTTGAGTAATAAAAATTTTTGCTCAACTCAAAAATGTGTTGAAGCACATTATTAATAACATGAATTAATAAAAATAAATACCAAATACAAGGTTCAATCCAATGTTTTTTATAGTAAAAAATGGTTTCACACAATTAGAACTCATCGTGTGCGTGGCAATTATTTGTATCATTTCAAGCTATGCATTACCCGCATTCCAACGGCATCAAGCCATGCAAGAAATGCAACTTACAGCAAAAAAAATACAAACATTTAGTCGTCAAGCTAAAAATTTTGCCTCCATTCAAAATTCCAATATTGTGATCTGTCCGAGTGAAAATTTCACTCAATGTCAGCCGAGCAAATGGAGCACTGGCTTTGTAATCTTTGTCGATAACAATAAAAATCGACAAATTGATAGTACAGAAAACATTCTGCATCAGGAAAAACTCAACCTTAAATACAGCACTCTCGATTGGCATGGCACGCTCAGCATTCCGAGCCTAACCTTTCAGGCCACAACAGGAATGCCTATTGGTTCTAACGGAAGTTTTTTTCATTGTTCACTGATCGATTTGCCTCATCAAAAAATCATCATGAGTAAAATGGGCCATGTACGGCTAGAAAATATCAACAGTTGTTAGAACTGGTGGGTCTAAAGTTCTGGCACAAAGGTCATTTTCTCCACGGCTTTTTTTTATATACTGCTGTGGGTTTAACTATTTTAATAAAACAGATTCGGAGAAAATCACAATGACTGACATCGTAATTGTTAATGGTGCACGTACCGCAATGGGTGGCTTTCAAGGAAGCTTAGCAAGTGTAACAGCACCCATTTTAGGTGCAGCTTCAATTAAAGAAGCAATTGCTCGCTCAGGCTTACAAGCAACGGACATCGAAGAAGTCATTATGGGCTGTGTGCTTCCTGCTGGCTTAAAACAAGGCCCTGCGCGTCAAGCGATGCGTTTAGCAGGTTTGCCTGATTCAACAGGCGCAGTCACCATTAATAAATTGTGTGGTTCTGGCATGAAAGCTGTGATGCAAGCAGCAGACATGATTAAAGCTGGTTCTGCACAGTTTGTAGTTGCTGGTGGTATGGAATCCATGACCAATGCACCTTATGTATTGCCTAAAGCTCGTGCTGGCTTCCGTATGGGTCATGGCGAAATCAAAGATCACATGTTCCTTGATGGTCTTGAAGATGCTGAGACTGGTCGTTTAATGGGTTCATTTGCACAAGACATGGCCAACAGCAAAGGCTATACACGTGAACAGATGGATAACTTTGCCATTCGTTCTTTAAAGCGTGCGCAAACAGCGATTACTGAAGGCTATTTTGCAGATGAAATTGTGCCTGTAACTGTGAGTACGCGTAAAGGCGATGTAGTTATTGATAAAGATGAACAACCATTCAATGCCAATATCGACAAAATTCCAACATTACGCCCTGCTTTTGCTAAAGATGGCACCATTACTGCTGCCAATGCGAGCTCTATCTCTGACGGTGCTTCAGCATTAGTTTTAACCTCTGCAGAACAAGCTGTGGCAAAGGGCTTAAACCCTTTAGCTAAAATTGTTGCGTATGCTTCAAATTCACAGCATCCATCTGAATTTACCATTGCTCCTGTGGGCGCGATTCAAAAGGTATTAAATGCTACAGGTTGGGACGCTCAAGACGTTGACCTTTGGGAAATTAATGAAGCCTTTGCTATGGTGACGATGTGCCCAATGGATGAGTTCAAACTGGATGCAGAAAAAGTGAATATTAATGGTGGTGCATGTGCACTTGGCCACCCTGTGGGTTCTACAGGCTCACGCATTATTTTAACTTTAATACATGCCCTTAAGCGTACTGGCGGTAAACGCGGTATTGCTGCGCTGTGTATTGGTGGCGGTGAAGCAACTGCTGTCGCGATTGAAGTACTTTAAGACTTTAAGGCACTCCTTTTAAAAGAATTTAGGTAGATGAATAACATCGCTTTAGTTCCTTATTAATGGATAACTTAAAGTCCTATATCAATCTTCACTCACAAAAAATCTGTATAAAATCCTCCGTCATGGGGGATTTTTTAATCCGATCTTCAAATCAAAATTTCTTATCGTCATTTTAATAAAGCTTGCATGCTAGCAATTACAATTTTGAACACAGCAATCACATTGGCTTAAGAATTTAAGCTTAATCTTAAGTGACCACAACAACAAAAAACGCGGTGCTCACATGCAACTCAATCATTATTTAAACTTTAAAGGTAATACTGAAGCGGCATTTAATTTTTATAAGTCTGTCTTTGGTGGCGAGTTTTTATTTGTTATGCGTTATAGCGATGCGCCCACACAAGAAGGTCAATCCCCTTTATCTGAGGCAGACCGTCAAAAAATTATGCATATTTCTCTTCCGATTAATGAACATACCGTTTTAATGGCCTCAGATATTAGCGAACAATTTTGTGCTCAAACCAATAAAGCATTTACCGTAGGCACCAATCATTATATTTCGATTAATCTAGATGCCAGTGAACAAGATGAGGCAAAACGACTGTTTGATGCACTTGCCGTCAATGGCACAGTTGAAATGGCTTTGAGTCCAACATTCTGGGGGGCTTTATATGGTGCACTCACCGATCAATTTGGTATTCAATGGATGATCAATTGCCAATTAGAAACTGCGTAATTGAGGTCAGCATCTCAGCTCATTCGACACAAAAAAGCGACCCAATGAAAGGTCGCTTTTTTTTATACGGTGACCATGTCATTTTATGCAGATTGATCTAACCGAAAAGATGTCATTGTCAGTGATCCACCCACTGCTTTGGCATTAAATAAACTCAACTCGTCTTTGTCTTCTTGTAAAGCCAGTGCATAGATCATTGGATAATAATGATCAGGTGTTGGAATGGCGAGTTTAAAAGCCGTGCCTTGTTTATCCCAATCAATGAGTGCTTGGTGATTACGCGCTAACAAAAAACTCTGCATTTTCTGGTCTGCTTCGAGCGCCCAATCAAAACCATATTCATGGTTGATTTTATCAAAGGCAACTCGACCCAAGTTATGAACCAAATTACCACTCGCAACAATCAACACCCCTTTACGGCGCAGCCCCGCAAGCTGTTTTGCCAAATCATAATGATATTGTGCACCTTGGCTATAATCGATGCTCAACTGCACCACAGGAATATTGGCGTCAGGAAAAACGTGACATAACACTGCCCAAGTGCCGTGATCTAGGCCCCACTCATGGTCATGATGAATATCAATGCTTTGGATTGCATCGACAGTTGCATCGACCAAAGCTTGATTACCTGACGCAGGATATTGCATATCAAATAAAGCTTGTGGAAAGCCACCAAAATCATGAATGGTACGTGGCATTTGCATCGCAGTGACCGCTGTACCACCTTGAGTCAACCAATGCGCTGAAATACATAATATGGCCGTTGGTGGGGTTTCTAAAGTCGCCCCCACTCTATTCCATTCACGCGTGAATTCATTGTCTTGAATGGCATTCATGGGGGAACCATGCCCTAGAAACAAAACAGGCATAGGTGCAGTGTGTGGAAGTGTTGCATTCCAATTTTTGAGAAGAGATAAATCGCCTGTTTGCATGTGCATGATATTCACCTATGTGATGGATATTTTTATTATGCAAAGTTCATACATGTCCCGATAGTCTGTTTACGTCACTACAACATTGCAAAAATGGAACGCTGGGGCTAAATAAGGCAAATTGATCATATAGCGAAGTGCTGAGATTCACCCTTCCATTAGCAACATTTCTATTTGCATTTAATTTGGCAAAAAAAAGCTGAACCTCAGTCCAGCTTTTTCAGTTACTTAATTGAATTAAGCACCTGTTTGATAATGTGCTTGCGGTACAGCCGTTGAAGCTTGGTAAGGATGAGTAAAGTCACCCAAACCAGCAGCAGCTTCATGAATATCTTTGCCTTCTTTGATCACAAAAGTGTCAAAGCCTGCACGCTTCATGTAATTTAATACATCTTTAAATACATCACCTGTGGCACGAAGTTCACCTTGGTAGCCTTGGCGACGTAACAATGCAGCAAATGAATAACCACGACCATCATTAAAGCCTGCAAAATCAATAAAAATTGCATCAAGTTGATCTAGCGGAAATTCATTAGTTTCAGGAGAAGCATCCACTGTTAAGAACAATGCTTTTTTGCCCGTTACATTTGCAATCTGATCTAACTGCTCAACAGTCAATAGCACATCACCTTGTGGTAATACGCCATCTTCTGCAATGATTTCATAGCTGTTGTCTGCAATTGTGCCATCTTTAGAGAGCACTTGTAGTGCGGTATTAAGCATAAGCACGCTCCTTAAATGGTTGAATGCCAACACGGCGATAGGTATCAATAAAGTCTTCACCTTCCGTACGAAGATCAAGATAGGTATTTAAAATTTCTTCGACAACATCAGGTACGCGATCCGCTGCAAATGATGGCCCTAAGATGTCACCAATCGATGCATCATGATCAGCATTACCGCCAAGCGTGATTTGGTAGAATTCAGCGCCTTTTTTGTCTACACCTAAAATACCAATATTACCCACGTGGTGATGACCACATGCATTCATACAACCTGAAATATTCAGATCAAGCTTGCCAAGGTTATAAATCGTATCTAGATCATCAAAACGACGTGAAATTGCTTCAGAAATTGGAATTGATTTCGCATTGGCCAATGAACAGAAGTCACCGCCTGGGCAGCAAATAATGTCAGTAATAAAACCAATATGTGCACGCGCTAAATCTTTTGCATCTAGCACTTGCCAAAGTTCAAACAAATCTTTTTGTGGAACGTCTACCAACGCAATATTTTGTTCATGCGTTGTACGTAACTCACCAAATGTGTACTTGTCTGCAAGATCTGCAATCAAGTTCATTTCTTCAGTGGTCACATCACCTGGTGCAATACCTGCACGTTTAAGTGAAATCGTTACGATGCGGTAACCTTTTACTTTATGTGCATTGGTGTTGATGTTGAACCATTGTTTGAATTTTGGATATTCAGCAAATTTTGCAGTGAAATCTTCATCTGCATAATCTTGGTAATTAAATGGCGTAAAGTTCGCATCCATTTTTGCCAAAGTGGCAGCATCAATTTTTAATGTTTTGATGGTATGTGCAAATTCAGCTTCAACTTTTTCTGCAAATACTTCTGGCGTTAATGCTTTTACCAAAATTTTGATACGTGCTTTGTACTTGTTATCACGGCGACCGTGTAAGTTGTAAACACGTAGTACAGCTTCTAAGTACGCAATTAAATCTTCACGAGGTAAGAAGTCACGAATAAAGCTACCAATAATTGGGGTACGACCTAAACCACCGCCCACTTTAATTTTATAGCCCATCTCGCCTGCTTCATTACGCACGATGTAAACACCGATGTCATGAAAAGCTGTTGCAGCACGGTCAATTTCTTCAAGTGCAGATACTGCAATTTTGAACTTACGTGGTAAGAAAGCAAATTCTGGGTGGAAGGTTGACCATTGACGAATCAATTCACACGTTGCACGTGGATCTTCGATTTCGCCTGCAACCACACCTGCATATTGGTCTGTTGTCGTGTTACGAATACAGTTACCAGAGGTTTGAATGGCATGCATTTGTACTGATGCCAACTCTTCTAACATATCTGGCACATTTTCAAGCGCTGGCCAGTTAAATTGGAAGTTTTGACGTGTTGAAACGTGTGCATAACCACGGTCATACGCTGTTGCAAGTGAAGCAATTTTACGCAGTTGCTTCGAGTTCATTAAACCATAAGGCACAGCAACACGGAGCATGGGTGCATAGCGCTGCACATATAAACCATTTTGCAGACGAAGCGGACGATATTCGTCTTCTGTCAATTTACCTGCTAAATAACGTTCCGTTTGATCACGGAACTGTGCAACACGTTCATTAATCAGTTGCTGATCAAAATCAGTATATAAATACATGGCGTACAGCTAGTAGTTTCTATTATAACGATGCACAGAATAACGAGATTTGATCTATCAAGAAAATGCGTTTTTTACATATTTAATAGCGATTTTATTGATAAGACTATCTCAATATCATTGATATAGGTACTTTCAGGCCATTTGTAATTGCTTTTTTTAATATTGATTATTTTATTTAATCTTTAGCATTTTTTATCATAAAGAAAAGCCCACGATGTAGGCTTTTACTTTAAGAGGATGTTAATTGCAATCAACCACAGCATGCATTCATCTATGATCATTCACTAATCGTCAGCTGTAGACTTAAACCAAGTGCCAGCACCAAGCGCTTGTCCAATATATTGATAACTGGCCTGAGAACGTGAAAATTTAATTGGACAGGCCAACTGTGGCTCGGTTTCTACGGCCTCAGCATTTAAGGGAACATTGACTACCCAATTCCGCGCAGCTGCCAAAGGTGAATTTAAAGCCTCTTGCAAGGATAATACGGGTTCTACACATACATCCAAGTTTTGAAACAATGCTTGCCATACTGCAAATGGCTCAGATGCAAATTTGTCTCGTAGCGCTTGTTTCACTTCTGCTCGGTCAGCCTGATCAAATGATGCTCCCTTCTGTAAAAGAAGGGGTAAGTCCAGTGCCTGCCCTAAAGCGAGCATAAATTGGGGCTCTAAACTACCCACTGCAAAATAGCGCCCGTCTTGCGTTGGGTAATAGTCATAAAATGTTGCGCCATTCAAATGCGTTTGCTCGGCTTCGGCATGCTCACCACCAGCCAAACTACTGGCTGCCGCCATATTGTTTAATGCCACAGCACAATCAGTCATAGAAATATCAATATACTGTCCTATACCGCTTTGATAGCGCTCAATGACTGCAGCCAATATTCCCATAACAGCATGCATAGAACCACCTGCAACATCGGCAACTTGTATGCCGAGTGGCGGTGGCCCACTCTGCTGACGGCCACTGTATCCCGCGATTCCAGACAAGGCTAAATAATTAATATCATGACCAGCTTTATCTTTATAAAGTCCGGTTTGCCCATAGCCTGTAATTGAGCAGTAAATCAATTTAGGATTAATCTGTGCCAAAGTTGCATAGTCCAAACCTAAGCGTTGCATAACGCCTGGGCGGAATTGCTCAACCACAATATCGACCTCTAATATTTTTTGATACAGCAATGCAATACTGTTTGGGTCTTTTAAATCGAGTGCGATCGATTGCTTGTTTCTGTTTAAATAACTATGTGCTACAGCCTGCCCATTTGCATAAGGTGGCATCAAACGAACCAAGTCTAGACGCGTAGGTGATTCAATATGCACAACCTCTGCGCCCAGATCGGCCAAATACAAAGTGGCGAATGGACCAGGTAGAAGTGTGGAAAAATCAAGAACTTTCAAGCCTTTTAGTGGTGCTGACATTGGAGTTTTTACTCTATTTATGTTGATTTTTTATGCATATTAGAAATATAAATGATACAAAACAATGTCATGTTCAGCCATTTACCTTGATAGTTTCGGCAATTTACCATGTAAAAATGGTATTTTCGCTGTTGTAAATTGCCATATTTAATTTTTTAAGTGTCAGTTAGGTCAAAATTTGTGAACATTAAAGAGCCTGAAGGAATCAACATGAGCCGCGATACGATCAGTATCCATTTCGTCAATGCTGCTTTGTCTGGTGTAAAACGCTTAGGCATGGATGTCGAAACTTTATTGTCTCACGTCGGAATTGAAGCCGAACTACTGCGCCAACCCAAAGCGCGTATTTCTCCAGAACAGTACACGCGTTTTATCAAAATGTTGTGGATGGTGACGCAAGACGAACACGTCGGTTTTGATATTCAGCCACGTCGTTTAGGCACTTTTGCCATTATGTGTCAGCTGATTATTCATGCCAAAACTTTGGGTGATGCATTAGAGCTGTCCTCTCAGTTTTATAAATTGTTTGGCGATGAATGGTCTGTAACCTTAGAACGCGATAAGCACGAAGCGCGTTTGGTACCACTCATCCCAAAATCTATGGACCCTGATCATTTTATTACTGAAAGTATGCTCATGATTTGGCATGGATTGGCATCTTGGTTGATTGAGCGCCGCCTGCCTTTAGAGCGTGTACATTTCGGCTATAGCCGCCCAGAACATGCGGATGAATATGATGCGCTTTTCTTTGCGCCTGTAATGCAATTTGATGCGCCACGTACTGAAATCACCTTTGCTGCGGATTATTTAGATCTTCCAATTCGTCAAAACGAAGAATCATTAGAAGAATTCTTAAAAGCTGCCCCTGCACAACTGCTGGTGAAATTTAAAAATACCAACTCACTCACTTCACGTATTCGTGAAGTGCTGAAGAGCCAAATTGGCGAAGAAATGCCAACATTGAACGATGTTGCCTCAATGTTATATCTTTCACCTCAAACATTGCGTCGCCGTCTAGCAGCCGAAGGTAAAAGCTATCAAGGTGTAAAAGATGCACTGCGCCGTGATGCCGCGATTCACCTATTGCTAAACCCTGCTTTAACTTTAGAAGATGTTGCACAGCAAGTTGGCTTTAGTGAAACCAGTACTTTCCACCGTGCATTTAAGAAGTGGACAGGTGTAACACCAGGCCTTTACCGTCAACTGCATGGTTATCACTAAGTCGAAATGAGACTTTTTGACTAATTTACTGTCTTATACTTCTCTGTGATTCATTTAGCCCAAGCACTCTGCTTGGGCTTTTGCATTGTATTAAAACAAACTCAACGATACTTTAAGCTAGGACTGAAACAAAAGTGCCTCTATGCCAAGAGGATAAATCGGTAAGTTCAATTGAGTAAGTTGTGCCTGCGTGTACCACGTCGCTTGATACTCATCGCCATTCGACTCTATACCTTTAATCATTGCCTGAGCATACATACGCTGATCTATAAATACAGCAGAATATACAAACACAATTTCATGACCTGCTTTTCCATCAAACGTAAAAATATTTTCGAGTACATCGAGATATTTCAGCTGGGTAATTTCTTGCTGAATTTCTTCCTGCACTTCTCTGCGGATGCTATCAGCAGCGCGTTCTCCGAACTCAATTCCGCCGCCGATGGGCATTAAATAATGCTCGTTCTTTGTTGGGTCATAGGCTTGAGCTAAAAGAACCTGCTCTTGATGTCTAAATAAACAAATCACTTTTGCACGTATGTGGCTCATTGATCACTCCTACAGAAGGCGCAATATCTTAATACAGACAAATCAAAAAATTAAAATTAATTCAGGCACACATTTGAATACTTGTTTTAGCTACAAGAGACAAAATCAAACTGGCAAAAAATCACATCTGACCTGACCCGTTCTTGTCATTGCACTCATCCAAATTATCCGTACACTCAAAAAACCAATAAAAATTTATACATCAAAGGGACAGGATTATGAGCGAGGCTTACATCATTGATGCCATTCGCACACCGCGCGGAAAAGGTAAAAAAGATGGTTCACTGCATGCCGTTAAACCGATTAGCCTGCTGACTGGTTTATTAAACGAATTACAAAACCGCCATCAGTTTGACACTGCTGCAGTTGACGACATTGTATTGGGCTGTGTGACCCCAATTGGTGACCAAGGCGCAGACATTGCCAAAACCGCAGCCATTGCAGCAGGTTGGGATAATGATGTGGCAGGCGTTCAAATCAACCGTTTTTGTGCCTCAGGTTTAGAAGCAGTCAATATGGCTGCGCAAAAGGTGCGTTCTGGCTGGGAAGACCTTGTGGTAGCTGGTGGTGTAGAGTCGATGTCTCGTGTGCCGATGGGCAGTGACGGCGGTCCTTGGGCGCTCGACCCTGAAACCAATATGGCTTGTGATTTTATTCCGCAAGGCATTGGAGCCGATTTAATTGCCACCATTGACGGCTATAGCCGTGCAGATGTGGATGCCTTTGCGGCCAACTCTCAGCAAAAAGCAACGGCAGCACAAGCCAAGGGTTATTTTGACAAGTCTGTCGTTCCGGTTAAAGACAAAGCAGGCGTCACTGTTTTAGCTAAAGATGAATTTATTAAACCAACGACCACAGCAGAAGGCTTAGGCAAGCTCAACCCAAGTTTTGCCATGATGGGTCAAATGGGCTTTGATGCCATCGCATTGCAAAAGTACCCTGAAGTGGATGCGGTCAACCATGTACACCATGCAGGCAATTCATCGGGCATTGTCGATGGTGCTGCCGTGGTATTGCTCGCCTCTGAAAGAGCGGTCAAAGAACAAGGCCTAAAACCGCGTGCCAAAGTGCTTGCAACTGCATTAGTGGGCGCAGACCCGACCATTATGCTGACGGGCCCTGCACCTGCTGCACGTAAAGCCTTAGCCAAAGCTGGCCTAACCATTGATGATATTGACCTGTTTGAAGTGAATGAAGCTTTTGCTGCAGTGGTGATGCGTTTTATTACCGAGCTCAAGGTAGACCCTGCCAAAGTCAATGTGAATGGCGGCGCGATTGCATTAGGACATCCGCTAGGTGCAACAGGTGCCATGATTTTAGGAACCCTGATGGATGAACTAGAACGCCAAGGTAAAAAGCGCGGTTTAGCGACTTTGTGTGTGGGCGGCGGTATGGGCATCGCAACGATTATTGAGCTAGTTTAATTAACCGAACCGTACACAGCATTTGATACTTGGTATGTGTCATCCACAACCTGACCAAAAATTGAAAATAATGTTTCTGCGAACTTTTAGAAAAAAGACATTAGTTGACAGGTTTTGTGGATGCCAAATGGTTTTCTTGCGGAGCATCGCTCCTCATTTTGCCGAATGAGAAATGTATTTCGCAAGGTAGGTCGAACCTGAATGAAGCTAAAGCACCGCTTTAGCTGAAATGAAATAACAGTAATGAATAAATTTGGAAAGACTCCGTAGTGACGATGAATAATTTAAATCTCAAAAATCACTAGCAAAGTCATAAAAATATTTGGATAAAATTTATGAGCGCAATTCAATTTGAAAAAAATGCCGACAATATCGTCATTTTAACTTTAGATTCTCCAAACCAATCTGCCAACACCATGAATGCAGATTTCCGTGCTGCACTGGCTGAAACAGTAGACAAACTGCAAGCTGACGAAAACATCGCAGGGATCATTTTCCGCTCGAACAAAAAAACCTTCTTCGCCGGCGGTGATTTAGATGAACTGATTCAAGCTACACCTGAGCATGCAACTGAATTCTTCAATATGATTGAAGAGATGAAAGCCAAACTTCGTTATATCGAAACCCGTGGCATTCCAGTTGTGGCCGCTTTAAATGGCACAGCGCTTGGCGGTGGCTGGGAGTTAGCTCTTGGCTGTCATTATCGTATTGCACTCAATGATGCTAAGGCAAAGTTTGGCTTGCCTGAAGTGACCTTAGGCTTACTGCCGGGCGGTGGCGGTATTGTACGCATGGTACGTTTATTGGGTTTGCAAAATGCATTTCCACTCTTAATGGAAGGCAAACAAATTGGTGTCGAAAAAGCCAAATCATTGGGGCTCATTCAAGACACTGCAGATAGCCTTGAAGACTTGATGGACAAAGCTATTACTTGGGTCAAAGCCAATCCAAAATCACAACAGCCTTATGATGTAAAAGGCTATAAAATTCCGGGCGGTACGCCATCCACACCTGCTGTGGCGCAAATGCTCGCCATTGCCCCTGCTATGCTGCGTGACAAAACCAAGGGCTGTTACCCTGCGCCTGAAGCCATTATGTCGGCTGCTGTTGAAGGCGCTCAGGTGGATGTCGATACGGCGCTCACCATTGAATCACGTTACTTTACTTACCTTGCAACAGGTCAAATTTCTAAAAACATGATCGGCACCTTCTGGCATGGCCTTAACGCCATCAAATCAGGTGCAAGCCGTCCAAAAGACGTCGCGAAATGGCAAGCCACAAAAGTCGGCATTTTAGGCGCAGGCATGATGGGCGCAGGCATTGCTTATACCACAGCATCAAAAGGCATTGCTGTTGTACTCAAGGATGTTTCTGTAGAAGCTGCTGAAAAAGGCAAAGCCTATAGCCAAAAACTGCTGGATAAAAAAGTATCTCAAGGTCGTTTAAGTGCAGAAAAACGTGATCAAGTTTTAGGACTGATTCATGCCACTGCAGATGCTGCAGATCTACAAGGCTGCGACTTAATCATTGAAGCGGTATTTGAAAATGTCGAACTGAAAGCCAAAGTGACGCAAGAAGCCGAAGCCTACCTGGCAGATAGCGGCATTTTTGCATCAAATACCTCTACTTTACCGATTTCAGGCTTGGCACAGGCATCCCAAGATCAAGCTAAATTTATCGGGCTGCATTTCTTTAGTCCTGTCGACAAAATGCAATTGGTCGAAATTATTAAAGGTAAAAACACGTCAGCTGAAACCTTAGCCAAAGCCTATGACTATGTACAGCAAATTGGCAAAACACCAATTGTAGTCAATGACAGTCGCGGGTTCTTTACCAGCCGTGTCTTTGGCACTTTTGTACAAGAAGGTTTACGTCTGCTGTCTGAAGGTGTGCACCCTGCCCGCATTGAAATGGCTGCGCTGAAAGCCGGCATGCCTGTAGGTCCATTGGCCATTCAAGATGAAGTGTCTTTAACGTTATCTGAGCATGTTGCTGCTGAGACCCGTAAAGCCCTACAAGCTGAAGGCAAAGACTTGCCTCGCTCAGGTGCGGATGACGTTATTCAAACGATGATTCATGAGTTCGGACGTAAAGGTAAAGCAGCTGGTGCAGGTTTTTATGAATATCCTGAAGGCGGTAAAAAGCATCTCTGGGATGGCTTAAGCAAATGGCAAAAGGATAGCAATATTTCTGAACAGGAAATGATTGACCGCTTCCTGTTTGTACAATCACTCGATACCTTGTGCTGCTTAGAAGAAGGTGTTTTAGAATCAACTGTCGATGGCAATGTCGGATCAATTTTCGGTATTGGTTTTGCCCCTTGGACAGGCGGTGCTTTGCAATTCTTAAATCAATATGGATTGGAAAAAGCGCTATTGCGTGCCAATACACTAGAAGCAAAATACGGCGAACGCTTTAAAGCGCCGCAATTGTTGAAGGATAAAGTAGCAAAGGGTGAATTGATCTAAGCCATCCGTTTCATATTTAAAAAAGGAGCCAAGTGCTCCTTTTTTATTTTATATAGCCACACTAAAGCATTTTAAAGGCCGAATAAATTGCACTTCAGAGGAAAAAATTGGATCTAGTGAGGACGATAGATCATGGATGAGATAGCCCGTTCAATAAAAACAAATACATGAATTGATCTCAATTTATTGTTCAAGCAATCTGCTTTTTGGGGACAAATAAAAACCTTAAAATAATCATGACTTTCCTAGATAATCATCCCTAATTCAGTCATTCCATGTTATAAGATAACATCTCGTTGATTATTTGATTATTGGAATCCATCATGACCGATTCTACATCTCCTGAAAAATCACCTTGGGGTTGGAAAGCACTCATTATTTCCTGTATTTTGGGTGCCTTGTTCATGGGCTTTTTCTGGCTTGCTGTCAGCAATGAACCAGATTACATGCCAAGCCAGCAAAAGAAAGACAATACCCAGCAACATGCTTTTAAAAATGCGCCTGCGATGTCTCAGGAACAAATGGCTGAAGCACAGCAGCAAAAACAAGCACGTGAAGCTGCGCGCAATCAAACGGCTGAAGATATGAATATGAGTGAAAGTGAGCATGCAAATATGGATGGCATGTCACATGGAGCATCATCAGAAACCGCTCACGGCCACTGATCTCCTGTATAAAAAAAGCGCTGATCTACAGCGCTTTTTTTATTTTAAAAGATGTTCACATGCGTGTTTTAGTAAATGGATTGATATCACAACACAGAGGCAAATGATCACTGAGGCTCAGCCAATCTTGGACATCACCTATCCTCAACTTTACATTTTTTAGATTCCAATATTGATCGGATGCAAAAATATAATCGATATGATAAGCCTTAAGTGGATTGCGCTGAAGAAAGAAGGTCGGCTGACTTTCATGGCCTTGTTGCTCTGCCAAGGCGCGATGATAAACACTAAAAATATTTTGTTTTTCCAGCATGCTGACCACATCTGAATGATTCCACCAGCGATCCCAAACATCCCATTTTGAATTGCTATTGAAATCCCCGCAGATCAGTACTGTCTCATCGAGTTGCGCCAAGTTAAGCTGCAAATACTTCCAAATCTGGCCAATATATTGAAAAGTCGGAGAATTGGCTTGTTTCGCCCAAACTGCAAGTAACTGTACTGTATCATTGAGTAACACAGGCAAAAAAAGCTCAAGATTTTCATCAGGTAAATGCAGTGCTTTAAGCTTTATACCTGCGCGAACAAAGATCCCTAGTCCTTTATTTTTATTTTCACCTTTCCAAAGAAAATCTGAAAAATAACGCTGATACAAGCCATTCGCCTGTTCAGGACTTTCACATTCTTGAATGACATAAATATCTGCTTGAAATTGCAAAATAGCCTCAACCTTTTTACGAAAAGCGCCATTGCAATTCCAAGTGATGATTTTCATCTTTATTCCAGTTCGAGTCGCATGTCTATATGCGGAATACCGCAATCGAGATATTCCTCACCTTGTACCTTAAAGCCAAGCCCTACATAAAACTCAATCGCATGAACTTGAGATGACAACTTAACAAAAGGTCTGCCCTGTTTTTTTGCAACCTCAATCACAGCAAGCATCAACAATTTGCCTATGCCTTTGCCACGAGATGAAGACAGCACTGCTACACGGCCAATACTGTGATTTTCCAGTAATCGCGCAGTCGCAATACACGCTTCACCATCCATGACTGCAAAATGCAGACTTACCAAGTCTTGTGCATCCCACTCATCAGCTGGAGCAATCTGTTGTTCTCGAATAAAAACTGCTTCACGCACAGGCCCCACTGCGGATTGCAATTCGCTCCATCCACCAGACAAAACTTTGAAGTTAGACATCACGTTTTCTCAGCATTTACAGCCAATATCTTGCTGGTCCCACTGATCATTCAAGAGCAATTCTAATGAATGCTTTTGAATCCCATACATCTCTTTCAATGCTTGTATTTGTGCTAATACAGCCTGATCTGGCTCACTATAATCTTGACGCTTAACCGCCAAAATCATTTTGTTCTTACTGGTATGCTCCAAGGCCACAAACTCAAACACTTTAGTTTCATAACCATAGGCTTTCAACAATAAAGCCCGAATCGTATCGGTCAGCATTTCCGCCTGTTGCCCTGCATGAATACCAAACTGTAACATCGGTGAAAGTACTTTTGGCGCAGTCAGTTGTGGACGCAATTCTTTATGACAACACGGTGCGCACATAATCATCTGCGCATTTAAACGAATGCCCGTATGAATCGCAAAATCCGTCGCGACATCACACGCATGTAAGGCAATCATCACATCCAAGCGTTCTGGCTCGTATGTACGTACATCACCTTGGAAAAAACCGAGCTGCTCAAAACCTGCCTGAGCAGATACATTTTGACAAAACTCAACCATTTTCGGATTCAGTTCAACACCTGTCACAAAAGGCGTTTGCTGATGCTTTGCCAAATAGTCATACAGCGCAAAGGTTAAATAACCTTTACCTGAACCAAAGTCGACAATATGCAAAGGCCGATCAGGCTGCTGAATTTGTTCTACTGCCCCCGCACAGATCTCAACAAACTTATTAATCTGTTTCCATTTGCGGGCCATGCTTGGAACGATTTGCGCTTTGGCATCTGTAATGCCCAGCGGTTGCAAAAATAAACTGTCCTGATCAACATAACGGTGCTTAACACGGTCATGGCCTTGCTGTTCAGCCCCAGACTTAGCGACAGCCTTATGCTGAGTGACAGTGAGCATGGCTTTTTTCTTGTTTTTCTTCAGCTGTAATTCTTCAGTGGCCGTAAATAAATTGGCCTGCTTACAACACAGTAATAACTCACGCACAATATCCAAAGCTTCACTTAAAGGATAATTTTTAGTGACATCTTGAGTTTTATATCGGTATAAAATACTCAGCATAGGTTGTTGCTGTAGTGAAATGACTCTTAAGGTCAATTTTTCAAGCTGCTCAAGTTCACCCTTGTATTGACTCAGGATCAAGCGCTCAAATTGATGCTTATCAATCGCTTGCTGAAATACATCAAGGAGTTGCTGTTCCTGTGGAAAGAGAGAAGCCGAAGCGGACATACTTTAAACCTAAAAATAATTGCAGCTAAAGTTTAAATCTTCTTACGACAAATGCAAATTTCAATTATTATACATCTGTATATTTTAAATATTGGGCGACATTAAATGATAAACAACGCTCCACTGATTCCAGATTATGACCCGCTTGAAGAACGAATTAATTATCTCAGCCATGGTGTAGGTGCAGTTTTAGCCCTTATTGCTGGTATTTTATTGGTCATTAAAGGGGCTTATTTGCCTGCATGGCAATGGTTCGGGCTATGCGTTTATGCCTTGAGCATGGTGTTATTATTTTCTGCGTCTATGCTTTATCACATGTCGACCACTGCCGATCGACGCTATTTTTATAAAAAACTCGACCATACGGCTATTTATTATTTAATCGCAGGAACCTATACCCCATTTTTAGCCATTGCTATTCCCACCACTAAAGCACACTACTTATTAATTGCTCTGTGGGTCATCGCTATAGTAGGTACACTATTCAAGTTAATATTCATTAACTCTTTCCAAAAAGTATCACTCTTTGCTTATTTGGCTATGGGCTGGCTGGCTTTATTGGTCATTGATGATATGAAACACTTTTTAAGCGCTCAAGCTTTAACCTTTTTAATCATTGGTGGGCTTTCTTACACCGTAGGCGCATTGTTTTATGCATTAAAAAGAGTAAGATATACCCACGCTATCTGGCATATTTTTGTATTGTTAGGTGCAGGATCACACTTCCTGTCCATCTATCTGTACGTGATTTAATCATCTCTTTCTTCATTTCAGCGACCCTGAGCGAGTAGAACAGAGAAGATTGCTGTTGTTTTTTTAAGAAATTACGCCTTTTTTAAAAAGATTACGCTTTTAAAACTAAGTTTTTTTTATTTTTAGTAAGTGTAAGGTCTATCATGGCGTCAACAAATTCTGCTGCGCAAGCGCCAGCAACCAATTCAAAATTTCGTGTACTTACAGCCAGCCTTGTAGGTACTACAATCGAATTTTTTGATTTCTATATTTATGCAACGGCTGCCGTTATTATTTTCCCGCATTTGTTCTTCCCTGCAAGTACAGATCCGATGACGGCGACAATTCAGTCTTTGGCTACGTTTGCAATTGCCTTCATTGCTCGCCCGATTGGCGCAGCACTCTTTGGCCATTTAGGCGACCGAATTGGTCGTAAGGCCACCTTGGTCGCAGCCTTGCTGACCATGGGGCTTTCCACCGTTTGTATTGGCTTACTCCCAACCTATGCACAAATTGGTATTTTTGCGCCGTTGTTATTGGCACTGTGCCGTTTAGGTCAAGGTTTAGGTTTAGGTGGTGAATGGTCTGGTGCAGTACTTCTGGCAACAGAAAATGCACCTGAAGGCAAACGAGCTTGGTATGGTATGTTCCCTCAACTCGGAGCTCCTATCGGCTTTATTCTTGCAACAGGTTCATTCCTCACATTAGGTCACTTCATGTCTGAAGCCGACTTCATGCAATGGGGCTGGCGTATTCCATTTATCTCTAGCGCATTGCTAGTGATTATGGGCCTTTGGATTCGTTTAAAACTTCATGAAACGCCTGCGTTCCAAAATGTTTTAAACAAACAAAAAGAAGTTAATATTCCGTTTAAAGAAGTGATAACCAAGCATTGGGGCATGCTCATTTTAGGTACAATTGCAGCCATCTGTACTTTCGTTGTGTTCTACCTAACTACAGTATTTGCTTTGCAATGGGGAACAACTCAACTCGGTTATACACGTGAAGAGTTCCTTAAACTCCAATTGGTTGCAACGCTTTGCTTTGCAGCATTCATTCCATTGTCAGCAGTTTTTGCCGAAAAATTCGGTCGAAAAACCACTTCAATTGCTGTGTGTGTAGTTTCAGCAATCTTTGGCCTCATGTTCTCTAGCTTACTTGAGTCTGGTAGCACAGCTATTGTGTTCTTATTCTTGTGTATTGGTTTAGCCATTATGGGCTTAACTTACGGCCCAATTGGTACAGTATTGTCTGAAATATTCCCGACTTCAGTACGTTATACTGGTTCTGCACTGACTTTTAACTTGGCAGGTATTTTTGGTGCATCTTTCGCGCCATTAATCGCAACTAAACTTGCGACAGGTTATGGTTTATATGCTGTAGGTTACTACCTTACTGCCGCGTCTATTCTTTCATTGATCGCATTCTTGCTGATCCGTGAAACGAAAAATGATGACGTAAACAACCAAATCTAAGTCTTGTCATGCATATAAAAACGCCAGCAATGATGCTGGCGTTTTTATTTCACTCTAGCGCTGTGCAAGCCAAGCAATTATTCAATATCAAGATTAATCTTCCAGCTCTTGCTGCAAGTCATCCATCATCAGTTGGTAAGTATCCGCAAACTGCTCTGGATCACCACCCGAATTATAATAACTCGGCACAATATAGGTCACGACCTGCTGGTGCACATCATTAAAATACAGCACATTCACCAAAGCTTCGATCTCATCTTCTTGAATACCACTGGTCAATGCTAATTGCTCAAATTTTTGGTAAAACTGTGCAGAAAACGCCTGATCACTCACTTCAGACGCACGATTAAACTCTTGTGCAAGTTGTACCAATCCTAGATTTAAATGCTCAGCTTGTTGCTCATCCAAGCCAAATAAGGTACCCACTTCTTTATAAAATTCTGACATATAATTATTCTCAAGTAATTAAAATGATCTTGTGCCAAAACTACATTTACACTATCCGCATAACAATGTGTTTTCAATCATCATGATGTTGCTTTTATCATTTTAGCCAGCACCACTCTAATATAAAGAATCTGTGAATCTCTTCACAAGAGCTGTGTTTAAATCAACTCAATAATATCGATGGTTGGTGGCACACGAAAACGAAATGGCACACCGACCATCCCCGTGCCTACAGTCACAAACACATCTGCATGTTCATGCTGATATAAACCTTTTTTATGACCTAATATCGAAACTTTTTTCATCACATAATCGGTCAGCCATGGCAATTCCACTTGGCCACCATGTGTATGCCCCGACAGCATTAATGGACGTGTTGGAAGTTCAGGTACCATATCTACCGTATCTGGATTATGCGATAAAATAATCCAAGGTTTATCTTGCGGTAACTGTGGCATAAAGCGCATATCGGCTTTACCTGCCCATAAATCACCAATGCCAATTAAACGAAATTCATTAAACTCAACCACCTGCCCTTCAATATCCATTACGTTGTTTTGGCTTAAGGCACGATTTAGCAATTCTTGTATCGGTGGTCCAGGATATTGCTCATCATGATTACCATTGACTGAATAAACAGGTGCATCAATTTGCTGTAACACAGCCAATTCTTCAGCCAATTTATTTTCAGGTTCATAAGTCCAATCGCCTGCAACCACCACTAAATCGGGCTTATGTTCATTTAATTTTTCAACAATTTGCTTTAACTGACGTTCATGGCCCGAAAACAACCCAATATGTAAATCTGCAATGAGTGCAATTTTGACAGGCTTCAGCATTTTACGGTCTTCGTGAAGCTGATATTTAAGGGTTTTTACCTGTATAAAATGTGGCTCAATAAAACGTGCATAGCATAATAGCCCCGTAATGAAGGCAATAAAAATAGCTTCATGTACGGCGTAATAACCACTCCATCCCGCATAAAAGCTAAAGAAAAACAGCGGAATTAATAAATAGGAGCAATAAAAAGCCAATAGGTGAACAAAGGCCTTAAAAGGATGTATGGTTTCCGTTCGTGATTGGCTCAGCCATGCCTGAGAGATGGCCCAAATAGCCAAGAGTCCCATTGCTATATAAAAATAAATCACCACGGAATTCATATCCCACATATATCTGCTCTATCAGTTAATCGATCAGTTTTCTTAGTCACTATATTTATCTTTTCATAGCTCGCCACTATACTCAAATCTAATTTTGAAATTAGCTTACTATATGACGAATGCCCAGCCCAAAGCTCAGCACTTAGCCCCCACTCAAACATCGCGTCCAACAAAAAAAACAGCGGTCTTACTCAGTGTGAGCTTATGTTTAGGTATTCCTGCATGTACAACATTACCCAAGCAAGTCCAGCAACCTGTTGAGTACGGTTTTAGTACACCCACAGAACAAACTACCTTAGGCAAAATTATTACCCCTTTACGCGATGCTAAGCCGGGTTTAACGGGTTATCACGTCTTATATGACCCGCTTGAAGCACTGGCAGCCCGATTAGAGCTCATCAATAAAGCCGAAAAAACGCTCGATCTACAATATTACATTTGGGACAATGACAAAATTGGCTCAATGGCCCTGCATTCGATTATTCAAGCGGCAGATCGTGGGGTAAAAGTTCGTTTATTAATTGACGACAACAATGCCAAGAAAATGGAAGGCATTTATCTTGCGCTTGATCAGCACACCAATATTGACGTCAAATTGTATAACCCCTATCGCTTTCGACATTATCGCGCAATGGATATGTTGCTCGATTTAAAACGCATCAACCGTCGTATGCACAACAAAAGCTTTATTGCAGATAACCAAATCGCTTTAATTGGTGGCCGTAATATGAGTAATCAATATTACAATGTCAGTGATAACTATCAATTTTCTGATGTAGATGTGATGTTGGTGGGTTCTGCATCTGATGAAATTGTGCATTCTTTTGATGAATACTGGAACGACGATTACGCTTTCCCGGTAAAGCAATTGGTCAATCCACGCCATTACACATTGCGTTTTCCTGAACTGAAACAACAATTAGAAAAGCATGATCAAGAAGTAACAGTACAAAACTATTTAAACTTGGCCAACCGCTCCCATGCCTTTGACAATTGGCTCAACAACAGTATTCAACTGGACTGGGTTAAAGCCGAAGTAGTCAAAGATTCACCGAGTAAAATTAAAGCCAAAGCAAAAAAAGAAGAACATCTAAACTTTCAATTGCTGAATCATTTAGACCGTCCAAATGAAAGCATCGATATTGTTTCTGCATATTTTGTCCCTGAAAAAAAGGGCGCAAAACAATTAATCGATTTGGCTGCACATGGCACGAAAGTACGGGTACTGACCAACTCATTTAAGGCCAATGACGTGCCTGTTGTACATGCGTTTTATGCCAAATATCGCGAAGACTTGCTCAAAAATGACGTGCAATTGTATGAATTTTTGGCCAATCCAAATATTGAAAACTTAAATGCCAATACTGATGAATTGGCCAAAAAAGCCAAAGTCAGCATTAAAGGGCTGAGCCGTTCAAGTTTACATGCCAAACTGATGGCACTAGATGAAAAACAGGTCTTTATTGGTTCATTTAACTTTGATCCACGTTCGGCTTATCTCAATACCGAAATTGGTGTCTTGCTATATAGCCCACAATTGGCCAAAGCCGTACACCATACAATGGATGAAAACTTAAGTAAGTTTGCCTATAAACTGGTCTTAGATGCCAACCAAAATATTAACTGGAAAATTAAGCTGGCCAATGAGCAAATTCGAACCTATGAAAAAGAGCCAAAAATGAAATGGTGGCAACGTGCTGGCATGAAAATGATTGCTTGGTTACCAATCGAAGGCTTTATGTAAAAGCCTTCTTAGCATGCTGTTTAAGATGCAACAGGCGATGTATGAAGTACTTTTGCTTGTAACGCCACAAGGCCTTCTGTCATCTTCTGTTGTACTTCAGCTGTTAAGCTATCTACCGTATGCCCTGTCGAATCAATGGCAGGCAAACTCATTAAATGCGCTGTAACTTCTGGCATTTCAAGCACATTTTTTACATGCTGTGCAAAGGTCATATCATCAATAAATGGCGCCACCATATCCAGCTCACCTTGCTGATTGACATAGCAAATTAAGCAAATTTGTACAGGTTTTTGCGCCTCAATGGCTGCACCTAATAAGCGGCCATGTACCTTTTTAATTCGAGTACCATCTGTTGTGGTGGCTTCTGGAAAAAATAATACTGGACTATCTTGTTTTAAAAAATCAGTCATTTGCTCACGAATTCGCATGGAATCACCTGAGCCACGTTTAATAAATAAAGTTCCACCACCCTTCGCTAACTTGCCCAATAAAGGCCAAGACTCAATTTCTGCTTTGGCCAAAAAGAACACCCGTGCACCTGATCCCAAAACAGCAATATCTAGCCAAGAAATATGATTACTCACCCACAGTGCAGGTTCACGCGGTATTTCACCATGTACCTTCACATCAATGTTAAACACCTTACACAGTTTGCGACAAAAGTACTGCACATAACGGGTATTTTTAGGATTGTTCGGATCTTTATATAAACGGTGACGAAACACCAAATAAAACCCTGCACTTACAGCAACGACCATGGCCACGACTTTTCGAACATAAAGCACAAATCGGGAGACGCCTTTAGAGTTTGTTTGTGGATGTACTACAGGTTGAGTCATAAAATGATCGCTGTTAAAAATATTGTATTTCGTGACATAAAATGCCTTTCACGCATCATACTATACTGCGTGTTGAAATTTTACATTGATCATAAAAACCGAAAACTGTGATTTCTTTTTCCCATTTTTATCGAATAAACAAATCAATTAATATAATACTATTGAATTAATAGATCCACATTCTCATGCACAAGCTCGACCTTCAGTCAGAACAACTGTCAAAACACACCGCTTTAGCGATGATTGGTGGCCTTTCATTGCTCTATATTGGTTTTATGCTGAGCTTTGCCTTACTTTTTTCGTGGGTATTTTAAAGTAGTACTTTGCTCGGCACCTGAGTTTTCGCCTAAAATAGCTGTTTAATCTATAAATTATTGGCTGGGTGAATCATTTGAATAAACAGCACAGTGGCGATCGCGTTATTTTGGTCAGTGTAGCAGTACAAATGCTGGATGATCTCGATGCTGAAGAATTTCATCTACTTGCGCAATCGGCTGGTGCCGAGATTCTGCAACATATTCATGCCTCACGTATTAAGCCAGATGCCAAGCTGTTTATTGGTTCAGGTAAAGCCGAAGAAATTGCCGAAGTAGTTCAAGCACTTGAGGCAGATCTAGTCATTTTTGACCATGCGCTCACGCCTGCCCAAGCACGTAATCTTGAAAAAATCATGCATTGCCGTGTCGTAGATCGGACTGAACTGATCCTAGACATTTTTGCACAACGCGCACGTACCTATGAAGGTAAGTTACAGGTCGAATTGGCGCAGTTACAACACATGGCTTCACGCCTAATCCGCAGTCGTGGCAACCTAGACAGCCAAAAAGGCGGTATTGGTCTAAGAGGCCCAGGCGAAACTGTACTTGAAACAGACCGCCGTTTGCTTCGAATCCGTATGGGTCAACTCAAAGAGCGCATTGAAAAAGTCCGCCAAACCCGTATACAAGGTCGTATTGCGCGTAAAAAAGCCGCTGTACCAACGGTATCTTTAGTGGGTTATACCAACGCAGGAAAATCCACATTGTTTAATATCTTAGCAGGCAGTGATGTCTACGCAGCTGACCAACTGTTTGCCACACTTGATCCAACCTTACGCCGTTTAACCTGGGACGGGATTGGTAACTTAGTCTTGGCAGATACGGTTGGTTTTGTACGTAACTTATCGCATTCATTGGTTGAATCCTTTAAAGCAACGCTTGAGGAAACAGTCGAAGCCAGTTTATTACTGCACGTCATCGACTCGAGTAGCCCAGATATGCTTGAGCAAATTGAAGCAGTAGAAAAAGTCCTCCGTGAAATTGGTGCAGATGTGCCTGTATTACGCGTTTACAATAAAATTGATCAATCAGGTGAACAAGCGAAAATTGTTTATCATCGCCCACACCAACCTGAGCGTGTCTATGTATCTGCGCATACCTCGCAAGGACTCAATTATTTACGCCAAGCTGTGCATGAATGCTTAATGGGAAATATGCAAAGCTTTGAGCTCTCGCTAAAACCAGCCTATGGCAAATTACGCACGCAGTTTTATGTCCTCAATGTCATTCAATCCGAACATTATGATGATCATGGCAACTTAAAATTACATGTTATTATGTCGCCACATAAACTTGAACAATTGATTAAACAAGCGCATTTACCGCTTGAAGAAATCTTAAGTGAACGTGCTCAGCAGTTTCAACGTCCCCTAGAAGAATTTGAAAT
The DNA here is from genome assembly GCF_004209135.1 of Acinetobacter sp. WCHAc060006. NCBI lineage: Bacteria > Pseudomonadati > Pseudomonadota > Gammaproteobacteria > Moraxellales > Moraxellaceae > Acinetobacter > Acinetobacter sp. WCHAc060006. The sequence continues at coordinate 10,551 of NZ_SGSS01000016.1, read as the reverse complement.
CGATGATCAAATCAGTTAAAACAAAAGAAATAAAATTTTAATGAAAGATCAAGAATGGATTGGATTAAAACACTCGATTGGAAAGCATGGGTCGGCACTGTTGCACTGATTATTATTTTTCGTGAAGGTGCGGTCTGGCTCATGGGGCAATTTAACCATCCAGAACTTGGAAACTTAGTAGGTCTGCTGAGCTTACTGGCCGTGCTGTTATTATGGCGTAAGTTCAAGCATCTGCCAGCACGCATGATTGATACCAACAATAAAATCATGAAAGAAAGCGCCTTTGCTTTCTTACCCATTAGTGCAGGTTCTTTGCTGATGCTCATGCATATGGGCAAAGAAATTCCGCTATTTTTAACCGTATTAGTTGTTAGCACGCTCATCCCGCTTTGGGTGTATGCCAAAATCTCTAAAACGTGGCTATAGGAGAAATTTATGCTGACTATCCTCCTTGCCTTCGTATTAACCATTATTGCTTATATCTGCGCGAAACCCATCAATAAAGTCCTACCACAAATTCCTGTGATTGTGATTGCAATGTGTTTTGTCATTGCGCTTCTTGCTGTATTTGGCATTCCTTATGAGCAATATATGTCACAAGTAAACCCATTGTTTAATCACTTACTGGGCTATGTAACCGTTGCATTGGCGATACCACTGGCTGCCATGCGCTATGATGACCTCCCACTAAAGGGAATTGTCAGTATTCTTATTTTTGCCAGTATTAGCGCTGTCGCCCTGCCAATGGGACTTGCCTATCTCTTGCACTTATCCGATGCCACCATCATGGCCTTTGCAACACGAGCAGTGACGACCCCTATTGCCATCAATATTGCAACCTTGCTTCAAGCGCCAGTCAGTTTAGCTATTTTAATTGTCATTTTATCTGGTGTGATTGGTGCTGCATTTTCACCATTTATCCTCAGGCACATTAACGATGAACGCGCCTCTGGCCTTGCACTTGGGCTAGCTGCCCATGCCATTGGAACAGCGCAAGCATGGCAACGAGGAAGCATTGCTGGTCGCTATGCAGCCTTTGGTATGGCTGTTAATGCAGTATTCACTGCAATTTGGCTGCCATCTTTCATTTTAATGCTACAAAAAATATGACTGAGTGATCATTTTTCCCTCATTGTTCCATTCGTTTATTCCACTTATAATTAAATAAGTGAATGAATTAATAGATAAATAGGAGCTTTTATTCATGCGTAAATTGATGTCAGCACTAGTCCTTATCTCACTCTCTAGCCTTGCCTTTGCCAACGATTTAACTGGTCTTTGGCAAAATATTGATGATAAAACAGGTTCACCTAAAGCACTTTTAGAAATCCGTAAAGCCAATAACGGGACGTACACAGCCAAAGTTATTCGTATCACACCACGTGCAGGCTATACCCCAAAAGAAACGTGTGTAGGTTGCCCTGCGCCTTATACCAATAAACCTATTTTGGGTTTAGATGTCCTCACAGGCTTACGTGAGAGTACAGACAATAATTTTGATCGTGGCCAAATTTTAGATCCGCTTTCAGGAAAAATTTATAGCACCAAGGCAAAATTAAGCCCAAATGGTAAACGTTTAACACTACGTGGCTATGTTGGAGTCTCTGCATTAGGTCGCAGTCAAACATGGATTCGCCAAGACTAACAATTAGTCAAAATAAAATATGAATTTCGTCACATTTTTCTTGGCAAAATTCATTTTTTATGAAGTTTTTTATCAAAAGCTAGTTGCACGTCAAGAGATTCTTACCTAACATGAAACTAAGTTCAAAGATTGAACAGTTTAATAACTAGGAAGAAGAACGATGCATAAAAATACCAAATGGGCATCTCTCATCGGTTTACTCTTTTTAAGTACATCGGGTTTTGCCCAGGACCTCACTGGGGTTTGGAAACAAATTGACGATAAAACAGGTTCACCTAAAGCACTCATTGAAATTAAAAAAGATACCAACGGGTCTTTTAGTGGAAAGATTATCAAGATCACACCTCGACCAGGTTATACGCCACGAGAAAAATGTGTAAATTGCCCACAACCCTATACAGACCAACCTATTTTAGGCTTAGAAGTATTTAAAGGCCTCAAATTGGTGGACGAAAACAACTACGATGAAGGAAAAATTCTTGATCCTTTATCCGGGAAAATGTACAGCCTAAAAGGCAAGTTAATGTCAAATGGCAAACGCTTGCACTTACGTGGCTATATTGGAATATCAGCAATTGGCCGTACACAAATGTGGATTCGCCAAGAATAATTGCTTAGTTTCTTTGCTCTATAAGCTCAAAATCATAAAAAGGATAGCATGATGAAAAAGCTCAAACTTACAACACTTTTGATGGGTGTGTTCATGGCAGGCTCTGTTGCTGCTCAAGACTTATCTGGCCTTTGGCAACAAATTGATGATAAGTCAGGTTCCCCAAAAGCATTGATTGAAATTCGCAAAGAAAACAATGGTACGTTTACAGGTAAAATTATTAAGGTGACCCCACGCCCAGGTTATACTCCTCAAAAAACCTGTAATAACTGTCCTGCACCCTATACGAATCAACCTATTTTAGGCATGGATATCCTAACTGGGTTAAAGCATGTAGATGGTACAGAAAACTATGAAAAAGGTCGCGTGATCGACCCACTTTCAGGCAAAGTTTATGATGCAAAAGTTCGTATTAATGGCAATGGTAAACGCCTAACGCTTCGTGGCTATATGGGTGTTTCAGCCCTAGGCCGTAGCCAAACATGGCTTCGTCAAGACTAATTTTTCCGACCTATCAAAAACCGCCACAAGGCGGTTTTTCTACTTTATATTGATCATTTTTTAAAAAATAAAGTTGACTATTCTAGTAAACTTTATAACATAGGCCCGCAAATTAAAAAGCTTTTTTAGGGGGTTTGGACGATCATGTTGAAAAGTATTTTGCTTGCTGTAAGTACCTTGTGTTTTGCAGGACATTCTTTTGCAGAAGATATCTCTGGTTTTTGGCAACAAATTGATGATAAATCAGGGGCTGCCAAGGCAATTATCTCAATTCAACAAGATGACAATAATAGCTATACAGGTAAAATTATTAAAGTTACCCCACGCCCAGGCTATACACCGCAAAAGACCTGCAACAAATGCCCTGCCCCGTATACGAACCAGCCAATTTTAGGCATGGAAATCATTAAAGGTTTAAAGCATATTAAAGGCACCAATAACTATGAAAAAGGTCGTATTATTGACCCTCTTTCAGGCAATGTATATGACGCTAAAGTCCGCTTAAATAGCACAGGTAAACGCTTAACCATTCGTGCCAGTATCGGCGTATCAGTCTTAGGTCGTAACCAAACTTGGATTCGTTTAGATTAATCCAGTATAAAAAAAGCCCCTCAATAGGGGCTTTTTTTATGATTATCTTTTAATATCTACAGTTGTACTGGATTGTCTACCGAAAACAGGCTTTGATCTTCCAAACGGTAAGCAAGTAACTGATTACCCCATACACAGCCACCATCGACATTTTGAATCTGTGTCGAAATGGTTTTGCCTTGTAGTGCCGCCCAATGTCCAAAAATTACCTGATGGGTCTGAGCCGCCTGTGATTCAAATTCAAACCATGGCTTGAATCCTTCTGGCATTGGATCATCGAGTGAGTCTTTAAAACTAAACTCTAAGCGACCTTCTGCATCGGTTAAGCGCATACGAGTCAAATAATTGGTAATACAACGTAAACGCTCATGACCCGTTAAATCGTCAGACCAAAGCGTTGGCTTCTTGCCATACATATTTGCTAAAAAATCATCCAATACCGCAAAGTCTTCATCTGAAAGTACAGCTTCTACTTCTTTGGCTAAACGAGCAGTTTGCTCTACGCTCCAATTGCATGGAATACCGGCATGCGTAATCACGGTATGTTCATTCGGAAATAAACACAGTGGTTGCTGACGAAGCCATTGAATCAAGTCATCACTTTCTAAGGCATGAATAACATCTTCAGTCTTGTCCTGTGGCTTAATCTCTTTAATACCACGCGCAACTGCCAATAAATTTAAATCATGATTGCCGAGCACAGTTGCAGCTACGCCATTATCAACTAACTTCTTGATAAAGCGAATTGCGCCCAAAGAGTTTTCTCCACGAGCAACCAAGTCACCCGCAAACCACAAAAAATCTTGATCTGCATCAAACTTAATTTCTTTGAGTAATGCTTTTAAAGCTTCAAAACAGCCCTGCACATCACCAATTACATAATTATATCGAACTGCGCGTGTCATTTTGTTAAACCATTTGATCAGCTAAAGCAACGAATTGAGCCAATGTTAAGGTCTCTGGACGAGCCATCGGATCCACCCCGGCATTTTCAAATCCATCTTCAACCAACATCCCTTTTAAGCTATTACGCAAGGTTTTACGACGCTGGGTAAATACATGCGAAACCAAACGAGCCAAGGCTTTTTCATCTTTCGCGACAATTGGTTTATCTGCATAAGGCTCTAAACGAAACACAGCAGAAGTCACTTTTGGTGGCGGATTAAACGAACCTGGTGGTACTTCAAACAAAAATGTTGGTTTACAGAAGTATTGAATCATCACCGATAAACGACCATATTCTTTGGTGTTTGGCGATGCTGTAATGCGATCCACCACTTCTTTTTGTAGCATGAAGTGCATGTCTTTGACTTTGTCACCAAACTCCAAGAGATGAAATAACAAAGGTGTAGAAATATTATACGGCAAGTTCCCGACTACACGCAGAGGACGACCTTCGGCAAACAATTCGGTAAAATCGTATTTTAATGCGTCGGTTTCTACAATAGTTAGACGTTCAGGATGTGGCACTCGGCCAGGTAAGCCTGCAGCTAAATCACGGTCAAGTTCAACCACGGTTAAAGCATCACATTCACCAATTAAAGGTGATGTAAGTGCAGCAAGACCCGGACCAATTTCGACAATATTGTCACCAGTACGCGGATTCACCGAACGTACAATTTTAGCAATGACACGTTGGTCATGTAAGAAGTTTTGCCCAAAACGCTTACGCGTGTGATGCCCTTCGTCTTTTGGGTTTAGGGCATTAATTTGATACATAGACATTTCCAACGTGTAAATAAGACAAAATCATGAATGCGCTAAATCAAGCGCCAAATCCACAGCAGCATGCAAGCTAGAGCATTTTGCTAAACCAGTGCCTGCGAGGGAGAGTGCTGTGCCATGATCAACAGAAGTACGAACAAAGGGTAAGCCCAAAGTAATATTGATAGCTTCACCAAATCCTTGAGATTTTAACACAGGTAAACCCTGATCGTGATACATCGCCAAAACTGCATCTGCATCTTTTAAGTTTTCAGGGGTAAATAAAGTATCCGCAGGTAAACTGAGACTCATATTGATTCCCTGGGCACGATAGCGCTCAAGCACAGGATTAATCACTTCAATCTCCTCCATGCCCAAATAGCCATCTTCACCTGCATGCGGATTTAAGCCACACACCAAAATATGCGCATGATCTTTTTTAAATTTGGTTTTTAAATCATGAATTAAAATATCAATCACTTGATGCAAACGTTCTTGAGTAATCGCATCTGCCACTTCACGTAAAGGCAAATGTGTTGTTGCCAACGCCACACGTAAAGTTTTAGTTGCCAGCATCATCACTACGCGTTCTACACCAGCAAATTCCTGATAATACTCAGTATGTCCACTAAAATGAATTCCTGCTTCATTGATCACTGACTTCTGCACAGGCGCTGTCGCAACCCCCACACTTTTGCCAGACATCGCATAATCAGCAGAACGTCGTAATTGCTCTAAAACATAAGCTGCATTTTTCGGATTTAACACACCCAACACAACATCTTCATATAAAGGCACATGCTCGACATACAGTTGCCCTTGGGCAGCGGGTTCTTCTTGCCCTTTATATTCAATAATCTGAATATTGATATTTAACATTTTGGCACGATCGCGCAACATATCTATGTCAGCCAAAACGACAATTGGTCGCTCATCAACACGTGCTGCCAAACTCAAGCTAATATCAGGCCCAATGCCAGCAGGCTCACCACTGGTAATATATAAAGGACGCATGTGTTTATCCTGTATGTGTAATCCTCTTATTATACTGTGCGATACGCATGAGGGGCCGAATTAAATTGACTAAAAATGAATGGTCAAAATATGTGAGCCTAAATACTCATCAACCACGATAATCTTTCTTCCAACAACAATCCAATCTATAGATCAATGGAAAAATGACACTAGAAACCTGAAGTCAACATCTAAAAAAGATCATTGCGCCATCAACACCCTGTAAACAAATCCAATATATAAATACTAAAAATAACGTGCTCCATCCCCCTACGAAAACGCAACCCAGATCATAAAAATAAAGATCCAAATGAGCGGATTTAGCAGATTAGAATCTGACATCATTTATTTTCATCTGCTTTTTTAATATTTTCTGAATTCTCTGCTGTTTATTGCTGAAGAAATGTACTAGAATACAGCGCTTGAAATTTATATTTTCATTTGTGATTCTTCACGTTTTCGTTTAGAATCGCGTCTCCTTTTGTTTGGACAGCTTCCATAGTCCAAACCAACTATAATAGGTAGTGGTTTAATGAAAACTCTCAGCGCTAAGCCAGCTGAAGTTCAACACGACTGGTACGTTGTTGATGCTTCTGGCAAAACTTTAGGTCGCCTTGCGACTGAAATCGCTCGTCGTTTACGCGGTAAGCACAAAACTTCTTATACTCCTCACGTTGACACTGGTGACTACATCGTTGTTATCAATGCTGAGCAAGTACAAGTGACTGGTAAAAAATCACTTGATAAGAAATACTATCGCCACACTGGTTTCCCTGGTGGTATCCGCGAAACTAACTTTGAAAAGTTAATCGCTCACAAACCAGAAGCAGTTCTTGAAAAAGCTGTTAAAGGTATGTTGCCAAAAGGTCCTCTTGGTTATGCAATGATCAAGAAGATGAAAGTGTATGCAGGTACTGAGCATCCACACGCTGCTCAACAGCCACAAGTTTTGGACATCTAAGGGATACAGCACATGGCTACTAATTATGGTACAGGTCGCCGTAAGACCGCAACTGCACGTGTTTTCTTGTCAGCTGGTACAGGCAAACTCGTAATTAACAACCGTTCTTTAGAACAATACTTCGGTCGTGAGACTGCTCGTATGGTTGTTAACCAACCTCTAGAGCTTCTTGAAGCTACGACTAAATATGACCTTTACATCACTGTTGCTGGTGGTGGTATCGGCGGTCAAGCTGGCGCTATCCGTCACGGTATTACTCGTGCGTTGATCGCTTCTGACGAAACTCTTAAACCTGCTCTTCGTCAAGCTGGTTTCGTTACTCGTGATGCTCGTGAAGTTGAACGTAAGAAACTTGGTTTACGTAAAGCGCGTAAACGTCCTCAATTCTCTAAACGTTAATTCGTTTTCCGAATTCGGACAAAAAAGCCTTGGATTTTCCAAGGCTTTTTTATGTCTTAATTTTTATGACAATTATGCAGTTATCACAACAATACGATAAACAAAAAGACTCAAACTCCCAATTAAGCATATAACCGACAATATGAGTGTAGTTGTGCAGATGGTCATTTTTATTTTTTGTTCAGGACTATCCTCCTCTGCGCCATAATCAGAGGCATAAGCACCAGCAAGGGCATTATAAAAAGCAATACCCATAAAAAGAACAGCACCGAAAAATAGTAATTTTTGTACAACTGCAATGGTCATATTGTTTTAATGATCAGCTAAGTCAATTCCCTTAAAATATATCGGATTAAAACCGATAAAACAAAACAATGATTTTCGCTACGCCTATATTGATATTGCTAAAGTCTCCGTGATTTTACTGTCTAATTTTAGTATCCTATCTTATTCATTTCTCATCGTCTCGGATTATGTCAGTCGAAAATGCACCACTCCAAGGGATTACGCTTTACAGCCATGCGGATGACTTTCGCTCACATTGGATTCGATATGTCCTTGCAGAGAAACAAATAAAATATAATTTAATTCTTGTTGATGAAGATGATGAGGATCTAGCCAGCCTAAATCCTTATAACCAATTACCAATGATGATTGAAAATGAGTTAAAACTTTTCAACACTTCCATCATTTCAGAATATTTAGACGATCGCTATCGACAAAACAAACTGTATGCCGATGCACCAATGCCTCGCGCAGAACAACGCCAATACATTTGGCGCTTTGAACAAGATTGGATGAAATTAGCGGATATTATGCTTCGCCATCCAGATACACTGAATGAAGAGAATCGAGTTAAAGCACAAAAGCAACTACGCGATACCCTCATTTCACTCACACCCTTGTTTCAGCATTTCCCATATTTTATGTCTGAACAATTAAGTATTTTAGATTGCATGCTAGCCCCTATATTTCTGCGTTTAAAAAGCATGGGGATCGAACTACCTGCACAACACTGTCGCCCAATTCATTTATATTGCCAACGAATTTTTAGTCGTCCTGCATTTATCAAATCTATGACATTGCAAGAAAAAAATCGTTATGGCATGTCCTTAGCTAAAGCATAGGTTTTATTATGTCTGAACAAGAATTAAATATCACACCCACACGTCCATATTTAGCGCGTGCTATTTATGAATGGGTTTGTGACAATCAACTCACCCCTTACCTTCTTGTCGATGCAACACAACCCCACACCAGCGTACCAGAACAATTCATTCAAGATGGTCAAATTACGCTAAACCTTGCACCACATGCCGTACACGCACTTCTTATTAGCAATGAAGCTATTAGCTTTTCTGCACGCTTTGGTGGCGTATCACGTGATTTATATATCCCAATGTATGCAGTAATTGGTCTGTATGCCCGTGAAAATGGTCAAGGTTTATTCTTTGATCCAAGTGAATATGAACATATCAATACAGGTCAAAATGCTTTAAAATCAAGCAATGAAGAACAAACCGAGCAACCAAAGAAAAAACCAAGTTTAAGGTTGCTAGATTAAAAATTAACGGAGCACATGAATGGCTTTTGATTTAGTACAATATTTTTCAGAACAAATTGACACTCAAAAGCCAGCGCTTTTAAGTCAACTTAACCGCCAAGAACGTCGAGAGCATATTCAAGAAATTAATGCACTTACACTCGGCGAGTTAATTCAACAATGGCGTGAAAACGAAACCAAAGTCTATCAAGAAATTAATGCTCTTGATCCACTGTATATTCAAGAAGTTGCTCGACATCTCACCACCTCTGCACACAACGAATCAATTCTTGCTAAAGCAGAACTAGAAACTCTCACCAGTGAAATATTTTCTCTTCAGCTACATGAGCTTAAACAACTCCATGATACGGGTAGTCATACACAAAACAGTATTCGAGAACTACTGATTGGTCAAATTGAACATCTTTCTGGACAAGCAAATGACTGGGTTTGGTCAACAAACAACCTAACAGAACTTATTGGCTCTAAACCAATCCCTCAGGACGATATATCATTAGATGCATCTATGAAGGAGTTTAATCAAATGGTTAGCCAACAACACACACAAGACGATCAAGCACAAACTGAAACTGTTGTGAGCATCCCAACATGGTCTAAAATTTTAGAACCGATTGTTGCACTCGCAGTTTTATGGGTTTTGGCTTCAGCAGCCTGCAATATTTTTGCTTAATATGAAATCAAAGTGTTTCAGCAATATTGCATTGCACACTTAAATACAAGCCCAGCACTTAAAACTGGGCTTTTTTACCCCCCATTGCTTGCCAAAAAAACATCGATCAACAGTTTTTAAGCCAATTACAAATGAATTACTTAACGGTTATTCTAATAATATAAGCAATAATAATAACATCATGCAAAATCGCATGATTTTTTAGAAGTATTAAAAACTCATTTAAACAGTAAGTGTTTAATTTATTTCATTTTAATATATGAATTCTTTATATAAGAATAAGATTTTTAAGTAATAAAATATGGCTTATTATTTTTTTAAGAGCTAAAAATCATACGCTTAATTATTTATATTTTTGTATACTTTTGTAACCAATCCCGCAAAACCTGTAAAATTTCATGTTTTTTCGTACAAATTACATTTTGTAATATTGAAATAATTTTACCAAAACTTAGTAATTTAGTCTGATTTAAACAAAATTTTAAATCATAAATGCAAACTAACGCACACTATTTATTCGCCATTTTTCACAATCTCGATCTAAAAATTATGCATTTATAACGTATAAAAATAATTTCGTTGAAAAGATATATTGCTTTGCTAATAATAAATTTAAGTAATTAACCTCTGAAATTAATTACCGTAACAAACAATAAATAAACAACATGTATAACCGAAAGAGAGAAATAACTATGGCTAAAGTATCATTAGATTCACTCACAAGTATTGATGGTTTTCATGCTGCAGCACTTGTAGACGGAGAAAGTGGCCTTGCACTAGCGACTCAAGGTGGTGGGGATATTGACTTAGAATTAGCAGCTGCTGGTAATACCGAAGTTGTTCGTGCTAAACGCCGTGTAGCACAGTCATTAAACCTAAACGATAGTATCGT
>NZ_SGSS01000015.1:0-84391 GCF_004209135.1 Acinetobacter sp. WCHAc060006 | reverse complement strand
TATTGAAATATATGCATAGATTGTTCATTTACAGGTTTGTAAGTTGATGAAAACTCAGTAAATGAATGTTTATAAATTGAAAATAAAGATAATGATTTAAAATCAAGTACAGTTTTAAGCTTGTTGACATGAATCATTCGGTAGACGTGTTATTTTTAAAGATTTAGTATTCTAAAAAGTTATAGTATTTATAAAATAAAATGTTTAAAAATTGAGCTGTTTTAGTGATCATTCAGTCGCAATATATTATAAAAGTAGAATGTTTTGTGTAGAAATTACAGAATTTTTTGAAAAAAGTGGGTATTGTTAAAGGCATATAAAGACGATTTATTTTCAAAATTTTAACCAAGTTTTTTCTATAAATTGGTCTGTTTGTCATTTAGACGAGCATGCTCAAAAGGTGTGTATCTGAATCAAACAACAAAAATTAGTTTTATGGTCTTTTGATGTTAACGATATAACCACAATAAGTTGCATGTAAAAGGGCCTAAGGTTTAGGTGTTGTATGTCGGATAATCGTGAGAACTGGTCTGCACGATCAGGGTTTATTATTGCAGCTATTGGTTCTGCAGTAGGTTTAGGTAATATTTGGCGTTTTCCATACGTAGCGTATGAAAATGGTGGCGGGGCATTTTTAGTTCCTTATTTAATTGCAATTTTTGCTGCAGGTTTACCATTATTATTCTTGGACTATGCGGTAGGCCATAAATTTCGTAAAGCGCCACCAACGGCTTATAAGAAACTTATGAACGCTGAGTCTCTAGGCTGGTGGCAAGTCATGGTGACATTGGTGATTGGTATTTATTATGCCAGTGTACTGTCATGGGCTGGCAGTTATATGTTCTATTCATTTGGGCAAAAATGGGGAGCTGATACGCAAGCCTTTTTCTTTTCGACATATTTACAAAATGGCGAAGGCTTAGCTTTAGGTTTTGTACCGACCTTATTCTTTGGTTTGGTTGCTGTTTGGGCTGTAGTGATGTTCATCCTATATGGCGGTGTGCGTCGTGGCGTTGAATTAGCAAATAAAATCTTTATGCCGTTATTAGTGATTTTATTTACCATTTTAGTGATTCAAGCTGTACGTTTGCCTGGTGCAACAGAGGGTTTAAATGCTTTCTTTACGCCAAATTGGGATGCAATGACCAATTATAAAGTTTGGTTAGCTGCCTTTGGTCATATTTTCTTTTCGTTGTCAGTGGGCTTCGGCATCATGCTGACCTATGCATCGTATTTAAAGAAGAAGACTAATTTAACTGGATCTGGTGTCGTTGTAGCTTTAGCGAATTCTTCATTTGAAATTTTAGCAGGTATTGGTGTATTTGCAGCGCTTGGCTTTATGGCACATAGTGCTGGGGCAAGTGTACAAGATGTTGTATCTGGCGGTATTGGTCTAGCATTTATTGCTTTCCCTAAAATTATTTCAAGTATGGGTGCTGGCGGCGATCTATTTGGTTTCTTGTTCTTTGCATCATTGGTTGTTGCTGGTATTACTTCCATGGTAAGTATTTTGGAAGTGCCGATTGCTTCTTTTCAAGATAAATTGGCTTGGTCGCGTAAGAAGTCTGTAACGATTATTGCTGGTGGTTCAGCAGTTGTATCTACGCTTATTTTCTCGACTCATAGCGCAATTACATTTGTAGATATCATTGATTACTTTGCCAATAACATTGGTATTGTTGGTGGTGGTTTATTGTCTATTATTTTGGTTTCTTGGTTCCGTCGTCCATTGTTGCAACAATTACAAGCACATGTGAATGAATACTCAAGTATTAAATTAGGTAAAGGTTGGAATTTCCTTGTTACCGTGATTACACCATTATCTTTATTAGTTGCACTTGTGTTGACTTTTAAGTCGATTATGCTTGAAGGCTATGGTGGTTATGCATCGCATATTTTATGGATTGTAGGTGGCGGTACGATGGCATTCTTAATTCTTGGTGCGATTGTATTGGCCTGTTTCAAAGATAAAGTAGTTGAGGAGAAATGATATGAATACATCTGCAATGATTATGATGATTATTTCTATGGTATTACTTTGGGGTGGGTTAGTTTTGGCGACTGTTCATCTTGTGAAACATCCAGATGAGGAAGATGATTAATTATCTTATTTAAAAAAAAGGGAATCCATAAGGATTCCCTTTTTTAATTTACTGATTCAAAAAATTACGATTTTTGGATCAAGCAATAATAGAAACCATCGCCTTTCGCTTGCTGTGGTAACAATTGACGACCGTGGATTTGTTCAATTCCCCAATCTGCATCAATTTTAATTTCTTGAGCATCTGCATGCGTTGCAAAAAAATCAACCATCTGCTGTTCATTTTCCGCTTTTAAAATTGAACAAGTGATGTAGAGCAAGTGGCCACCAGCTTTCACTTGTTGCCACATGTGTTGCAAAATTTCTTTTTGCAACGCAACGGTTTGAGCAATATCACTTGATTGGCGCAGTAAGCGAATATCTGGATGGCGGCGCATTACACCAATCGCCGAGCATGGTGCATCTAGAACGATACAATCGACAGCTTCAGGTACAATCCAGTTGGTCGCATCGGCTGTCAAAATTTCAACATCCGCGTGCTGTGTCAATTGAAGGCGTTCTAGATTTTCAGAAACGCGTAATAAGCGTTTTGAATCTTGATCAATGGCATATAACTTTTTCAGGTCAAAGCGTTCAAGTAAATGTGCTGTTTTACCACCTGGTGCTGCACATGCATCTACCACCACTTTGCCATCTAAGTTTGGCAAAATTTGTGCGCAGAGCTGAGCGTGCTCATCTTGTACAGAAAAACCGCCATCTTCAAAGCCAGGAAGGTTTGGAATTTGAACAGCTTGCTCGAGCACGATCCCAACATCTGAAAGTTCACATGCACGGGCAGCAATATTGTGTTCGGTTAAAATGTCTAAGAAGTCACCACGGCTCACTGCACTGTCGTTGACACGGAGTGTGAGTGGGGCAATTTGTTTTAAATCCCAACATAATTTTTCAAGGGTTTCTTCGCCCCAGTCTTTTTTCAAGCGTTTAAATAACCAACTTGGTAGACCATGCGCGTGAGCGAGTTCTTCTTGAAAATGCGTTGTTTCACGTGAAACACGGCGCAGCACCGCATTAACCAAACCACTGAGTGGGCCATAACCCAATTGCTTTACAGCTTCAACAGTTTCAGAAATTACCCCATGTGGTGCAAGTCGTGTGCAAAGCAGTTGGTAAATACCTACATATATGCAGGTTTCGACGGTTTCGTTGTTATCTGATTTTGTCAGTAACGGCAAAGTAATACTTTTTAAGCTATACCACTGGCGTAGTGAACCCAGTACTAATTCATGAAAAAGTGCACGATCACGATCCGCGACTTTTTGTAAATGAATTGGGAGCACGCTAGCAAGAGATTGACCTTGATGGACGGCCAATAAAGTACGAATCACTTGAGCGCGTAAATTAAGGTGGGAAGTTCCCGGTTGTGGCTGACTCATGGGAGAATTTGTCCTACCTGAAGTTTTTGAGTTTGGTTAATTTGAACGGGGTTGAGGGCTTTGCCACCCGGCCATTGAAGACTGGTCAGGCAAATCGCTTTTTCATCGCCGCAAGCAACGTGAACGCCTTGCTTGTCTATATTTAAAATGGTGCCAGCTGTTTTGCCTGAAGCATCTACATTTGACAGCATAGAGCCCCAAACACGCAGATTATTGCTTTCATCTAGCGCAATAAAAGCCACAGGCCATGGGTTAAAGGCACGAATGTTACGGTCAATTTGTACCGCTGTTTCAGACCAGTTAATTTGCGCTTCAGCTTTAGAAAGCTTGTGTGCATAGACTGTTAATGCTTCATCTTGCACTTCTCGTTCAGCCAAATAACGCTGCAGGCTTGCTTCGGAAGCCAAGACTTGAACAGTGGCTTCTGCACCTTGTTGCGCCAATTTGTCGTGCAAAGTAGCAGAAGTATCTGAAGCTTCAATCGGACAGATGGTTTTCAGCATCATATCACCCGTATCTAAACCAGCTGCCATTTTCATAATGGTTACACCAGTTTCGGCATCACCTGTGCTGATAGCACGCTGAATAGGTGCTGCACCGCGCCAGCGTGGAAGCAAAGAACCATGAATATTCAAGCAACCATATTTAGGCATGTCTAAAACAGCTTGAGGGAGAATCAAACCATAAGCTGCAACCACCATAACATCTGCGTTGTGAGCACGAAGTTCTGCTTGAGCTGCTAAGCCGTCTTCAGTAGAAGATTTAAAATGTAAAGGTTGATATACCGGAATGCTGTTCTCAAGTGCTAACTGTTTCACTGGAGATGCAGTGAGTTTTTGACCGCGACCAGCTTTACGGTCAGGTTGGGTGTAAACCGCAACAATTTCATGTTCTGTTTTTAATAATGCGTCCAAAGCTACGGCCGCAAATTCGGGCGTGCCTGCAAAGATGATTTTCAACGTGAACACGCTCAAAAAATGAAGTGAGCTCTATTATACCAAACTCGAAATTTATAGTTTTGATTAATAGACCTTGTATCTTGGAGCTTGTAGTGATTAGCTTCCACTATATGCAAATTGTAGAGTTTGTAATAGACCTAAGACTTTTAGTCTGTGAAAGAGATAAAACCTACAATTTGCCCTAACCACTTGCACAACTCTGGACGGTAACTAAGCACTTTGATGCAGTATTCACAAGAAAAGACGGTGGTTATGCTAAAACAATAATTGGATAAATAAAGCAGGTAAAGATTATGTTTTATCTTGGTATTGATGTTGCTAAAGCTAAAATTGATTGCTGTTTAATTTTAGAAAATTCTGCAAGTAAAAAGAAAACCAAAACTTTTTCAAATACGCCAAAAGGTTTTGAGCAACTTCAAACCTGGCTAAAGTAGCATGCTGCAACTTCTACGCAGACCATTATCTTAATGGAAGCCACATCTATTTATCATGAACTCTTGGCTAAATATTTATTTGATGCGGACTATCAAGTCTGTGTAACCAATCCTGCCAGAGCTCGATATTTTGCTCAGAGTATGTCTAAGCTAAATAAAACAGACAAGGTGGATAGTGAAGTTCTAGCTCGATTTGCGATGACTGCCGATCTACATTTTTGGCAACCTTTACCCCAACCTATTCAATTTCTGAATGCTTTGCTAGATAGAAGAGCTGTGCTTTGTGAAGATTTACAACGTGAAAAGAATCGTTTGGAAAAAGCAGAGTCTACCTTCACGATGGAACCTGTACTTTAGTCTATCCATAAGAGTATTAGGCAGTTAAACAAGCACATTCAGGGTATCGACCAGCAAATTGATGCTCATATCGATCAGAATCCTGATTTAAGAAATGATAAAGAACTGCTCAGCAGTATTCCAGCTATTGCAGATCGAACCAGTTTATTAATGCTTAGTTTCTTGCGCAGCCATACTTTTGAAAGCGCTAGTCAAGCGGCCGCCTTTGTTGGCTTGGTCCCCATTCAAAAGCAATCAGGTAGCTCCATTCATGGCAGAAGCCGTTTATCCAAAGCGGGCTCTTCCAAAATACGTGCCGGTTTATATATGGCAGCCATTGTCGCAACTCGGCATAATCCCCACATTAGAGGGATGAATGAAAGATTATTGGCCAATGGTAAAACCAAAATGATGGCGATTGGAGCTGCGATGAGGAAGTTGGTTCATCTTTGTTATGGTGTACTCAAACACCAACAACCTTATCAAGCGGATTATTGAGCATGAATTCTCAATAATTTGCTTGACGTTTCAGACGGTATCTCTTGCGAAAGTAAAAATCACATCCATATAAATTTCATGAGATATCAGAAATTAAATCGTTTTTCAGATTCTGAATTCAAACGCTTGGTTGGCGTGCCTCGACAAGTTTTTACTGAGATGGTAGACGTTCTAGAAAAAGCAGAATCACTCAAAAAGAAATCAGGTCAACCTCATACTTTAGATATAGAGGATCAATTGTTATTAACTCTCAATTACTTACGAAACTACAGCACTCAACTGGAATTAGCGGCAAATTACCATATTGCTGAAAGTAATGTGAATCGGACGATTAAAAAAGTTGAAAATGCATTGATGAAATCAAGACGTTTTACCCTGCCAAAACGAAGCATAACCACAGTAGAAGAACACTTTAACTGGGTCATTATTGATGCGACAGAATGTTCAATCGAACGCCCGAAAAAAAATCAGAGTAAGTTCTATAGTGGTAAAAAAAGAAACATACGCTAAAAGCTCAAGTGATCTATCATCCGAAGAGTAAACAAATCATAGGGCTAGATATATCGAATGGCAGTCAGCATGACATTACACTGGCAAGAAAAACGGTTAAGAAATTTAAACATTGTGAATATGTTATGACCGATTTAGGGTATTACGGATTAGAGCAACATGGCTTTAAATTATTGATGCCCATAAAGAAAAAGAAGAATTTCCCCTTATTTAGTGTTGAGAAAAATTACAATAAACTGATTGGAAAAATACGAGTTGTGATCGAACACATCAATAGTCAATTGAAAACATTTAGAATATTGAGTGAGCGCTATCGAAATAGACGGAAAAGATTCGGTTTACGCATTAACTTAATTGCTGCACTGGTAAACCGAATAAACTCGCAATAAGGACTTTCGCAAGAGGTCTAATATTAATGATGCAATTTCGAGCGTAAATACGGCAGCCACCAAAGCCAAAACCACAGTGACACAAGGTGCAAATATTGTCGTTACACCATCGACCAATACCGATGGTTCTACGAACTATCAAGTTGCAACGGCGAAGGATGTTAATTTTGATAATGTGAATGTCAGCAACAACGTGAGTGTCGGTGGAAATGTCAGCGCAAATGAGTTCAAAGCTGGCAACACCAGTGTGAATAACAACGGCATCACCATTGCTCATACTGACCCGAATAAAGTGGTGAGCGTGACAGATAGTGGCATTAGTGCAGGAGGCAATAAAGTCACCAATGTTGCACCGGGGGCCATTTCATCAACATCTACAGATGCGGTGAACGGTTCACAATTGAATGCAACGAATAATGCCTTCAATAGTTTCCTTGGTGGTGGCGCAACCTATAACGACAATACCAAAACCTATACGGCACCAACTTATGTGATTAACAATGGTTCGGGTAGTAATAGCTATAACAATGTTGGTGATGCGTTGGGTGCACTCAATCAGGCGGATAGCACCATCAATAACAGAATCGATGTGTTAGGCGACCGCTTAGAACAAAGTTTCCGTAATACCAATAACCGAATTGATGATGTAGAGAAAACAGCAAATGCAGGTATTGTAGCAGCTATGTCCTTAGAAAACGCACCTTATATTGCAGGTAAATATACTTATGCAGTGGGTGCGGCCTATCACGGTGGTGAAAATGCAATTGGTGTGACCTTACGTAAAACAGCGGACAATGGTCGCTGGTCATTAACAGGTGGTGTTGCAGCAGCCTCTCAAGGTGATCCAAGTGTTCGAATTGGTATCAGTGGTGTGATTGATTAATACACGGGATATCTACACTTTTCTTAGATTCAAACAATTAGAGAGAATATAACAATGAATAGAACACAGAAGATTGCGATGATGGGCCTGATCGTTGTGGGTATGGCATCATCAGTATGGGCAAATGAAAACCTAAATTTAAACCAAGCCTCTGAGGATGTGACTTTTCCAGAGCCAAAAGATAGTTACTTAAAACAAGTGCATCGTTATGAATATGCAGATGTACTGCGTTTGGATAATGGGCTGACTAAAGATCAAATTCGACGCTTACTGGGTAATCCACAGTTTAGTGAAGGGTTGTTTGCGGTACGCCAATGGAACTATGTTTTAGATATTCGAGTTCCAGAAACACAAAACTACCGCAGATGCCAATTACGAATTGATTTTGATCAACACTATTTGGCAGAACGTTATTCATGGCGAGGCTTGTCAGGGTTTAGCACAGTATGGCGCAAATAATGAAACGCCTCCTGTTGTACCAGCTCCAAGCCCACAAAAGCATGCAGCTCACTTTCTATTTGCATTTGACCGTAGTGATGCATCCTCGATTGAGCAGCAGTCTATTCAATTTAATGAATTGGTAGCTGCATTAAAAAACAGTAATCAGCCGATTCAAATTACAGGTTATACCGACCGAAAAGGCCATGCTGCTTATAATCAAAATTTATCTGCACGACGTGCACAAACTGTGGCGGCATTGCTCACCCAAAATGGAATTGCTGCTGATCGCATTCATGTATCAGCACAAGGCGCGACAGGAGAATACCAAAGCTGTGAAGGGCAATTAAAACGCTCAAGTGAAATCCAATGTTTAGCGCCCAATCGGCGAGTTACCGTAAATTGGTAAGCTTTTAAATTTTAACCATATAAAAAAAGCATTCTGAGGAGTGCTTTTTTTATGGCATTGGATCAGTATTTATATAAATAAAACTCATGCAAATTGTAAAAATTATTCATGAAAGTTTTGTATTTAATCATTGATGATAGCGTTATAGTAGTTTTTAGATAGAAATTTATTGTGCTTGCATTGAAGCGATTATAGACATATCTAAGCGGTCACACGCATTTTCTGCTACTTTGCATAACAGTAGCTTATTTTATGATATGTTTAAAATTAAACTGTTTTCATGCTCACAATCATAAAGATTTTGCCAGAGTAAATGCGATCATTTACTCCAGCACAAACATAGTTGGAATAACACCATGCCTGATTATCGTTCAAAAACATCGACACACGGAAGAAACATGGCGGGTGCGCGTGGCTTATGGCGCGCAACTGGTATGAAAGACGAAGACTTCGGCAAGCCAATTATTGCGGTCGTTAACTCATTCACGCAATTCGTACCAGGCCACGTTCATCTCAAAGACTTAGGTCAACTTGTGGCGCGCCAAATTGAACAAGCAGGTGGTGTAGCCAAAGAATTCAACACTATCGCAGTCGATGATGGTATTGCAATGGGCCATGACGGCATGTTGTATTCATTGCCTTCACGTGACTTGATTGCAGACTCAGTTGAATACATGGTGAATGCACACTGTGCAGACGCAATGGTATGTATCTCTAACTGTGACAAAATCACCCCAGGGATGCTAATGGCATCAATGCGTTTGAACATTCCAGTGGTGTTTGTATCAGGCGGTCCAATGGAAGCGGGTAAAGTTAAAATCCGTGGCAATGAACATGCAATTGACCTTGTTGATGCCATGATCGTAGCGGCTGATGACAACTTTACTGACGAAGAAGTAAAAGAATATGAACGCTCTGCATGTCCAACATGCGGTTCATGTTCAGGTATGTTCACGGCAAACTCAATGAACTGCTTAACAGAAGCATTAGGTTTATCTTTGCCGGGCAATGGTTCAACACTTGCAACACATGCCAACCGTAAAAAATTATTCGAAAAAGCAGGTCAGTTAATCGTAGAGATTACTAAACGTCACTACGAACAAAATGATTACAGCGTGTTACCGCGTAATATTGCTCCTAAAGCAGCCTATGAAAATGCCATGACTTTAGACATCGCAATGGGCGGTTCAACCAATACGGTATTGCATCTTTTAGCTGCTGCACACGAAGCAGAAGTAGACTTTACGATGGACGATATTGACCGTTTATCACGTAAAGTACCTGTGCTATGTAAAGTTGCACCAGCGAAACAAGACGTTCACATGGAAGATGTACACCGTGCAGGTGGCATCATGTCAATCTTGGGTGAATTAGACCGTGCAGGCTTATTAGATACTTCTGTGAGTACTGTACATGAGCCAACCTTAAAAGACGCTTTGGATAAGTGGGACATTATCCGCACTGAAGATGAAGATGTTTATAATTTCTTCAAATCTGCGCCAGGCGGTGTACCAACACAAACTGCCTTCTCACAAGACCGTTACTACTCACGTTTAGACGGCGATCGTGAAAAGGGCGTCATCCGCAATGCAGAACATGCTTTCTCTAAAGACGGCGGTTTGGCAGTGCTTTACGGTAACATTGCGCTTGATGGCTGTATCGTAAAAACTGCGGGTGTAGATGAATCGATCTTAAAATTCAACGGCACAGCACGCGTATTTGAAAGCCAAGATGATGCAGTAGAAGCGATCCTAGGTGGTAAAATCGTTGCAGGTGATGTGGTTCTTATCCGCTACGAAGGCCCGCAAGGCGGTCCAGGTATGCAAGAAATGCTTTACCCAACCAGCTATTTAAAATCGAAAGGCTTAGGTAAAGACTGCGCACTGGTAACAGATGGTCGTTTCTCAGGCGGTTCTTCAGGTCTTTCAATTGGCCACGTTTCTCCTGAAGCAGCTGAAGGCGGTGCAATTGCCTTGGTTGAAGATGGTGACCGTATCGAAATTGATATTCCAAACCGTACCATTCACTTGGCAGTAGACGATGCAACAATGGCGCATCGCCGTACGCAACAAGAAGCGAAAGGTTGGAAGCCTGCGAAAGAGCGTCCACGTAAAATTTCGAAAGCACTCAAAGCTTATGCAATGCATGCTACAAGTGCTGCCAAAGGTGCAGTAAGAGAGATCTAATCTTTCAATAAACCCATAAAAAAGCACGCGAAATAAGCGTGCTTTTTTATGTCTAAGTTTAGGCTGTAGTAGATGTGGCAGGCAATTTTACAAGTAGGTATCTGAAGCTTGAACTGATAAACTAGTGGGCAAATGATCAACGGCTAATTTGATTGATGTTGCCCGCCACCCGCGAAACATTGAACATTGTGACTTGAGTTGCTATAAATTTGGCTGAGGGTTATAAACTAATTTCATATTCCCACATCGGGAGATAAAACTGTGCGATATCATCATGATCGCATGGCTTTGTTTATTGAGGCTTAAATTCATGTCACTGTTACGCCGTTGGTTTGATCCAATCCGATCGGGATGGTTTTACAATAAACCGTCACGTCAAGCGGTGTTGTCCACAGAGCAAGGTTTAAGCGTCTATTTGCGTTTAGATGATGTCTATAGTTATTTGACGGCGCAGCAATTGCCTCAGTTAGAAGACATTTTGAGTGATGAACTAAAACCGCTTAAGGTGATTATTTCTAATCGTTCAGCAGAAGCACCCAATCACATGTCAGAAGCTGAGTGGCATAATTATTGTTTAAATGATGCGCAAATTTTATCGAAGCAACATCGCTTTAGTTTTCACGAAACGCCAGAACAACCCAAACCAGAAGCCTTATTACAGGCCGAAACAATCTTAAAAAATACCCCCTTACGTGGGCAAGATTTTCTCTATTTATTAGAAGATGTGTTTCACATGCTGTGGCAAAAGCAAGATGGCAAATTACGTACTTTATATGCCATGGCCAGCAAACATCATCGTGCACAACATTTTGAAGAACGTATTTTTAACGACACGCCAGTATTGGCCAGTTATTTTGAATTTGGGGAGCGTAAATATCATGCAGTTGATGATTTATTGCGCTTAACCCGCCGTTTGCGTCAGCAAAAACTCCTGACGGATAATCCTATTTTTTTAATTAACCACATCGAATGGCGCGAACATCTGATTAGTGATGCTGAAGAGCTCAATGAAATTCAAGCACTCGACCCAGAGCTAGATTTATATGTGGCCTTAGAAGATCCGATTTCGTGGCTACTTTTGGCTTATATCAAAGAAGAGCTGGCAGACTATTATAATATTCGCCTGAATATTTATCCGCTGAGTTATCACGGCCGCGATTTATTTGATTGGGGCTTGGCAACACGTTTGTCTAAACGAACGGGAGTCAGTTTTACGCCGTTCTGTCGTCCAGACCAGCAGGCAACAGTGCAGATGGCCAATTTGTACTACAGTGTGCCTGAAGAGCAACGCATTGATGCCATGTACAAAATCTTGCATGCAGTATGGTGCAAGGGCAAAGACCTATCATTTAAGCCCCATTTTCAACAGTTACAACAAGAATTAGAACTGACCACGTTTAGCACTGAAGATGTAGTGGGTAAATTAGCTGAAAATGACATGCATTGTGAAATGAAATCACAGCCAGACTTTCCAGTACTTGAGCTCAGAATTGATGGGCAAAGTTATGTATTTAATAGCTTATATCGCGTATGGATGATTGAAAGTATTTTCAGTAATGTGTTAGAAGAGAAGTATAAAAGTGAAAACATTGCTGAGAATGAGTTAAGGAAGAATGAAGAAAGATAAGGTTGAAAATTTGGAACAGGCGCGTGCTCAAATCGATGTGATTGACCATGCTTTAATTGAGCTTATTTCAGCCCGTCAGTTTTATGTCGATCAAGCTGTTCGATTTAAACGTACAACGCACGATGTACAATCTCCAGAGCGTGTGGAAGATGTGATTAAGAAAGTTCGTGGTGCGGCACAAGATCAAGGTGTAGATCCAAATTTAATTGAGCATATTTATCGCGAAATGATTCATCATTTTATTCAACGCGAGTTAAAGGAGCTACGTCCATAATTGGCAGGTCATATTGCAGTGAAAAATCAAATTTTTACTGCAATATGGGATAGTTTGCAGATAAGCTTAATATTTCATTTAACATTCACATTAAAAATGAAATAATGCATGCCTTATGTCCATGACTAAAGTCACTTTTTATTGCCTATGGATTCCCAATTTCAATATAGCAAGATCGTTAATGAGCTTGAAAACTATCAAGTTGCTATTGATGCACATTCAATTGTTGCGATTACAGATACTCAAGGCGTAATTACCCATGTGAATCAGAAATTCTGTGATATTTCTAAATATTCACGTGAGGAATTGCTGGGTTCTACGCATAAAATTATTAATTCAGGTTGCCATCCACGTAGTTTCTTTAAGCAAATGTGGGGCACCATTGCTCAAGGCAAAATCTGGAATGGTGAAATTTGTAATCGAAATAAGCAGGGTGAACTGTATTGGGTGGACACCACGATCGTTCCTCTTAAAGATCGGCACGGCATGTTGCAACAGTACATTGCAATTCGAACGGATATTACGCAGCTCAAACAGTCCGAAGATCATGCCCGCTACATGGCCTTGCATGACGAGTTAACCAGTCTGCCTAATCGGCGCTATATGCAAGATTATATGAAGCAAGTAATTGCTTCTAATCGTAGCAATGGCATGTATAGCGCGATGATCATGCTGGATTTGGATAATTTTAAAAATATTAATGACACATTAGGGCACAGTGTAGGGGATAGCCTACTGAAAATGGTGGCTACCCGTCTTTTACTTAACACCCCACAGCCTAATTCGATTATTCGCTTAGGTGGCGATGAGTTTTTGGTGATCGTGTCGAATTTATCCATGCAATATGAAGAAGCGCATGACGCGGTATTGCAGGTGGCGAATAAGCTCAAAACAGAATTAAATAAACCCTATTTTTTAAATGAGCAAAGTGTTCATACCACGTCCAGTAGTGGCGTATTTATTTTTAAAGACTTTAATTTATCTGAAAATGCCTTTTTAAAATATGCCGATATGGCGCTGTATCATGCCAAAGGCAATGGTAAAAATTGTATTGCGGTTTTTGATCCTTTAATTGAAGAAAGCATTGTATTGAAAGCAAAATTAATTAATGACTTAAGTCGTGCATTACAACATGACGAGTT
Organism: Acinetobacter sp. WCHAc060006; assembly: GCF_004209135.1. Lineage (NCBI taxonomy): Bacteria > Pseudomonadati > Pseudomonadota > Gammaproteobacteria > Moraxellales > Moraxellaceae > Acinetobacter > Acinetobacter sp. WCHAc060006. Next base: position 70,832 of record NZ_SGSS01000015.1, on the reverse strand, counting down.
TGAACTGTACTATCAACGAATCGTCAATGATTCCCAGCAGATTATTGGTTATGAAGCTTTAATTCGTTGGCAACATCCTGAAAAAGGCTTGGTTTTACCTGGACATTTTATGGCTGAGATTGAAAAATCCAGCATGATTCATGAAGTAGGTCAAAAAGTTCTCAACATGGCATGTCAGCAGTTACAAGCATGGCGTGATATCCCCGAATGTGCGCATTGGACAATTTCAGTCAATATTAGTGTCGGGCAATTTAGAGCAATTAATTTTGATCAAGAGGTCATTCAGTTGGTTCATGCATACGGTATTTGTCCAAGCCGTTTACGCTTGGAACTGACCGAAAGTATGTTTTATACCGACATGGACAGTTCAATCGCTAAAATGCATCGCCTCATTGAAGCGGGTTTTAACTTTTCTATGGATGACTTTGGGACAGGGTATTCATCTTTAAATTATTTAAGAATGTTGCCTCTACGCCAATTGAAAATTGACCGCGCTTTTGTTGAACATATTAGTGAAAACCCGCGTGATTTAGCGATTGTAAAAACTATTATTGCTTTGGCGGCAGCATTAGAGTTAAACGTTGTTGCAGAGGGTGTGGAAACTTTAGAACAGTTCCAATTACTCAAAGACAATGGCTGTACGGCATTCCAAGGTTATTACTTTGGTCGTCCTGAAGCATTATAAGGTCGCTTTAAGTTGGACCTTTAGAGGTTTTACTCATATCGAATAAGCCAAATATGCACTCTATAGGCATAAAAAAAGCAGCCATTTGGCTGCTTAAAATATTGTTCAATTATTTAGATTTGTCTGCAAGGCTAAAGAACCAGTTGAGAATAAGGGCTGCGAAAGTTGCAGTACCAATACCACCTAGGTTAAAGCTACCAAATTGTAGTGCAAAGTCACCCGTACCTAAAATAATCGTAACCGCAGCTACCATGAGGTTTTTGTTTTGTGAAAAATCGACTTTGTTTTCAATCCAAATTTTGGCACCAGCAATGGTAATTAAACCAAACACCACAATAGATGCACCAGTTAAAATCGCACTCGGAATGGTATGAATGATTGCACCAAATTTTGGTGACAGGCCTAAGAAGATTGCGAAAATACCCGCGACAACAAAAATAATCGTTGAATAAACGCGTGTAACCGCCATGACGCCAATATTTTCACCATAAGTGGTCATCCCAGGGCCACCCACACTACCCGATAAAGTCGTTGCAACACCATCAGCGACAAAAGCTTTACCAATATGTGGATCGAGGTTTTCGCCTGTCATTGCGCCAACTGCTTTAATATGACCTAAGTTTTCAGCCACTAAAATCAATGCAATCGGTGCAATAATTAGCATGGCATTGACATTAAATTCTGGTGAATGGAACTGTGGAATACCAAACCAAGCCGCTTGTTGGATTGGCGTAAAGTTGATTGGTGTGCCATATCCCATTACATTCGATACGATAAAGTAGATGAAATATGCTGAAAGCAAGCCCACCAATAGTAATAAGCGTTGTAAAAGGCCTTTGGTGAATACGGCAATAGAACCCATACAAAGCACAGTAACCAATGACATCCACATATTAAAGTTATTACCCATTACGCCTTTAACAGTGACTGGTGCAAGGTTAAGACCAATAATCATTACTACAGCACCTGTTACTACAGGTGGCATAAGTTTTTCAATCCAGCGTGTACCCGTAGCCATCACGATAAAACCAAAAATCGTGTAGAGCACACCGCAGGCAATAATCCCGCCAGCAGCCATGGCAATATTGGCATTTGGAGCACCAGTACCAGAGGCTGCATAGCCTGTGGCAGCAATAACCACCCCAATAAAGGCAAAACTTGAACCTAAATAGCTAGGTACACGACCACCCGTCATAAAGAAGAAGAGTACGGTACATAGACCTGACATCAAAATTGCGAGGTTTGGATCAAAACCCATTAAGAAGGGTGCAAGTACCGTTGCCCCAAACATTGCAAAGGCATGTTGTATGCCCAAAACTACACTTTGTGCAGGGGGCAAATATTCATTAGTGCCTACAGGACGTGCATCAATACTGTCTTTATACGGACGCCATTTGGGAAACCAACTGGACATAAAATGAGCACTCAAAAGATAAATTGTGCACATCATACGCTTCTTTTTTGGAAGATTTAATCATTGAGTAAAAAAAACGTTAAAACTAATGTACTGACTTTTCGATTGTTTTACCGCATGGTAAAAGTTTTGGTATTTAAAAATAAAGTGAAATCAGTTATTAATCGCCAATTGTATCGAGCTGTTTAGTTATAAATAAATCTTATTCTTGATATAAATAAATTGTGGATGTTTCTTGCAATCGCTTATAAATAAAGCACATCATGGCGATGTGCTTTATTTATGCTAAAAAAATACAGTGTTTAACTTAGCCTGTATTGCGTAGCCCAGCAGCAATACCTGCAATGCTGACCATCAGTGCATGATCGACAGGGGTATTTTCTGCCTGACAATTGGCCAAGTAAGCACGGCGTCGTTTCATTAATTCAGCTTGGAGCAGATGCAATGGTAATAAATATGGCTTACGCACTTTCATGGATTGATCTAAAACATCATTGCTACTGAGCAGTTTAGATTCACCTTTGAGCGCTAAAAGTGTTTGCACCGCATCACGTAAACGTTGACGTAGCTCTTCACCTAAAACTTTCAAATCTTCATCTTGAGTCAGATGCGCTTCATAATATAAAGCCACATGACTGTCTGCTTTGGAGAGCACCATTTCCAACATATCAATTAAGGTTTGGAAATAAGGCCACTGATGTAGCATGTCCTCAAGCATGGCTTTTTGGCCTTGGTCGAGCACTTGGTTAATGGCTGCACCTGTACCTAACCATGCAGGGAGCATCAAACGGATTTGTGTCCATGCAAATACCCATGGAATCGCGCGTAAAGATTCGATCCCGCCACTGACTTTACGTTTGGCTGGGCGTGAACCCAACGGTAGCATTTGTAGTTCGAGTTCAGGGGTAACCGTACGTAAGTATTTCACGAAGTGTGGGTTTTCACGCACTGTTTGGCGGTAGACCTGTACAGAGAGGTCCGTCATGCTGTGCATGAGCTCGCGCCATTCTGGTTTCGGCACTGGTGGTGGAAGCAATGTAGCTTCGAGCGTAGCCGCGGTATAGATCTCAAGATTTTGGAGCGCAATGCCTTCTAAACCAAATTTGAAGCGGATCATTTCGCCTTGTTCGGTTACACGAATAGCCCCAGAGATGGAACCTGGCGGTTGAGAGAACAAAGCTTGTTGAGTTGGTGCACCACCGCGACTAATTGAACCGCCACGACCATGGAATAAGGTCAACTGCACTGCATGATTTTTAGCAATTTCAGTCAGTTCTTCTTGCGCACGGTACTGTGCCCAATTGGCAGACATAAAGCCAGCATCTTTGGCTGAGTCCGAATAGCCGATCATCACTTCATGTTTACCCTGAATATGCTGTTTATACCAATGCATATTAAATAGGGTGTTCATGGTTTTAGATGCGCCATCTAAATCTTTGAGGGTTTCAAATAAAGGAACGACACGTAAGGGATGTAAAATGCCCGCTTCTTTTTGCAGTAATAATACTGCCAATACATCACTTGGGTATTCGGCCATGGAAATAATATAAGCTCCCAAACTTTCACTTGGCTGTGAGGCCAATGTGCGCATGGTCGCAAACACTTCTTGCACATCTGGATGGCAAATCAGACTACCTTCAGGCTCACTCAGATGTTTAGGTAATAATGGACGTTTGCTTTGAAGTTCTTGGAGCAAGAAATTTTGTCGTGCTTGTTCTGTCCATGTTTCAAAATTACCTAAGCCCAAGTATTCGGTAATGGCAGAAATCGCTTGGCGATGGCGCCCAGATTCCTGACGAATATCCAGCTTTAATAATTCAATACCAAAGCAATTTACGCGATGAATGAAGTCCAACAGTTTACCGTTGGCAATTTCAGGCAAATCGCATGCGATGAGCGAACGATAGCAGAGTAAAAGCGGCTGAAGCAGTTCATCCTTACTTTTAATCACTTGGCTGTCGTCGGCATCATGGCCACGTAGTTTTTCTGTCAGCCAAAAACGTGTGGCTTTCAGGCGTTGGCGTGTGTCACGTAAATATTCGCGGTAGGGTTCAGCGTGTTCTTTGCCTAAGGCTGTTCGTAGTTCATCGCTACATTGTTCAATCGACAGTTCCCAACGCAGGGCTTCAATATCACGCACATATAAATCAGCAGCTTTCCAACGAGATAACCACAGCACCTCTTGAGTGATGTCATGGGTGACATTGGGGTTGCCGTCACGGTCACCGCCCATCCAAGAGGCAAAGCGAACTGGCGCGATGGTGAGAGGTAAAGATTGACCACAATGTTCTGCCACCATGCCGTCCAATTCACGCATAAACTTCGGCACAGCATTCCATAAGGTTTGCTCAATAGTGGTAAAGCCCCATTTGGCTTCATCTACTGGAGTCGGGCGGTGCTGACGAATTTCATCAGTTTGCCAAGCAGAGCAAATCAATTGTTTTAAATCATCTAAAACTGCGCTGCGTTCACGTGGCGTGAGTTTTTGCTGATCCATTTTAAATAAACAGTCATTGATGCCGTCATATTTTTGAATCAAGGTGCGACGGCTGACTTCTGTTGGATGCGCAGTTAAGACCAATTCAATTTTGAGTTCGCAAATTTGTTGATACAGCGTTTCTGAACTGATGTCGCGATCTTTAAATTTTTGAAATAAGTGATCTAAAGGATTTGGTGATGGAGCGTGCTCATCAAATTCGCTTTGGCGACGGCTACGCACCACATTATATTGTTCTGCAATATTGGCAAAATTTAGAAAGTGGGTAAAAGCGCGGGTAAGCGGCAGAATTTCATGGTCTTCTAGGCTTAAAAATAATTTTTCGAGTTCTTTTTCTGCTTCGGCTTGACCATCACGTGCACCCTTGGCCAAGGCACGAATTTGTTCAATTTGATTAAACAAATCTTGTCCAGCCTGCTGTTTCAGGGTTTCACCCAATAAATTTCCCAGCAGGCGTACATCTTCTCTTAGTGGAGCATCAATTTGTTGAATCATTCTACATTCTCCGTATGTCCTTGATTTTGACTATAGCGCGAATCTTGGTCTTGCCAAGTGAAACCTCGACAAAAGTCGGATTTGTTTTGTGTATTAATTAGCAAACTGAATGCCAAAACAGCAGAATGTGAAGGTTTAAGCTAAATGCCAGCTAGGCTTGAGGCGAATAGCGCAGTAAAAATAACTTTAGCGCGGATTGAATAATCTGTTCCTGCTCTTGAGGATTGGGGATTTCACGGACTCCCATGAGGACTTCATGGTGGCGCATACCTAACAGTAAAGAAAACAATAACAGCAGATGTTCACGCTCAGCAGCAGGTTGAATAAACTTTAGCGCCACGGCTTGGTCAAAAAAGTTTTGCCATAAGGCACTGAGTTTTTGATGAGATGCATTATAAAACTGCTGTGCCAGTGGATTATGCTGTGAAGCCAACTCCAACAATAAATATTCCATTTTGAGTGCTTCGGGTAAATTCACTAAATTTAAGGTGAGCTCACAAGCACTGATAAATGCTTGAATGAAATTACTATCAGGGCTTAATACCATTGGACGAGCATTAATCAGAGAATCACAGGTTTCTGCAATTGCACAGGTAAACAAGCTTTCTTTGTCTTGAAAATGGTTATATACCGTCAGTTTGGTGACATCGGCTTTTTGTGCAATTTTATTCATGCTACAGCCGTGGTAACCACATTCTAAAAATAGAATTTTTGCGGCATCTAAAATCCGTTTACGTTTTTCTAAATCTTTCGGTCGGCCAGCAGTCATTTGCTAAAAAAGTTTCCAAAATGTCATTAAAGTCATTGATTTTACCTTAAATAGGTAATTAATGTGCCGTATAGTTTATTAATTAAAAAATAACCATTTTAATTTCGTCTATATTGCCTGAAAAAACAACTTTAGATAAGAGCCTAAGTTCATGAGTACGATCAAGACCGCCTGTATAGGCATAATCATCGTTTGTAGTGTGACCTTGTGGGGGTGTAGTCATCATGATGCACCTACGGAACAGGAAGTTCCTTTGGTCATGGTGGCGCAAGCAAGTAGCAGTCATGCTGAGCAAAAAAGCTATGCAGGTGAAGTGCAAGCGCGCCAACAAACTGCGTTGGCTTTTCGTGTCGCAGGGCAGGTGGTCGAACGTTATGTGGATGTCGGTGATCAGGTCAAAGTTGGGCAGGTCTTAGCGCGTTTAGATGTAAAAGATGCAGAATTACAAAAAAATGCCACGCGTGCGCAATTAGAAAGTGCGCAATCTGCTGCCAAAATAGCAGGTGATGAACTCAAGCGTTATCAGCAATTACTGCCAATGAATGCTGTTAGCCGTTCACAATATGATGCTGTTGAAAATCAATATAAAGCAGCGATGTCGAGTTTAAAACAAGCGCAATCAAATGACGACGCCAGCGCAAACCAAACGCAATATAACCAATTAATTGCAAGTAAAAACGGTGTGATTACACAGCGTAATTTAGAAGTTGGGCAAGTGGTGTCTGCAGGGCAGGCGGTGTATCAGCTGGCGATTGATGGTGAGCGAGATGTCGTGGTGGGTGTACCTGAGCAGCTCATTTCAAGCATAAAAACAGGGCAAGTTGCAGAAGTGAGTCTGTGGTCGAAGCCTGAAGAAAAGTTTCAAGCCTATGTCCGTGAAATTGCACCTGCAGCGGATCAGTCGCGCACGTATCGTGTCAAAGTCGCTTTGCGTGAAGGCTCAGGTGTGATTCAACTGGGACAAAGTGCACGGGTATTTTTAAATACTGCGACTCATGAAACCTTAAACATTCCATTATCAAGTGTGTCTGCACAAGGGCAACAAGCCTATGTGTTAACGGTGAAAGCGGACAATACGGTACATAAAGTCCCTGTGAGCTTAGGTGCCTATGGCCGTGACAGCGTACCTGTGTTGAGTGGTTTAGCACCTTCAGATTATGTGGTGATTGGCGGTGTGCATTTATTACGAGATAAACAAAAAATACGTCCGATTGACCGAGAAAATCGTGCGGTGACTGTTCGAGCTGGGGGTTAAAAATGAATTTTAACCTGTCGGAATGGGCGCTCAAAAATAAAGGTTTGGTCCTTTATTTTATGATCCTCTTGGGCATCGTTGGGGTATTTTCATACTCGAAATTAGCACAAAGTGAAGACCCGCCATTTACTTTTAAGGTCATGATCATTCAGACCTATTGGCCGGGTGCAACAGCGGAAGAGGTGTCTTTACAAGTCACAGATCGCATTGAAAAAGAACTCATGACCACGGGCAATTATGAGCGCATTATGGCGTTTTCACGTCCAGGTGAGTCTATGGTGACCTTTGTTGCCAAAGATTCTTTGCGTTCAAAAGATATTCCAGACGTTTGGTATACGGTGCGTAAAAAGGTGAATGACATTCGTCATCAGTTGCCTAGTGGGGTGCAAGGGCCATTTTTTAATGATGAATTTGGCGATACCTTTGGCAATATTTATGTACTGACAGGCAAAGACTTTGACTATGCCACGCTGAAAGACTATGCCGACCGTTTACAACTGCAATTGCAACGCGTGCGGGATGTCAGCAAAGTCGATTTGATTGGCCTACAAGATCAAAAGATTTGGATTGAAATGTCCAATACCAAGGCTGCCCAATTGGGTGTGCCTGTTTCTGCGATTCAGCAAGCCTTACAACAGCAAAATACAGTGGCCAGTGCAGGCTTTTTTGAAACGCAGTCAGACCGCATTCAAGTGCGTGCCAGTGGTAGTTTAAAAACGGTTGAAGAACTGAAAAAAATGCCCTTACTGGTAAATGGTCAAACCATTCAATTGGGCGATGTGGCTGATATTTACCGTGGCTTTAGCGATCCAGCACAGCCTCGTATGCGTTTTATGGGTGAAAATGGCATTGGTATTGCGGTGTCTATGCGCAAGGGTGGAGACATTCTGGCATTGGGGAAAAACCTCGAAACTGAATTTGCACAACTGCAAAAATCATTACCACTGGGCATGAAATTACAGAAGGTTTCAGACCAGCCTGTGGCAGTAAAGCGCAGTGTAAACGAGTTCATGAAAGTCTTGGCAGAAGCGGTGATTATTGTTCTGCTGGTGAGCTTTTTCTCTTTGGGCTTTCGTACAGGATTGGTGGTGGCATTTTCCATTCCATTGGTCTTGGCCATGACCTTTGCGGGCATGAATATGCTCGATGTCGGCTTACACAAAATTTCTCTAGGGGCTTTAATTCTAGCCTTGGGTCTGTTGGTCGATGACGCCATTATTGCCGTAGAAATGATGGCAATTAAAATGGAGCAAGGCTATAGCCGTATACAAGCGGCTGGTCATGCATGGCGTACCACAGCATTTCCAATGTTAACGGGAACCTTGATTACTGCAGCGGGCTTTTTACCGATTGCCACGGCTGCATCGAGTACTGGTGAATATACCCGCTCAATTTTCCAAGTGGTCACGATTGCACTGATTGTGTCGTGGTTTGCGGCAGTCCTATTTGTGCCTTATTTAGGAGACAAACTGCTCCCCGATTTTAATAAAGACCTGGTACAAAAAGCGCCGTGGTATGCACGCTTGTTGGCACGTTTAAGAAAACAACCTGAGCCTGCACCTGTGGTTCATCATGCTGGTGAGCATCATGATCCTTATCAAACCAAGTTTTATCAGGGCTTTAAGCGATGGGTGAATATTTGTGTGACCTATCGTAAAACTGTGATTGCAACCACGGTGGCCATTTTTGTGTTGTCAGTGATGATGTTTAAACTGGTGCCACAACAATTTTTCCCACCGTCGAACCGTGCCGAAATTTTAGTCGATATTAAACTTGAAGAAGGGGCATCTTTAAAAGCCACTGAAGCTGCTGTACGTAAAGTCGAGCATTTTTTATCGAAACAACAAGGCATTGATAACTTTGTGGCTTATGTCGGCACTGGTTCACCACGTTTCTATTTGCCCTTAGATCAACAATTACCACAGGCTAGCTTTGCACAATTTGTCGTGCTGGCATCATCACTCGATGATCGAGATGAAATTCGCCGTAATTTGAGTGACAAAATTCGTGTGCTGTTACCTGAGGCGCGTACACGGGTGTCTTTATTGGAAAATGGCCCACCTGTGGGCTATCCATTACAATTTCGAGTCTCAGGTGAAAACTTGGACGTAGTGCGTGAATGGGCACAAAAAGTCGCAGCTACAATTAGTGCGAATCCAAATAGTACCAATGTCCATTTAGATTGGGGCGAGCCAAGTAAAGTTATTCAACTAGACATTGATCAAGATCGTGCACGCCAATTGGGCATCAGCAGTTTAGATTTATCTAATTTCTTAAGCAGTGCAATTAGCGGTGCATCAGTCAATCAATACCGTGAAAAACGTGATTTGATTGAAATCCGTATGCGCGGCGACCAAGTTGACCGTGTTGATGTAGGTTCACTCAGTAGTTTGGCTGTACCTACGGCGTCAGGTCAATCTGTACCTTTAGCGCAAATTGCTAAAATTGAATATGCGTTTGAAGACGGTTTGATCTGGCATCGTAATCGGTTACCGACCATTACTGTACGGGCGGATATTCGTAGTCAACTACAGCCTGCAACGGTGGTCAATGAGCTTGCAGAGCCATTGGCAAAATTGCGTGCAGCACTACCAAATGGTTATTTGCTGGAAGTGGGTGGCACAGTAGAAGAGTCTGCAAAAGGTCAATCTTCTGTGAATGCAGGTATGCCAATGTTCCTTGCTGTGGTGCTGACCTTGCTGATGATTCAGCTCAAAAGTATGTCGCGAACCTTTATTGTGTTTTTGACTGCACCACTGGGCATTATTGGCGTAGTTTTATTCTTGCTACTTTTTAATAAGCCATTTGGTTTTGTGGCCATGTTGGGCACCATCGCGCTGTCAGGGATGATCATGCGAAACTCACTGATTTTGATTGATCAGATTGAACAAGATATCCAAGCAGGGCATGATCCTTGGGATTCAATTCTGGATGCGACGGTACGTCGTTGTCGTCCGATTGTACTCACAGCATTGGCTGCGGTTTTGGCCATGATTCCATTATCGCGCAGTATTTTCTTCGGTCCGATGGCCGTTGCGATTATGGGCGGTTTGATTGTTGCGACACTGTTAACATTATTCTTCTTGCCAGCCTTGTATGCACAGTGGTTTAAGGTGAAAAAAAGTCCTGAGAAAGTGTAAAAATGGGTGCGAAATATTGTTTTTTTCAATATAGTAGCACCTAAATCTTTGCTGAAAATTTTTATAAGACAAACACTGTTCGGGGTAAAGATTCACAGGGCAGTGTATGGGGTTAAATCAGACATGACGACAGATAAACTGATCAAGTATCGGCGCTATATTGCGATTTCTTACGTCTTCATGTTTTTGGCGATTTTTACCGTGGTTAGTGGGGTGTTAGCGTATTGGCTGGCACGTAAAGTCACACAGGTCGATTCCGCTGAAGTTTGGTTACAAGCACAGGCATTTTGGGTGATGCGTAGTATCGTAATTTTCACTATTTTGGCTTTGTTTGCAGCACTTTGGTTTATTCCACTCTTCTTCTTTTATTGGGACAGCGCGCTATGGGTAACAGGTTGCACTGTTGCTGGCGTTATTTTTAGTGCCATTGCATTTTTATATTTGTTAAATGCATGGGTACAAGGCTTATCTAAATTCTTTAAAAATAAAGCAGTTTTTTAACTCGTCTTTATTTTTTTCATCGCTGACCCTTGAAAAAATGGTTTGATCCCCCAATTTCAGACCACAGCCCAGTATTAAATAAATTCCGTGAGGAGCATCGCCAGACATGGCTAAACGTGATTATTATGAGGTTTTAGGCGTATCTAAAACCGCAGGTGATGATGAAATTAAAAAAGCCTACCGTAAGTTGGCGATGAAGTATCACCCTGACCGTAACCCAGATAACCCAGAAGCTGAAGAGAAATTCAAAGAAGCTGCTGAAGCTTATGAAGTTCTTTCAGACAGCGAAAAGCGTAGCATGTACGACCGTATGGGCCATCAAGCATTTGAAGGCGGTATGGGCGGCGGTGGTGGCTTTGGCGGTGGTTTCAGCGCTGAAGACATTTTCAGCCAGTTCGGCGACATTTTCGGTGGTGCTTTTGGTGGTGGTGGCCGTGGTGGTCAGCAACGCGCACGCCGTGGTTCAGACTTACGTTATGTGATGGAACTCACCCTTGAAGAAGCGGTGAAGGGCGTGAAAAAAACCATTACGTTCACTGCGCCTGCGCCGTGTGAAACTTGTGATGGTAAAGGCTCTAAAAATCCTAACGACGTTGAAACCTGTAAAACCTGTCATGGCGCGGGTCAAGTGCGTATGCAGCAAGGTTTCTTCTCTGTACAGCAAACCTGTAATACGTGCCGTGGTCAAGGCAAAATCATTAAGAACCCATGTAATACATGTCATGGTTCAGGTGTGTCTGACCGTCAGCAAACTTTGGAAGTCACTATTCCTGCAGGCGTAGACAATGGCGATCGCGTACGTTTAAGCGGTAAAGGCGAAGCGATTCGTGACGGCCAATCAGGCGACTTGTACGTAGAAGTGGTTGTCCGTGAACACGAGATTTTCCAACGTGATGGTGCAGATCTGTATATGGACGTGCCTGTAAGCATTGCTGATGCGGCTTTAGGTAAAGAAATTCAGATTCCAACACTCGATGGCCGTGTCAGCTTGAAAGTGCCTGAAGGTACGCAAACTGGTAAGTTATTCCGTTTACGTGGCAAAGGGGTAAAACCTGTACGTACCAGCATGCAAGGTGATTTACTTTGCCGTATTGTGGTGGAAACACCTGTGAATTTGACTACTCGTCAACGTGAGTTACTCAAAGAATTACAAGCGAGTATGGAAAGTGAAGAAGGCGGTAAATCTTCTCCGAAGAAAAAATCGTTTTTAGATCGCTTATTTGACTAAGTCATGCAGTCAATGCCATCGAAAGCATAAAAAAAAGCGCCTCAAGGCGCTTTTTTTTATGTGCTTAAACAGCCTTAAGGTTGCTTTGGCGCACCGTTAAGTAAGCTGTCATAGTCCATATCCGTTTTTTGGATAATCGCCAGTAGTTTGAGCTGATGTTTCGCTTCGGCTTCATAACCATTAAATGCCAGCATTTTAGCGTATTTAATGATGTGATAACGGGTTGGATAGCTACGTGCCATTTCACCTGCCATTTGCAGTTGTTGTGGGCTTAACTGGGTAAACGGATCAATCAGAATAAAATTAATCCGTTGATCCAATTCGGTTAGTACATAAATTCGATCATGATTGGTGATTTTTTCAGGCTGTAGTTCATTTTTATAGACATTGCCCAACTTCGGCACCAGCGTGTCGTAATCACGGTAGACCAAGGCCAACATGGCTAAACCAAAAACCAAAATCAGTTTATTGCCCAGTGCAGGCAGTGCTACGGTTTTGGTTTGTGCATATTGCGCTTGTAGCGTACCCAAAATAAAGCCTGCAGGAATCAAGAAGAATGCATAATTTTGTGGAAATTCGAGCATCATGTGAATGATGAATGCACCGAGCATCAACAAGGCAACCACAGACTCCGCTGAGTTCACTTGGCGGTGTAATTGAATGAGCCAATACGCCAGATAAGCAAAAAATGGAATCGCAACGATAAAGCCATTCCATAGAATAAAATCGAGGACAAAGTTATGTGCGCTACGAATCCACACAGGTCCTTGGAAATGCTCTGAGATGCTGACAAAAGCGGTACTGGTTTGGTACCAACCATAGCCAAACCACGGCTGTGCGGCGACTGCATGCACCATCTGTTGCCAAATCGCCAAGCGAGACATATCGCCACCGGCACGTTGAGCCAGATCACGACCTTGAATCACGTTCATATTGGCGCTGTCGGCCAGTAATTGTGTCACATGTGGAAGCACCACAATTAAGCCGATAAACAGACCAAACCACGCTAGACTATAAAACCAGCGTAAACGAACCTGATGGCGGAATTGTTGGTAGGCAAGGTACAGCAGAATGCAAATACTCGCGACCCATGAGGTACGCGATTGACTCAGTACAACACCGATTAAAATCGGCAAGGCGGCCAGCACTAACCAACGTGTGGCAAGGGCTTTTTTCTCATATAAATACAGCGTTGCCATTAAGGCCATGAGCAAGAAGGTTGCCATTAAGTTGGGCTGGGCAAAATTGGCAAATGGACGCGTCGTACCACTGATATTCATCATGATGGCATTTAAAGGCTCATCAAAATTCAGCGCTTGGCAAATCGCAACCAAACCAGTTGCCACACCTGAAATTAAGAAGCTAAAACTTAAATAACGAAAAGTTTTTGCACGCTGTTCTGGACCTCGAGACAGATTAAAGCCCAAGGTCATTGCGAGCCAAAAAGCAGCGATGTACAGAAATCCGAGGAATGCGATACTAAAAAAGTACACATGGCCGAATGCCAATTGAATAAAAGGCAACACGGCCAAAGCTAAAAAGGGCAAGCCAATTTTAGGAAGATAAAATTTGTCTTTGACGCAGGCCACCATCAAAAACATCAGGGAGATAAACGCATATAGCTCACCGGTATAGGTGACCCAAGGTCGGTAATGGACTGGCATTAGCCATGCGAAAAAAATGCATATTGCAGCACAAGCAAACAGGACGTTTTTCATGCTCATTCAGTATAAAAAAAACTCGCCTATGATACATCGAAAATCACTTAAAAAATGCAATACAGATGAGGGTACGATAGGGGATTTCATCCGTGCGTGAGCGCAACAGAGCAAGCGAGGAAAAAAGCATAATTTTTTTGTGTCAAACTTAGCCAAAGTCAGGAGTTTTGCTATAGTAAGGGCAATTTTGAATCTAGCATTAGGAAAATGTTATGTCAGCAACTCCACGCATTGGCATTTTAGGGGCAGGTGGCCGTATGGGTCGTATTCTTATTCAAGCTGTTGAACAAGCAGGTTTTAAACTTGCAGCAGCTGTAGAACGTCCAGAAAGCTCACTTTTGGGTGCAGACGCAGGCGAACTTGCTGGCATTGGCCGTCTAGATGTGAAAATTGTCGGTAGTTTAGAAGAAGTTGTGAAGGACTGTGATGTCGTGATTGATTTCACTGCACCTGTAGCTACCGTCAATCACCTCAAAATTTGCCGTGAACATGGTGTCGCAATCGTGATTGGTACCACAGGCATGAATGATGAACAAAAAGCCTATTTAGATGCATCTGCAACAGAAACGCCCGTGGTTTATGCAGCCAACTATTCAGTCGGCGTGAATGTTTCAATCAAACTGTTGGAACTGGCATCAAAAGTATTTGGTGACACAGTAGATATCGAAGTGATTGAAGCACATCACCGTCATAAAGTTGACGCGCCATCAGGTACTGCACTGATGATGGGTGAAGCGATTGCTGAAACTTTGGGTCGTGACTTAAAACAAGACGCCGTATATCACCGTGAAGGCCATACTGGTCCACGTGAGCGCCAAAGCATTGGTTTCCAAACCATTCGTGGTGGCGATATCGTCGGTGAGCATACGGTGATGTTTATTGGTGAAGGTGAACGTGTGGAAATTACGCATAAAGCGACCAACCGTATGAACTTTGCTGCGGGTGCAGTACGTGCAGCCGCTTGGGTCGTAGGCCGTGAAGCGCGTAAGTATGATATGAAAGATGTACTTGGATTTAACGATATTCAAGTATAAAAGCACTTCAAAATCCGCTATAAAAATAAAAGAAAACTAAAAAGACGAATAATTGGAATGAAAATAGCTTTGTTGATGGCCTGTGTACTCGCATGTTCTGCGACTACACAGGCAGCACCTACAGATAACGTTAAGCTCAGTATTAATAAAAACAATATTAAAGTTTGGACGATTCAAGACAGCCAAAACCCAATCATGATGTATAAAGCAGAAACCACGCTTAATGTTCCCATTGAACAAGCTGTGGCGCTGATTTTAGACGTGGATCATGCAATGGAATGGGTGCCTTTTTTAAGTCAAATGAAAGTCTTATCGCGCGATGACAAAAAAGGTGAATTCCAACTGTATATGGTGTTGGATTTTCCATTTCCTTTAAAAGACCGCGATTTGGTTGTGCAAGGTAAAATGAGCAAAGATGCACAGGGCATCATTAGCATACAAAATAAAGCCATTAAAAAAGGCTATATGCTGAATAAAAACTACGTCCGACTGAATCAGTATGAAGGCGATTGGTCGTTTCAGAAATTAGGCCCACAAAAAGTCAAAGTATCGACCTATGGTTATGCCAATCCTGAAGGGTCTATTCCCTTGTCAGTCGTGAATATGTTTGTTCAACAGCAGCCTTATCAAATGCTGCAAAAAATGAAAGTAGAGCTAGAAAAACCAAAGAATTTCGCGCCCTTACCTGACATTTTAAAGTAGTGTTTAAAACTTTCTTTCCGGTGAACCCAATGTATACACGGTCAGTTGTTTCATCCGTTCAGGCTGAGGCAACTGTAGGCTAAGCAAGGTTTCTTCAGGTACTGCACCATTTGCCTCTGCTGATGGCGCCAGTTTAATTTGAAACTGCTGAGCACTGTTTTGTTCACAGTTAAAGCGCAATTTTTTTTGACTCGGCATGAGACGGGGTTGATAAGATGTCTGCGCCTGATACACATATAAGCGCTGACTGGCAACATGCTGTAATGCAGGCTGAATATGCCAGAGTTGATATTGGGTCAGATTTTGGGTTTTTAAAAAGCCTTCAATTAATGCACTACAAATAAAATGTTGCTGTTGAGCGACGGTATTGCCTTGTGGCTGGCAAGCTGAAAGTGCAATTGCACAACTGAATAGGCTGAGCGCTGTGGCTATTGTTCTCATGAATCGCTCCTGTATCCTTTTGAAAAACTGTACAGAAAGCTTAAATATGTTAGTGTTTAGGATACAGATACAGAAAATATAAAAAAACGGGTACAGATATGGCATTTCAATATCAGCTGCTGGCACAGCAGCTGAGGCAGAAAATATTGGCTGGGGATATTGTTGCGGGGCAGCGCTTAGCTTCATTACGTCAATTTTCTGAGCAGCATAACATTAGTCTAAACACAGCAAAAAGCTGTTATGAAATGCTCGAAGCGCAAGGGCTGATTTATGTGAAAGCTAAGTCTGGCTATTTTGTACAGCGTCCCTCGACTGTGTCAGGTTGTGCTATTGATGCCCCAAAGCATCCAGATTTCAAGTCGGAAATGCGTGAAGTTTCCAATTTAGCACTGCAAATTGAAATTCATGAAGCCGCTATCAATAGCAAGCTCATTCATTTAGGATCAATTCAGCTTTCTCCGAATTTAGTCCCAGCCAAAGCATTAAGTCGTTCGATTCAACGTGCCTTAAAGTACAGCAAGCCTGAAGATTTTCTATATAGCGACCGCCAAGGGCATATTCGACTGCGTGAAGCACTGTCTGCCCATTGGGCTGAAGATGGCTTTCATATTGCCCCAGAATTGATTTATATCAGCAATGGTTGCATGCCAACATTGGCCGTTATGATTCAAAGCTTGACGCGTGAAGGGGATGGCGTGATTGTGCCAACCCCTAACTATAATGGGCAATTGCAGATGCTGGCCTTACTCAACCGTAAAATTGTGGAGATTCCTGCCAATACGGAAGGTTTTGACTTGGTGCGATTGGAACAAGCCATGCAACAGTCAGGGGCTAAAGTTTGTTTACTCACTGCAAATTATCAAAATCCCTTGGGCTTTTGTTTGAGTAATGCAGATAAAGAAAAAATTGCGCAATTGGCTGCCAAATATCAATGCTATGTGATTGAAGATGATATTTATGCCGAATGTAGCTTTAGCATGCAGCGACCGCTTCCGATTCAGTATTGGGATCAAGAGGGTTATGTGGTGTATTGCGGTTCTGTCTCCAAGTCATTATCACCTTCTTATCGCGTGGGATGGTTTTGTTTGCCTACACGCTTAAAACCAATGCATGCAAAAATTATTCTGCGCAATGTCTCAGTCAATACACCGCTGCAATTGGGCTTGGCAGATTTTATCTTTAGCCGCGAATATCGTCAGCACTTAACGGCATTACGCCCCCAGTTACAACAACAGGTACAGCAGTACCGTCAGTTTATTGCGCAGGCTTTTCATGGCATAGATTTTCGTCTTAATGATCCACAAGGGAATTATGCATTGTGGCTTCAATTTCCAGATCAGATTAATAGTTTAGCGCTGTATTATTTTGCTGCCGAACAAGGGATTAATTTGGTGCCGGGAATTTTATTTGGTGAAGACAGGCGCTATAACAATTGCATCCGCCTCAATGCAGGGCATGAGCTATCGTTTGAGGTTCAGCAAGCTATTCAGTTACTCGCAGATTGGGTTCGGGCAGAGCTGGACAATCAAGCGGTTGCTTAAATATCGAAAGCAATACTTATGCTATGTCGATATAAAAAAGCCTGCAGTGATGCAGGCTTTTTTAGTTTAGATTTGATCGCGCAGGGCCTAAAAATCTGCTTTGAGTACCACACGGTAGCGTACTTTACCTGAATGTAATCGTTCAATCGCCTCATTAATTTGTGACATAGGGAACAATTCAATTTGTGGTGCAATATTTTTACGCGCGGCAAATTTTAACAGTTGGCGCAAAGCGGCAGGTGAACCTGTTGGCGAGCCAGTGACCGATTTAGAACCACTGATGAGCGCACCTGCTGGAATTTGCATGGGTTCGAGTGCCAGCCCAAGCATGTGAATAGCGCCATTGGGTGCTAAAGTCGCAAGATAAGCCTGCCAGTTTAATGTGACATTCACGGTACTCAGTAAGAGGTCAAATTTGCCACGATGTGCTTTGAGTGCATTAGTATCACGGCTACTGACCACATGATCAGCGCCCATGGCTTTAAGCTCCTCTGTTTTATCTAAACTAGAGGTAAATGCAGTAATTTCACAGCCCCAAGCTTTAAGTAGTTTAATCGCCATGTGGCCAAGACCACCAATACCGATGACCCCGACATGATGAATGGCTTGAATCTCGTGTTTTAAAATGGGATCGAATACCGTGATGCCACCGCAAAGCAGTGGGCCTGCAGATTCAGGATCAAGATCATCCGGCAGAGGAATGACCCATTGCCAACCAGCACGGACTTTATCTGCAAAACCGCCTGCATGGCCAACAATCGTTGCAACTTTGTCACCAGTACACTGTACTTGCTGTCCTGCTACGCATGGGTCACAGCATTGGCAACTCTCAGCAGTCCAACCCACACCAACACGCTGACCTAATTTTAATCCTTTGGCTTCTGAACCTAAACGTGCAATGGTGCCAATAATTTCATGGCCAGCTACAACAGGATAAACAGCAGAGTTCCAGTCATTATCAATAACCGAAAGATCTGAATGACACAGGCCACAGTATTCAACTTTAATTTCGACCTGATGTGCGAGTAATTCACCCGCATCAAATTGATAAGGCTGTAGTGCTTCACCTGCCTGCATGGCTGCATAGGCATGAATGGTATTTTCACTCATCTCAACGCTCCTTTTTTGAGAGGATTTGATATTTAAAGTCACAACTATTTTCATGGTCATTGACCATGCCCACAGCTTGCATAAAGGCATAACAAATCGTTGGCCCTACAAATTTAAAGCCTTGCTTTTTTAGGCTTTTGGACATGGCTTGGCTTTCTATTGTTTGAGCTGGCGCTTGATAATAGTTGGGCACATCATTGCACAGTGTTGGTTGGACTGAAAATGACCACAACCATGCCACAGGGTCGATACCCACGAGTTTTAAATTTTGCCATGCAATGGCGTTGCTACGAATGGCCTGTAATTTACCTAGGTGACGAATCACATTTGGGTCTTTGACAATGTTTCCCAGTTGCGTATCGCTCATATTGGCAATGCTGGCGATATCGTGTTGAAAAAAATGTTGGCGATATGCCTGACGTTTTTTAAGTACGGTGATCCAAGATAGCCCAGCTTGCTGGCCTTCTAAGCACAACATTTCAAACAGTTGTGCTTCATCATGTAGCGGGTGCCCCCATTCATGATCGTGGTATTGGATATACAACGGGTCTTGTGTACACCACGCACAGCGTTGGGCGCTCATGGTTTTGAGTTGATCCAATTAAAGCTTAAATTCAGACCATTGGTCATTTTGATTGTCCCAATAAGACAGTGCCGCTTGATCTAAGTCACTAAATTGAATCCATACATCTTTGCCCGCTTTGTCTGCATAGCCTGTACTGATCATGAGTGCTTCTTCGGTAATTTCCATAATCCAGCCTTGATGGGTCTGTCCAGCCACGGTGATTTTTTGTTGGTTACCTGATTCTGCAAATTCAACAAGGCGGCTGATCAGTGCTTCTGACATGAATGTTTCCTGATAATTAACGTAAATAAGGGAAGGGGTTAACTGCACCTCGGCCTTTGCCATTTAAGTAAATACCATAGTGTAGATGTGGGGCGGTATGGCGAGCGTTGCCGGTATTGCCCACATAGCCAATGAGATCACCTTTTTTGACATAATCTCCGACTTTAAGTCCACGCTTATGGTCATCTAAATGTGCATAGTAATGCCAAGAGCCTGCTGGCCCGATTATCCATACCACTTTACCACCCAAATTGTTATTGCGTAAGTCGGCAATCAAGCCTTCGGTGGCGGTGTAGACTTTCGTTCCACGTGGAGCCAAGATATCTATCCCTTCATGTGTACGACCACTGCTACGTGATGCACCCCAAGTATCTTTTAAATTTTTGGCTTTAATATCGTCTACAGGCACTGGCAGTTTAGTTGGCAAGCGCATCTGTTGGAGTTTTTGAATTTGTGCGGGGGGCAGTGGTTTGGAGGGTGCTGGTGGTGTGCTGGTACAAGCGGCCAGCCAAAGCAGATTCATTCCTAAAATGACAATTGCAATCCAGCGCAGCACGGCAATCCCTCTATGATCTAATTGGATGTGCCGAAGCACTGTGTTCTGACTATGTCATAGATTGATGGCTGAGATCAATTTTTTCATTGCGGTTGGAATTCCGAGTGCAGATGCGGCTTGTGGTGTTAGCCATTGCGCATTGAACTCGATTGCCAAATGTTCTTTTTGATCTGGAGGAAGTTCAACGGCAATCGCATCAAGGTGCCAGGTAAAATGGGTAAAGCTATGTGAAATTTGTGCACGAGAAATTTCTTTTTTCAGTGCATAGCGTTGCAATTCATTTTGGAAATCAAGTGAACTTTCATAAATTGGCAAACACCATAAACCACCCCATAAGCCCTGATTTGGACGCTGTATCCAAAGCCATTCTCCAGCAGATTGAATCAACAAGACCTGTGCTTCTTTAACTGGAACAGGCTTTTTGGCTTTTTTAAATGGCAGTTCAGTTTCAATGCCTTGCTGATGCGCCTTGCAATGCTGCTGCATTGGGCAATAGAGGCAAAGCGGTTTTTTGGGCGTGCAGACGGTTGCACCTAAATCCATAATTGCTTGCGTATAGTCATGATTACGCTCAGTAGGACATAACTGCGTTGCTAAAGCCCACATTTCACGTTCATGTTGTGGCTTAGACAGGTCATCTTCAATGGCAAAAAAGCGTGAGAGCACACGTTTAACGTTGCCATCCATAATCACGCCGTATTCACGTAAGCCCAGAGACATTAAGGCCCCAGCGGTTGAACGACCAATGCCAGGCAGTTCAATCCATTGTTCTAAATTGCTAGGAAATGCTCCTTTTTGCGCGACAATGCCAGCTGCTTTATGTAAATTTCGCGCGCGGGCATAGTAGCCTAAACCAGCCCAATAAGGCGCCACATCATCCCAGCTGGCACGGCCTAAGTCCTGTACAGTGGGAAAACGCATAATAAAACGCTCAAAATACTGCAAGACGGTTTTGACCTGCGTTTGTTGGAGCATTATTTCAGACACCCAGACTTTGTATGGATCATCGACAACTTGCCAAGGCAAATCATGGCGACCATGAACATCAAACCAAGCCAGTAAAGCATCTGAAAATTTAAAAGACATGGAACATCATTAATACAGTGAAAAACGCGCTTTATTGTAGACCATTCAAATTTGATGCGCTTTGATTTAACTTTAAAATTGTAAAATCAATAATGAATTTGGTGTTTATTATTGTTTTATTTAGATATTTTCTTAGGGTTGAGATCGATGTGCATTCTAATTTGTAGGTATTAAAAATAATGGGAATTGCTGAATATTCAAAAAGACATTATGTTCAAATTAGTCTGATCATTATATTTTCCTCATTCACAATACATACTTTAAGAGAGCATTTTTTTTCTAATTAATAAAGCTAAAGAACTATCAAAAAATCATCAGAATATATATTTAGGATGCTTGTATTTAGAAAAAGCATTTTCAACTAAGCATGGAATCGAAAGACATGAGGTCAATATAAATGGTGAGAAGCTTTTACTTCAAAATATGAATATTCATGGTTTTCCATTTCACTATAAGTATTTTGTTTTTCAACAAAAAATTAAGCATAAAACCTGCTATAAAGTTCGATATATTCAAGTGAATTATCTACTCGCAAACAGAACATATATTTATGATTTAGTAGAATAAATCTGTCATAAGGATCATTAATCTATTGAACCAAATGGCTGTTATTAGAAATCTAAAGTGCTCATGTCGGATAGGAATCGTTGTTCACGATTTAGTTAGATTAAGTGCCCATGAATATAAGCATAAATATCAACATTCTAAAAGCGTAGAAAAAAAGATACAGGCCCCAATAGGACCTGTATCTAAACATCGTTACTCAAAAATTAAGGCTGTGCTATGTTGCCCCAGCGCTGATCAAGGACTAAGTCTTGGTTGTCATAATAGGGGATAATGTGAATATGCAAATGCTCAGCTTCTGTGCCAAATGCATGGCCGTCATTAAAGCCAATATGAAAACCCGCTGGCTGATGAATTAAATTTAATTCATTGCGCGCTTGTTCCAATAAAGACATTAAGCTTTTACGTTCTTTGTCAGTGATTTCAAAAAATGAACTGACATGACGTATTGGAATAATGACACAATGTCCTTTAGATAGGCTTTGGGGTTCTGGGAGAATCGATCCAAATTCATTTTGTGCCAGTACTGCATAATCATTGTAGTCACAATAAGGGCAGTGCGTATTCATTGTTCTATCCTCCTTCGAATCAGTGGATATTCAAATTATAAACTTAAATTTGCTCAGCAGTTTTAAGATTGCGGTCGAGTAAATCGTACATGGCAGCCAGACTCTTTTTTTCTGCTTCGGCGTTATAGCCTAAGTCAACGCCATTGGCTTGAGCACGTTCATCTGCTAATGGATTTGAGAATCCATGTTTAGCATCTTCATATACAATGATGTCATGCTCAACCTGAGCGCTAAACATTTCTTCTTTAAATTTTGCGACATCATCTAGACTAACCATGCTGTCCTCTGCACCATGGAGGACCAAAATTTCTGCCTGAACTTGACCTGCTTGTGCAGGCGTTTGTGCAGATAAATTGGCATGGAATGTTGCAACAGCTTTGAGCTGTGCACCAGAGCGCGCCAAATCCAATACAACTTTGCCTCCATAGCAAAAACCAATCGCACCCAGTTGGGAAGCATCCACTTCTGCTTGAGATGCAAGACAGTTCAGTGCTGCTGTAGCACGATCTACAATGGTATTGCTTTGCTCGAAAGTTTGCATCATCCAAGCATAGGCTTGTTTTGCATCTGTGGTGACGTTTTTATTGCCGTACATGTCGAGGGCCAAAGCGGCATAGCCATGTTCTGCTAATTCTCGTGCGCGCTGCTCTGTATAGTCATTTCGTCCCCACCATTCAGGTGAAACCAGTACGCCAGGTACGACTTGATCTGTTTCAGGTGTGGCAAAATATCCAATTAAAGTTGTTCCATCTACCGCCTTATATTGAATTTCACGTGTTTTTATTTTCAGAGCCATGAAGCCAAATCCTTGTTCCAATACGAATGCAAAGATTAAAGCATAAAAATATGATTTATTTATGATAAATGCGTAAATTACAGGCTAATAAATTAGGGTAAAAGTACACTATCCTGCACGGAATATAGAGCTGACTTAGGGCTGAGGCAGGCTTATCATCCCGTAGGGCAATAAGCCAAAATTGTAATGAATTATTTAGAATTCACGTTGAGTAACTCAACATCAAAAATTAAGGTGCTATTGGGTTCAATGACATCACCTGAACCAATTTGACCATAGGCCAAATTTGCAGGAATAAAGAAGCGATATTTCGCGCCTTCTTTCATCAGTTGTAAGCCTTCCGTCCAGCCTTGAATCACTTGGCTGACTTGAAAGTTAGCGGGGTGGTTACGTGCAATTGAACTGTCAAAAACAGTATCATCAATTAAGCGACCTTCATAATTGACGGTCACATTTGAATTGGCCTTAGGCGATTTGCCGGTTCCCTCTTTGATGACAATATATTGCAAACCAGACTTGGTGGTTTTAACCCCTTCTTTTTTGGCATTTTCAGCTAAAAATGCAGTACCAATTTTTGCATTTTCGTCGGCTTTTTGTTTTAGCTCGATCAATTGTTTCGCTTCTGCTCGACGCTTAAATTGGGTCAATACACGCGTCATTTCTTCGTCAGTTAAGGTTGCAGTTTGCCCTTGAGATGATGCTTTTAAGCCCTGTACAAAGGCATCAAGATCCATATCTTTCATGGCATCGGCATTACTACGACCCATTAAGTAACCAAAGCTATAGCCCACTTGTTCGGCAGTGCTACTTTGCGTATTAATGTCTTTTGCGAAGGTCGTGCCACTCAAAAGTGCACAGCATAGCAGGCTTATTTTAATTTTCATGTTGTTTATTTCCAGAAGAAATGAAGGAGAGCAAATGCTCTCCTTGGAATCATTTTTGTTATTTCACTTTAATCAATTCAACATCAAAAATAAGCGTGCTATTTGGTGGAATTGTGCCAGGAACGCCGTTTTCACCATAACCTAATTTTGCTGGAATATAGAGCGTTGCTTTACCGCCTTCTTTCATCAATTGTAAGCCTTCAGTCCAACCAGGAATCACTTGATTCAGTGGGAACTCAATTGGCTCACCGCGTTCAATTGAACTATCAAAGACTTTACCATCTACCAATTGGCCTTTGTAGTGGACTGTCACGATCGAATTGGCTTGAGGTTGTTTCCCTGTACCTTCTTTCGTAATTTTATACTGTAAGCCAGATGCGGTTGTTACAACACCTGGTTTCTTAGCATTTTCAGCAAGGAAGGTGTCGCTAGCAACTTGTACTTGTTGCACTTGATCATGCTGTTTTTGTTGCATGTCTTTTTGGAACTGTACATAGGCTTGTTGTAATTCTTCTTCTGTATAAGCCGGTTGGGTGCGGGCATGACCTGCACGAACACCGGTCACAAAGCTATCAATATCAAGCTCTGGAGGCGTTTGGTGAGCAACTTCATAGCCCAATGCATAGCTGATTTTTGCGACAGCAGAGGCATTGGCTGCAGGTTGAGTTGAAGTCGCAGCCTGTACAGCTGGTTTTTGTGACGCAAAATACACTGGAACAAGTGCAGCACCGCCTAGTACAACAGCGACAGCAATGGGTAGGGCCTTACTCATAAAATTTCCCAAATTATTCTAAATCTATAAAGTTGCTGAAAGATTAGCAGACTTTTCCAGCTGTGGTGCAATTGCTTGTGTGAATTACACCTGACTTGAGCTGGAAAACTCATCATAGTCATGTCATATAAAATATTCTATAACAGACTGAATGTATAAAACATTTATCATACAAATAAAATGGATTTAATCGCCTATTTTACTGTGCTTTAAAGTCTTTGCTGGCATAAAAAAACCAATGCAGTGCATTGGTTTTTAAACAATCAAGATTTAGTCCTGATCTTTATTGGCTTTATAACCATAAGAGTAATTATAGCCATAACCGTAGCCATAACCACCTGTGCCACGCTGAATATCATTCAGAATCACACCATTAATTTTGACACCCACTTGTTCAAAGCGGTTCATGGTCAATTCAAGCTCTTTCATTTGCGTTTTAGCAAAGCGTACAATCACCAGATTTACACCAGTATATTGTGAAATGATAATACCATCGGTCACAGCCAACACAGGCGGTGTATCAATAATGATATGGTCATAGAGTGGTGAAAGTTGCTCTAAAAGTGCTGCGAATTTTGCAGAGCTGAGAAGTTCTGATGGATTCGTTGGGCTCTTGCCACGAGTAATTACACTTAAGCCAGAAATTTCAGATGGTTTGATAATCGCATCTAGATTCTGTTGGTTATTTAAGTAATCAGCAAGACCAGGGGTATTTTCAGTGTTGAAATATTTATGCAAATAACCGCGACGCATATCTGCATCAATAATCAATACGCGCTTATTACTTTGCGCCAAAATTGCGGCCAAATTGGTCGAGATAAATGATTTACCCACTTCAGGTGCTGGGCCTGAAATCATGATTAAATTATTTTTGGCACTACTCATTGCAAAATGAATCGCGGTACGCATGCTACGTAGGCTTTCAATAGCAATGTCATCGTTATTTTTAACTGCAAGAACAGGGATCGTTTTCTTTTTCTTTAACAGTTTAATACGACTTTCTTGTACTGGTGAACGCGGTACAGTGGCATAAACAGGTAAATCAAGTTCATTTTCAATTTGTGATGAGTCTTTAATACCTGTGCGCATCATATTACGCAGTAATGCAAGGAGTGTACCTAAGAAGCCACCTAGGAAAATAGACAAAATTAAGATTTGTAACTTTTTAGGGGCGATTGGTGCAATGGGTTCTACAGCAGTATCTACAATGCGAACATTGCCAATTTCACCCGCTTTGGCAATACGTAGTTGTTGGTAAGAGTTTAACAAAGACGTATATAGCTGTGTTTTGACTTCAACTTCACGATATAACTGTAAGTAACGACGTTGTAGGTCAGGCAGTTGCTTGAGTGTGCTTTCTAATTCACCAATTTTTTTATTCAGCGCACTCAGCTGGGCTGTCATCTGCTGCATCACAGGATGTTCGTTGGTGTACTTCGCGCCAGCTTCGGCAACTTTTTGCTCTAACTCTGCTTTTTGTGTTTCTAGGGTTACACTTTGTGTTAAGTACAGTTCAGATTCTTTGGTGACATCTACCGTATTATATTGTTGACGGAATTTGTTAAATTCACGTTCAGCTGTATCCAGTTGTTTTTTTAATTCTGGTAATTGTTCATCCAAGAATTTTAAAGTTTGTGCACTTTCTGCTGAACGGCGTTCAATATTCTGATGACTATATGCCAATAAAATGGCATTGAGCACTTTAGTGATATGAGTTTTGTCTTGGCCTTGGTAATTTAAACCGAGTACCCCTGTCATTTTACCTTTTTCAGCCACTGAGTAGTTAGTTAAGATATTACTAACAGCTACAGGAATAGATTGCTTTTGAATAAAGAAGTGATCTTTAAAATCATCTTGACTATAAATTGCAACTTTCCAGAGGCCTTCTGAGGTAGTAAATTGATTGTTTTGATTTAAACGACCTGTATAAATTAATTGTTCGGTCTTTTGGTCTGTTAAGGTAAATTGACCAGCTTTAATTCCTAAGATAAGGGTTTTGTCTAAATAGCCTGCTGGGACACTAAATTGACGAACATCAAAGGCTTGATCATCATCTTGGAAAATGACAGATTTATTCAGATATTGCGTTTGATAAGCATGTGGACTAAATAAGCGATCTGTAAATGAGTCTTGTGAGCCCGAAATTTGTATATCTAAATTGAGATTTTGAATAACTGAACCTAAAACCAAGCGTGATTTTAAGATTTCAATTTCTGCTTGAGCAGGTTGTTTTTGATCAATCATACTTGATAGATCGCCAAGCAATGCTGCTGATGCGCCTTTATTTTCCTCTACTTGTACTAAAGCATCGACAGAATATGTATCTGGCGTGGCACGTAAATAGAGTAGGGCACAGACCAAACTTAAAATAACGCAGAGCGCAATCAGTTTCCACTGAGCAATTAATGAGAAAAATAATTCTTTTAAGTCAATGGTATCTTCAGTATTGGTGTTTTGTTGGCTCATAATCGTCATTCAAAAATAATTAAATATGGTTTTTCCAGTCAGTGACACATTGCTGAATGAGTGCACAGGCTTCATTAAATGTTTCTTGATCCTTTTGATAAGGATCGGCAACGTTGCGTCCTTGCCAATGACCTAAGCGAAAGGTTTTTCCCTTGGCAAAAGGCCAAGTCTGCTCGACATGTTTTTGCTGATTTTGACTCATCACCAGAATCAGATCTGCTTGTTTGATGAGTTCAGCATTCAATTTACGCGCCACATGTGCCTGCATTTGAATCCCCAATTCCGCCATGCAATGTTGCGCTTTTTCATCTGCAGGATGTCCGACCAGACCTGAAATACCTGCGGAATGGATTTTTAAATGAGGAAGTTCCTGTTTAAAAAAATATTCTGCCATAGGACTACGACAAATATTACCAATGCAGACCACTAAGATATTTTGAATCTGCATTACTGACCTAACCGATCTAAGTTGGAAATTGCGCTAGAGAAGGGTAGGACTTGATTGACGACACGTTGCCAGCGCGCAAGCCCAGATGCATCCACATACACGATATCATTACTACGCATCTTGAACTGATTGGCCAAGCCAAAGTCACCAATGCTGGCTAAATTTAAATGATAAATTTCAGTCACTGGATGATCGGCACCACTACGTACGACGTAAATTTTGCCACGACTTGCAGAAAGTGGATTTAAACCTAAGCTTTCACCCAACACATCGCTGAGCGTCATCCCTTGATCACGCATTGGTAGGGATTGATTTTTTCCAGATTCACCCATCACGTAAATCTTTTGGTTTTCACGTGAGTTGACGTAGAGCGTATCATTGGCTTGAATGAGCAGGTTATGCAGAGAATAGCCTGCTTTTTCTAATTCAATACTATTGAGCGTATAGGTTTGTCCTTGGCGCACTAAGGTAATCGAAGTATTGTCACCAAATTGTGTATTTACCCCACCAGCAAGACCTAAGGCAGTATATACACTAACAGGTTGATCACTGAGGAAGAACTGTCCACCTTTCATGACATTACCCTGAACTGAGTAACGCTGGCCTTGATAGGATAAAACACGTGCGACTACATCAGGTGTTTTAAGATAACGTGACAATTGACTACGAAGTTCTTGGTTGACTTGGGCCAACGATTTACCTGAGGCTTTATAACGACCAATGACAGGGAATTGAATATAACCTTGCTGGTCAATTTGATAACCATTAGCTTGAGCATTTAATTCATTTGAAACATTATTTGTGGGTGGTGTAATTTCTGGATAAGCCCATAAATATATAGACAGAATATCGCCAGCACTGAGTTTATAATTGTTATGTGTGCGATTAAATAAATGCGCAAAACTTTGTTGATTAAATTGAGCAGGCTGGAAAGCAGGAAGAGATTCTTGTGTGATTTTTACCACATTAACCTGTGTGCCAAGTTCAGTTTGGTATAAACCTTCGCTTGGTAAATCATAGGTTTGTAAGCCTGAAGTAATTGCGCAGCCAGTCATTCCCAAGCTGAGAGCTGCGATTAAACTGTAACGGTATAAGTCCACTCTAAATCAAATCCTATTTATAAAAATAATTGGGTCACACACATACGGGTTAACAAAACCCAAAATATAGATTAAAACACGGTATGAATTTATACCATTATTGTGCGCTAATATAACACAAGAAAACTTTGCGTCGTAAGCTTTTCAAAAATATCTGATGTAAGCCAGTTCATCTGTTTTTAGGTGCTGCTTAATATGTATTTGAATATTGAACTGATTTATTAAAATAAGCATTTATAAATATTGTTAAGACTATTTCTATAATGTATCTCGGGTTGTATTCCAGTTGATTTATGTGGTGATCGCTTATTCTAGCGCATCATTTAGTAGCAAATTCTGCTATATTAGCAAGCTCATTATCATGTCATGATGATTCATCATCGATCGCATAGGCTTCTGTATGTTACAGCTTTCTGAACTAAAAATAGCAATTATTGGTCTAGGTTATGTGGGACTTCCTCTTGCAGTAGAATTTGGAAAAAAAGTACCCGTGGTGGGTTTTGATATCCATCAAAAGCGTATTGATGAGCTACAAAGCGGGCAGGATCATACTTTAGAAGTTTCACCTGAAGAATTACAACAAGCAGCACATTTAAGCTACACCACGAATTTACAGCAACTCGAAGACTGTAATTTCTTTATTGTTACTGTACCTACCCCAATTGACGAATATAAACAACCAGATTTAACCCCATTGGTTAAAGCTTCAGAAAGCATTGCAAAAGTGTTGAAAAAAGGTGATGTGGTTGTCTATGAATCAACGGTTTATCCGGGTGCAACGGAAGAAGTTTGTATTCCTGTTTTAGAGAAAAACTCAGGTTTAACATTTAATCAAGATTTTTATGCAGGTTATAGCCCTGAGCGTATTAACCCAGGCGATAAACTGCACCGTGTGACGAATATTTTAAAAATCACCTCGGGTTCTACACCTGAAGTCGCTGATTATGTTGATGCAGTTTATAACCTGATTATTGAAGCAGGCACACACAAAGCAGCCAGCATTAAAGTGGCAGAAGCAGCCAAGGTAATTGAAAACACCCAGCGTGATGTGAATATTGCCTTAATTAATGAATTGGCATTGATTTTCAATAAAATGGGTATTGATACCGAAGCGGTATTACAAGCAGCAGGTACCAAATGGAACTTTCTTCCATTCCGTCCGGGTTTGGTTGGCGGTCACTGTATTGGCGTTGACCCGTACTATTTAACCCATAAAGCACAAGCGATTGGTTATAACCCAGAAATTATTTTAGCGGGTCGCCGTTTAAATGATGGTATGGGTGCTTATGTAGTAACGCAGTTGGTGAAAGCCATGCTGAAAAAACGCATTCAAGTAGAAGATGCCAAAGTCTTAATTTTAGGCTTAAGCTTTAAAGAAAACTGCCCGGATATTCGTAATACCCGCATCATTGATATTGTGAAAGAATTGCAAGAATATCATGTCAATGTTGATGTATATGATCCATGGGTGGATGCTGCTGAAGCTGTGCATGAATATGGGATTCAGCCTGTACAAGCGCCTGCACAAGGTGAATATGATGCTGTGATTTTGGCAGTCGCGCATGAGCAATTTAAAGACATGGGCGTAGATGCCATTCGTGCTTTGGGTAAGGCTGATCATGTACTCTATGATTTGAAATACGTGTTATCTCAAGCTGAATCTGATCTTCGTTTGTAAGAGGCATACCAAAATGAATCAATATCAACAGGTATGTGAAAACCTTAAAACAGCGCCTAAAACATGGTTAGTCACAGGTGTTGCGGGCTTTATTGGCTCGAATCTTCTCGAAACATTGCTTAAGCTCAACCAAACCGTAGTGGGTTTAGATAACTTTGCTACAGGTCACCAGCATAATTTGGATGAAGTACAAAGTTTAGTCACTGCTGAGCAATGGGCAAAATTCAGTTTTATTGAAGGTGATATTCGCCAATTTGCCGACTGCCAAAAAGCCTGTGCAGGTGTGGATTATGTCTTGCATGAAGCTGCTTTAGGTTCTGTACCGCGTTCGATTGCCGATCCGATTACCACTAATGACACCAATATCAGCGGTTTCTTAAATATGCTGACTGCTGCGCGTGATGCAGGGGTTGCCAGCTTCACATACGCAGCCAGCAGTTCGACTTATGGTGATCATCCTGCATTGCCAAAAGTTGAAGAAAACATTGGTAATCCGCTTTCACCGTATGCAGTGACCAAGTACGTGAATGAGCTATATGCCGATGTCTTTGCACGCAGCTACGGTTTTAAAGCGATTGGCCTGCGTTACTTTAACGTGTTTGGTCAGCGCCAAGATCCAAACGGTGCTTATGCCGCAGTCATTCCAAAATGGACAGCATCGATGATCGCTGGTGAAGATGTCTTCATCAATGGTGATGGTGAAACCAGCCGTGATTTCTGTTTCATCGATAACACGGTTCAAGCCAATATTTTGGCGGCAACAGCATCTGATGACGCTAAAAACCAAGTGTATAACGTGGCTGTGGGTGACCGTACTACGCTGAATGAGTTATATCGCGCCATTCAAGTGGCACTTGCTGAAAATGCGGTGAACTTTGAGCGTGATCCTGTGTACCGTGAATTCCGTGCAGGAGATGTACGTCATTCACAAGCCAGCATTGCTAAAATTGAGCAAGGTTTGGGTTATGCACCGCAGTTTAAAATTGCCGAAGGCATTCAATTGGCCATGCGTTGGTACGTCAATAATTTAAAATGATCTTGAACCGATGATTGCGAAACTCTTCGCAAAATATCAGTCTATTGGACTGATTACCTTAAGTTTACTGGCAGGTGCGATAATGACATTTATCGCACTTCCTGTTTTAACACGCCTCTATTCTGTTGCTGATTTTGGCGCGTATGGCATTGCTTTGGCGATTGTCAGTGTGCTTTCAACAGTAGCCAATTTACGTTTGGATCAAGCGCTTTTGGTCGCTGAGGAACAAGATAAAAAAAGCCTGATTTTTGAGGGTGCAGTCTTTTCAACAGTAATCGCTGTGATGAGTGGCATCGTTATCAGTCTGATTTTAAATGTTGAAATGGCATGTGCTGTGGCAACTGGTGTGCTTGCCAATACCTTGCTTCAAAGCGTTTATAACTATCAATTTGCTGCGCATAAGGAATATTTTTGTGCGAGCTTAAATATTTTTAGAAGTGCGATTGTGGTTGCAGTGCAATTGAGTTTGCCACTGTTTATGCAGATCAGTTTGGTGAATAGCTACAATGTTAGCTCGATCCTGATGATTGTGGCAGTGCTGATTTATTTAATGAAGTATCAGCTCTATCAAGTCAGTTGGCGCGCGTTTAAAAATTATCAAGACTTTATCTATGCCAATACGCCTCATGCCTTGCTGAATAGTTTTTCACATAATTTGCCGTACTATGTGGTGTCGCATTTTGTCGGTGTGCAGGCGATGGGTTTTTATGCCATTGTTGAGCGGACTTTACGTGTTCCGATCAATTTGATTTCACAAACCTTACGTCAATTTTTTATCCGTAAGTTTAAAAGCACGGATTCAAATAAGAATGCCTTGAAGGCAAGTGTGCTTTTAAGTTTGGTATCACTGCCTCTTTTTGCAATTTTCTTTATCTTGCCTGAATCGCTATATCTTTGGATTTTCGGTTCTGAATGGGTTGGCATCTCGACCTATTTCCAAATTTTGGCGTTGGGCTATTGGGCGGTTTTTTGTAATCCGCCAAGTTCGGCTTATTTAATTGCCAAGCGCAATAGCCAAGTGTTATTTAAACTGCAAATGGTAGAACTCATGATTAAGTTCGCTTTATTTGCAGGTTTATATGTTTTATGTGCCGATAAAATTTATATGCTCTTGGCGGTGCCTGTGGCACTAATCATTTATAACTTTGCCATTTTATATGTAGTGTGGAGAAACAAAAGCTGATGTTTTTTAAACTGTTAAAGCTGATGAGTTGGTTCACTGCACAATGCCGTCAGCAATTTTATAATGTGGCTTTTGGCACGAAATTTCGTTATTTCGGTAAAGCCTGTACGGTCGAAATTAGTGGACAAGTGAAGATTGGTCAGAATGTTTATATTGGCGATCATGTCAGTTTAATCGTCGAGCAAGGTGCAATTTTAGAAATCGCGGATAATAGTTTCATTGGTGAAAGTTGTTACATCAAATGCTTTGGTGGCAAGGTGTCGATTGGTAAAGATGTCAGCATTAACTCTAAGTCATTTATCAATGGCTGTGGCGGTGTGAGCATTGGCGATAACACCCGTATAGGCACGCAAAGCATTATCATTGCCAGTAATCATAAATTTGGTGAACCTGATCTTTTGGTAAAAGATGCAATTACTAAACAAGGGGTCAGTTTAGGCGAAAATATTTGGCTGGGTGCGCGGGTGACGGTACTTGATGGTGTGAAAATTCCAAGTGATTCGGTGATTGGCGCGTGTAGCCTTGTGTCGAAACCTTTGGATGAATCGGGTGTCTATGTCGGCAGTCCTGCTAGAAAAATCAAATCGCTGTGATCTTATTTTTTCATCCTGCATCGTGACTGCGTTTTCCATATCGTAAAGTGGATTTTCAGCGTAAAATAGCTGACTTATTTTCCTCCTTTTAAGTCGCCTCGCCTCATTCAGGTACTGTGTATGTCATTTATGGTTTCTGCTTTTCGACAGCTGTTTGATTTGGCTTATTTTATGGCAAAAGGCAGTGTGGCTTATGCACGTAAAAAAGGTGTGAAAGTCGGTGAAAATTGCCGAATTTATATTAAAAGCTGGGGCTCAGAACCATTTTTGGTCAGCATTGGTGATCATGTGACGGTCACTTCAGGGGTGAAATTTATTACCCATGATGGCAGTACCTGTTTGGTGAAAGATGAGCAAGGTAAACGCTACCAACGCTTTGCACCAATTCAAGTCGGTTCGCATGTATTTATTGGGGTCAATAGCATTATTATGCCCGGTGTGAGCATTGGCTCTAATGTGGTGATTGGTGCAGGCTCGGTGGTGACCAAAGACATTCCAGATCATAGCGTGGCGATTGGCGTACCTGCCAAAGTGGTATCCAGTTTTGCAGACTATCAAGCCAAAATTCAAAGCACCTGTGCCAGTGATACTGACTTAGCTGGTATTACGGATTATCGTGAGCGGGTTGAGCGCGCCATGGCAATTCAAGCATCAAAAACACCGCATTAATATTCTCCCATTTTAAAATTTAGGTCTGATTATGTTGAATAAAGTCATGTTCTTTTTGCCAAGCTTGGGCGGTGGCGGTGCAGAACGTACAGTCATTCAACTGGCGAACAGCTTTGCAGAACAAGGTCTGAATATTCATTTGGGCGTGTGTGATGTCACAGGTGATAAAGCCAAACTCTTGCCTGAAGTCAGCGCGAAAATTCAATTGGTGAATTTTAATTGCGGTCGGGTGATGAATAGCATTACTCCCTTAAAAATGAAACTGAAAGCTGAGCAATATGACTGCTTGGTGGCAACGCAAACGCATACTAATATTGTGGCAGGCATTGCCAAAAAACTGGCAGGCGTTCAAACCGCTTTAATCTTTCGTGAAGTATCGACACCGTCCAAAAATTTGAAGTTGCAGGGCATTGCTAAATTTGTGCTGAAAACTTTGGTGAATTGGACCTATCCCATGGCACAGCAAGTGGTTTGTGTCTCCAAAGGTGTAGAAACGGACTTTCGTGAATATTATGGCTATAAAAATAATAATCTGAGCACCATTTATAACCCTGTGCTGGATGATGCCTATTTTGAAAAGCTTAAAGCGCCTGTCACACACCGATTTTTTGATGATCACAATAAAGTGATTTTGGCGGTAGGACGTCTGACTGAAGCAAAGAACTTTGGTTTTCTAATCCGTTCTTTTAAAGCCTTACATGATCAGCATTCTGAAACCCGTCTGATTATTTTAGGGGAAGGCGAGTTACGTACTGAATTTGAAGCTTTGGTATCGGACTTAGGTTTAAACGATGTCGTAGATTTACCGGGCTTTGATGCAAACCCGTATGCCTATTTTAAATATGCATCGCTATTTGTTTTAAGTTCAAATTGGGAGGGTCTACCGGGTGTGTTGATTCAGGCACTTGCGTCTAAAGTGAAAGTGGTGAGTACTGATTGTCCAAGTGGGCCAATGGAAATTCTAGAAAACTCCAAGTTTGGCTTATTGGTCGAATGCAATGATCAAGCAGGCTTGACGCAAGCTATGCAACAGGCAATTTTTGCCGATTATGTAGATTATTCAGAAGCTGATTTTGAAGCGCATATTCAGCAATTCCACAAAGTAACGGTATTGAGGCAGTACTTAAACATGATGGAGTCTGCAACATGAGCAAACCGTTGATGGTGCATGTGATCACCAACTTTGCAGGGGTGGGCGGTGCAGAAATGATGCTGGCGCGTCTGATTCAATATACTGAAAACCAATATCAGCACGTGATCATCAGTTTAATGAAAACATCGAGCATCTATCAAAGCACGCTCGATCGTTGTCAGTCACATTATGCTTTAGGTTGGAATGGCATCAATACCCTGAGTACCATTCAAAAATTACGTAAATTGCTAAAGCAGTTACAACCAAAAACCGTGCAATGTTGGATGTACCATGCCAATGCCTTAACCAGTTTGAGTGTCATTGGCTTAGCTAAAAAACCAAAGGTGGTATGGGGCATTCATCACTCGTTGGCTTCACCGAAAGATGAATCCATCAGCACCAAGATTGCTCTAGGTTTAAGTAAAATCTTATCAAAACAGCCAAATCACATTATTTATTGTGCGCATTCTTCATTGGAACAGCACCAAGCGTTTGGCTTTCAAAACCCAAATAGCCAAGTGATCGCCAATGGGGTATTTCTTGATAAATTTCAGCCGAACCCTGAATTGCATCAGCCAACCGTGATTGGTTTTGCAGGGCGTTACCACACGGCAAAAGGCTATCCGTATTTATTTGAAACCATGGGCTTACTGAAAGATGAGAACATCATCTTTAAAATTGCAGGGAGCGGGGCGAGTTTCGAGAATGTGGACGTCAAAGCCTTATTTGAAGAGTATCAATTAGATGTCGAAAAGGTACATCTACTGGATCAAATTTCAGATATGCCTGCGTTCTATCAATCGATTGATGCATTTCTTATGACGTCAATTACTGAAGGTTTTCCGAATGTCTTGGTAGAAGCGATGGCATCAGGGTTACCGTGTATCAGCACCGATGTTGGCGATGCTAAATACATTGTGCAGGACTTAGGCGCAATTGTACCGCCACGCAATGCACAAGCTTTGGCAGAGGCAATTTTGGTGTATGTGCAAAAAACAGAAGCAGAAAAACACGCTTTAAAACAAGCAACGCGTGAACGGGTTGAACAGAATTTCAGTATCGAAACCGTCAGCGGTCAATATATGCAGGTGTGGAGCCAACAGGCATGAAGTTTTTAATGATATGTAGTTATTTGCCCTCTGCACTGAACTTCCGTGGCAAGCTGTTAGAAGCGATTGCAAATCAAGGCTATGAGATTCACATCATGGCGCCTGAGCTGAGTACGTTCCCTGACGAGTATCATCAGTTGCAGTCGCTCGGCTACATCGTGCATGATATTCCAATGCAACGCACCGGCACTAATCCTGTTGCAGACTTAAAATTACTTAAAAACCTGTATCAGCAGATTCGTCGCATTCAGCCTGACTATGTGCTGTCTTATACCATTAAGCCAGTCATTTATGGCACGCTGGCATCATGGTTGGCAAAAGTCCCACATCGCTTTGCTTTAATTACCGGTCTAGGTTATGCCTTCCAAAATGTCGAATCGGGCAAACGTAGTCTGTTCCAAAAAATGGTGCATGGTTTATATGCACAAGCCTTGAAACATAGTGATAAAGTCTTTTTCCAAAATCCTGATGATTTGAAGTTATTCCAAGACATGCATTTGCTTGAAGCTGAAAAACCGACGGTGGTGGTGAATGGCTCAGGGGTGAATGTGCAAGACTTTGATGTATTGCCCTTACCGCAAAATGATGCGGGCGTAGTCAAAGCTTCGTTCTTACTGATTGCACGTTTGCTCGGTGATAAAGGCGTACGTGAATATGCCAAAGCCGCACGGATCATCAAAGCAAAACACCCAGCAACAGAGTTTCATTTGGTCGGTTGGATTGATGATAATCCCTCAGTCATTGCCCAAGCTGAACTTGATGAATGGATTGCCGATGGTCGTCTCAACTATTGGGGTAAACTGAGAGATGTGCGTCCTGCGATTAGCCAAAGCTCGGTCTATGTATTGCCGTCGTATCGTGAAGGTACGCCACGTACCGTGTTAGAAGCGATGGCGATGGGACGTGCGATTATTACCACTGATGCACCAGGTTGTCGTGAAACTGTTCAACATGGGCAAAATGGTTATTTGGTCGGGGTGAAATCAGTCGATGATTTGGTGCAAAGCATGCAGTACTTTATTGAAGATCCAAAATTGATTGAATATATGGGACAGCGTTCACGTGAAATCGCGCTGAATAAATACGATGTACATCAGGTTAATGCACACATGATGGCTGAAATGGGAATATTGCGATGATCAAACGTATTTTAGATATTGCGATTGCATCGACCGCTTTAATTCTGCTGTCGCCTGTGTATTTTATTGTGGCGCATAAGGTAAAAAAGAATTTAGGTTCGCCTGTTTTATTCCGTCAGGTGCGTCCGGGTCTGCATGGCAAGCCGTTTGAAATGGTGAAGTTTCGCACCATGAAAGATGCGCTCGATGCGCAGGGTAATCCTTTACCTGACAGTGAGCGTCTGACGCCATTTGGAAAAATGCTCCGTGCCACCAGTTTGGATGAAATGCCTGAACTGTGGAATGTGATTAAAGGCGATATGAGTATTGTCGGACCACGACCATTATTGATGGAGTATTTACCGCTCTATAATCATGAGCAGGCCAAGCGTCATAACGTGCGTCCGGGCATTACAGGTCATGCTCAAGTGAATGGTCGCAATGCCATTTCATGGGAAAAAAAGTTTGAACTCGATACTT
This sequence comes from Acinetobacter sp. WCHAc060006, assembly GCF_004209135.1. Lineage (NCBI taxonomy): Bacteria > Pseudomonadati > Pseudomonadota > Gammaproteobacteria > Moraxellales > Moraxellaceae > Acinetobacter > Acinetobacter sp. WCHAc060006. The sequence goes on along the minus strand of NZ_SGSS01000015.1, from coordinate 33,216 downwards.
GGTATGTGGAAAATCAGTCCTTATGGCTCGATTTTAAAATCATGCTAAAAACCGTGAAAAAAGTGATTGCCAAGGATGATATTAGTGCCGAAGGCGAGGCAACCATGACAAAATTTACCGGCACACCGGAACAAAAATAATGACAACACTCTATGCGATTTATGGGGCTTCAGGTTGTGGGCGTAGCCTGATGCCTGTCGCGCGTCAACAATTGGCACGTCAAGGTGATGCGTCTGAAATTATCTTTATTGATGATGCTTTGACAGAAATTGGTGAGGTAAATGGTCATCGTGCCATGAATTACCAAGCTTTTTTAAATGAAACTGTTTCTGAAAAATGTGTGCAAATCGCGATTGCCAATAGTCGTGTGCGTGAAAAAATTGCTCAGCGTTTAGAAGCGGATGGCATTCAGCTTTGGTCGATCACTGCGGATAATGTAGTTTTAATGGATCAAATTGAACTTGCTGAAGGTTCGGCTTTAAGTCCATTTGTCAGCATTGGCTCAAATGTCAAAATTGGCAAGTGTTTTCATGCCAATTTATACAGTTATGTCGAGCATGATTGTGTGATTGGGGATTTCGTTACTTTCGCGCCAGGCGTAAAATGCAACGGCAATATTCATATACACGCGCATGCCTATATTGGCGCGGGTGCGATGATTAAGCAGGGCACACCTGATCAGCCTTTAGTGATTGGTGTAGGTGCAATTGTGGGTATGGGTGCTGTCGTGACCAAAAGTGTACCCGCAGGCGTCACTGTGGTCGGTAATCCTGCCCGAATTGTGGCTTCAAAATAGATTTTTAAACTCGATTTTTAGACTGGGAAAATTCCATGTTAAACAGTGCATTTGAGCCTTGGCCAAGCTTTACCCAAGCAGAAGCCGATGCGGTGTCAAAAGTCCTATTATCCAATAAAGTGAATTATTGGACAGGTCAGGAATGCCGTGAATTCGAAAAGGAATTTGCACAGTTTGCAGGAACCAAGCATGCGGTTGCCGTTGCCAATGGTACAGTAGCACTCGATTTAGCCCTCAAAGCTTTGGGTATTGGTGCAGGCGATGATGTGATTGTCACCTCACGGACGTTCTTAGCGTCTGCAAGTTCAATTGTCACCGCAGGTGCAAACCCGATTTTTGCCGATGTTGAACTGGATTCACAAAATATCTCACGCCGTAGCATTGAAGCTGTTTTAACACCCAATACCAAAGCGATAATCTGCGTGCATTTGGCAGGGTGGATGTGTGATATGGATCCGATCATGCAATTGGCTGAGGAAAAAGGCATTTTTGTAATTGAAGACTGTGCCCAAGCACATGGCGCGATGTACAAAGGTAAATCGGCAGGTTCAATTGGTCATATTGGGGCATGGTCATTCTGCCAAGACAAGATTATGACTACAGGCGGTGAAGGCGGGATGGTCACCACCAATGATGAAGGTCTTTGGAAAACAATGTGGTCGTATAAAGATCACGGCAAAAACTTTGATAGCGTCTATAACAAACAACATCCACCGGGCTTCCGTTGGTTGCATGACTCATTTGGTACCAACTGGCGCATGATGGAAATGCAAGCCGTGATTGGTCGTCTGCAACTCAAACAAATGTCTGAATGGACGGCAAAACGTAATACCAATATGGCGCGTATCCAAGCCGTATTTGAAAGTAGCCCTTATTTTACGGTAGCGAAACCGTCAAACGATTATGTACATGCCGCTTATAAATGCTATGTGCAAGTCAATGTTGATGCTTTGCCAGAAGGCTGGTCACGTGACCGCATCATGGCGGAAATGTCATCTCAAGCTGTTCCATGCTTTAGTGGATCATGTTCAGAAGTATATTTAGAAAAAGCCTTTGATGGCACAGCATGGCGTCCAAAACAATCATTGCCACATGCAAAGCAACTCGGTGAAAGCAGTTTGATGTTCTTGGTACATCCAACATTGTCGGATGCCAGCATGCAAAAAACCGTGGATGTCATTACGCAAGTCATCGCAAAAATCTAAACCTGAAAAGCGCGTATAATATTAGGCGCGAATATTCCCTTGACCTGATTCGAGCACGTTGTGAAAGACATTATCCGATCTATAGCATCACTACCGCGTCGCCAAAAGCAAATTGTTTTGGTGCTGATGGATATCTGTGTTTTACCGTTGATGATGTGGCTGGCTTATGCCATTCGTTTGGCGCGTCCGAATGTACAGGTCATGCAAGGCTTAGATGCTTGGTATATCTATGTCGGTATTTTTGGCATTGCTATTTTTGCTTTACTTGGGATTTACCGCGCAATTGTCCGTTCTTTTAATGAAGACTATTTGTTACGGATATTAATTGGGACATTTATTCAAATCGTGGCCTTGTATACGATTAAAAAACTGAATGTCGCTTTTATTCCCATGAGTATTCCACTGATGTATGGCTTTATGCTGTTTTCATACATGTGGTGGAGCCGTGCAGTCATTCGTTATGCAACATTAAAAACCTTTGCCAAAAAACAAAGCCGTAAACGTGTTGCAATTTATGGTGCAGGCTTAGCAGGTCAGCAAATTGCAGCAGCGCTAAACCGTTCAGATGACTATTTACCAGTGTGTTTTATCGATGATAAACGCTCTTTAAAAGGACAGTCATTAAGCGGTTTAAAGATTTATTCACCCAAAAAAGCACAAACTAAATTGGGTAAATTTGGTATTGAAGAAGTCTTACTTGCGATGCCTTCGGTCGGACGTGCACGAAAAAAAGAGATTATTGAATCTTTTGATTCGGCAGATGTCAAAATTATGGAGTTGCCTGGGGTAACCCAGTTGGTCGATGGGCAAGTCCAAGTCTCAGATATTCGTGAAGTGGATATTATTGATTTGCTAGGGCGTGATCCTGTACCGCCTAAAGCTGAATTGTTAGAAAAAAACATTAAAAATAAAGTGGTCATGGTGACAGGGGCAGGGGGGTCGATCGGCTCTGAACTATGCCGTCAGATCGTGAAGCATCAGCCGAAAATGCTGGTGCTGTTTGAAATGTCTGAATTTGCTTTGTATTCAATTGACCGTGAATTGCAGGCATCTGATATACAAATTATTCCAGTCTTAGGTTCTGTCACCAATCAGTCAAAACTGGAACGTATATTGCAACAATATGCGGTACAAACGGTGTATCACGCGGCGGCTTATAAGCATGTGCCGCTTGTGGAGGCAAATCCATTTGAAGGTATTTACAATACCTCAATTGGCACACAGCGCAGTGTAGATGCTGCGGTGAATCAAAATGTTGAAACTTTTGTTTTAATTTCAACGGATAAAGCGGTACGTCCAACCAATGTGATGGGTGCTTCTAAACGTATGGCAGAGCTGTATTGTCAGGGTTTAGCATCGACAAATCCAAAGACTCAAATCAGTATTGTACGTTTTGGTAATGTGCTGGGTTCATCAGGTTCTGTGGTGCCATTGTTTAAAAAGCAGATTGCAAACGGTGGACCTGTGACAGTGACGCACCCTGAAGTAACGCGTTACTTTATGACTATTCCAGAGGCTGCACAGCTGGTAATTCAAGCAGGGGCGATGGGTACTGGCGGTGATGTATTTTTATTAGATATGGGTGAGCCTGTTAAAATTGTAGACTTAGCCAAACAAATGATTCGCTTGAGTGGTTTTAAGCCTGTAGATGAAAAAGGGCTTGGGGATATTAAGATTGAATTTACTGGGCTAAGACCAGGTGAAAAATTGTATGAAGAATTATTAATTGATGCAGAAAATGTTGAAAAAACAAAGCATGAGCGGATTTTAAAATCTTTTGAGCAATTTTATAGCATTAAAGAAATGAAGGAAGTTTATGTAAATTTTGAAAAGATACATAAAGATGAAGATAGGTTGAGTTTGCATAAAATCCTTGAAAATCATGTGGATGGATTTGTTAGGTAAAAATACAATCTGATTATATTATAATGAGAGAATTATATTTAAATAAAATGAAGCGTATTTTTCGCAGATTTTGTAAAAAATATGTATAATTCCTCGCGTTAAAATTTTTTGAATGATTATTTTATAAGTTATGGCAATTATTATGCCTGCAATTTACTTTGAAACATAATGTAAATGAATGCCAATGGAATAATGGGACATGTGCATATATTTAACCAAGAAGAGCGGTGAGGACGAATGTCTAAAATAACAGTAGTTGGTACGGGTTATGTGGGGCTTTCAAATGCGATGCTTTTCGCAGAGAAACATGAAGTTACTGCATTAGATATAGATAAACATCGTGTAAATTTGTTACAACAATTAAAATCACCCATCCAAGATGAGTTAATTGAACAGTATCTCACTAAAAAAAATATTCACTTTAACGTGACGATGGATCAGCATGAAGCTTATGCTATGGCTGATTTTATTATTGTTGCAACACCAACAAACTATGATGAGAGCACAAATTATTTTGATACAAGCTCAATCGAGCAAGTATTAGCTCATTTAAGTGAAATTCAAAGTAAATCGATCATTATTATTAAATCGACAATACCAGTTGGTTTTACAGCAAAAATGCAAAATCAATATTCAGATTTGCATATTGTATTTGCCCCAGAATTTTTGCGTGAAGGCAAAGCACTCTTTGATAACTTGTACCCATCGCGGATTGTCGTTGGTGAAAAAAGTGACGTTGGTGAGACCATCGGGCTTTTATTTAAAAATTCTTGCTTAAAAGATGATGTTGATGTTTTGTTGATGGACGCAACGGAAGCAGAAGCAGTTAAATTGTTTTCAAATACTTATTTGGCAATGCGTGTAGCTTATTTTAATGAGCTAGATAGTTATTGTGCACTTCGTGGTTTAAATTCGAAAGATATTATTCAGGCTGTTGGTTTAGATCCACGCATTGGTTCGCATTATAATAATCCATCATTTGGCTATGGTGGTTATTGCTTACCTAAAGATACCAAACAGCTTTTAGCCAATTATCAAGATGTACCTCAGAGCTTAATTTCTGCCATAATTCAATCGAATACCACACGTAAAGATTTTATTGCAGAAGAAATATTGAAAAAATCACCTAAGGTTGTTGGGATTTATCGTTTGGTAATGAAAGCAGGCAGTGATAATTTTAGGCAGTCTGCAATACAAGGCATTATGAAACGCCTTAAAGCAAAAGGCATTGAGTTGGTAATTTATGAGCCAGCTTTGAATGAGGGCACATTTTATAATTCAAAAGTATTAACAGATATTCACGAGTTTAAAGCCACTGCTGATATTATTATTGCAAATAGAATAGTGGCAGATTTGGATGATGTGTTAGATAAAGTGTATACACGTGATTTATTTGGCGATAATTAATACCATTTATATTTAATAACTTGATTGGAATTTAACGATGAAAAAAGCACTGATTACGGGGATTACAGGTCAGGATGGTTCTTACCTTGCAGAATTTTTATTAGAAAAAGGTTACGAAGTACACGGTATTAAGCGTCGTTCTTCATTATTTAATACCCAACGTATTGACCATATTTATCAAGACCCACATGAGTCTCATGCTCGTTTACACTTACATTATGGTGATCTAACAGATACATCAAACTTGACGCGTATTTTGGCGGAAGTTCAACCTGATGAAGTTTATAACTTAGGTGCACAGTCACATGTGGCAGTGTCATTTGAGTCACCAGAATACACTGCAGATGTAGATGCGATTGGTACACTACGTTTATTGGAAGCAATCCGCTTTTTAGGCTTAGAAAAGAAAACTAAATTTTATCAAGCCTCTACTTCTGAATTGTATGGTTTAGTCCAAGAAATTCCACAAAAAGAAACAACGCCGTTCCATCCACGTTCACCGTATGCAGTAGCTAAAATGTATGCCTATTGGATTGCAGTGAACTACCGTGAAGCTTATGGCATGTTTGCATGTAATGGTATTTTATTTAACCATGAGTCACCACGACGTGGTGAAACCTTTGTAACACGTAAAATTACCCGTGGTTTAGCCAATATTGCTCAAGGCTTAGACCAGTGTTTATATATGGGTAATTTAGATTCACTGCGTGACTGGGGCCATGCTAAAGATTATGTGCGTATGCAATGGATGATGTTACAGCAAGATCAGCCTGAAGATTTTGTTATTGCGACAGGTGTTCAGTATAGTGTGCGTCAATTTATTGAATGGTCAGCACTTGAACTTGGCATTACTTTGGAATTCACGGGTACGGGTGTGGATGAAAAAGGTATTGTCGTTAAGGTAGAAGGTGATGATGCACCTTCAGTGAATGTTGGGGATGTATTGATTGCTGTAGATCCGCGTTATTTCCGCCCTGCTGAAGTTGAAACATTACTTGGTGACCCATCTAAAGCAAAAGAAGTCCTTGGCTGGACACCTGAAATTACAGTGCAAGAAATGTGTGCTGAAATGGTGGCTGAAGATTTGAAAGAAGCACAACGTATTGCATTATTAAAAGCCCATGGTCATAACGTATCTGTATCTTTGGAGCACTAACAAATGTCAGTTGATTTAAATCAACGCATTTTTGTGGCTGGCCATCGTGGGATGGTCGGCTCAGCAATTGTGCGCCAGCTTCAAGCCAAAGGCTACACAAATATTATAGTAGCAACACATGCCGAACTTGATTTATGTAGTCAGGTAGCAGTAAATGACTTTTTTAAAACCCATCAAATTGACCAGGTGTATTTAGCTGCAGCAAAAGTGGGTGGTATTCATGCCAATAATGAATATCCAGCGGACTTCATTTATCAAAATTTGATGATAGAGGCAAATGTAATACATGCTGCCCATGTAAATGATGTACAAAAGTTGATGTTCTTAGGGTCATCATGCATTTACCCTAAAATGGCACAGCAGCCTATGGTTGAGTCTGAGCTTTTGACGGGTGTCTTAGAAAGTACCAATGAACCTTATGCTGTAGCAAAAATTGCGGGTATTAAGCTGTGTGAAAGTTACAACCGTCAGTTTGGGCGTGATTATCGTAGCGTAATGCCAACGAATTTGTATGGTCCGCATGATAATTATCACCCTGAAAATAGCCATGTAATTCCTGCATTGCTTCGCCGTTTCCATGAAGCGGTAAAAGACAATGCTGAAGTGGTAACCATTTGGGGTAGTGGTAAGCCAATGCGTGAATTCTTGTATGTTGATGATATGGCAGCAGCCAGCATTCACGTAATGGAGTTAGATACTGAAACGTTTAAAGCCAATACGCAGCCAATGTTGAGTCATATTAACGTTGGAACAGGTATTGACTGTACCATTCGTGAACTAGCAGAAACGGTTGCTAAAGTTACTGGTTTCCAAGGTCGTCTTGAGTTTGATGCGACTAAACCTGATGGCACACCACGTAAGCTGATGGATGTAAGCCGTTTAGCTGATTTAGGTTGGAAGGCCAGTATTTCATTGGAAGATGGTTTACGTGATGCTTATCAGTGGTATTTAAACAATATTGATTCTGCGCGGTCTTAAATATGTGGCTACCAGACGAAACTTTTAAAAGTGTTATACAGCATACTCCGCTGATTTCGATTGATTTGATTGTTCGAAATGAGCAGGGTGAGGTTTTATTGGGTAAACGTGTCAATGCACCTGCAAAGGGCTATTGGTTTGTGCCTGGTGGGCGAGTACGTAAAAATGAAACTCTGGATGATGCTTTTGTTCGTTTGGTGCGCGAGGAGCTTGGTATTAAATCAGGTATTACTCGTGCAGATGCCAAGTTTCTAGGCGTGTTTGAGCATTTTTATGATGATTGTGTGTTTAATAATGAAATAAGTACACATTATATTGTGTTAGCTTATGAATTAAATATTAGACAAGAGTTGATGCGTCTAAAATATGTACAACATCAGGATTATATATACAAAAATACCAAAGAAATAACGAGTTTTGAAAAAATAAATCATTATACAAAATTGTATTTAAGTTTGTGAGTTTATGGAAATTAAAATTAGTAAGACTAAGTCATATTTTATAATACTTTGGTTGCTTTTAATCTTTGGTTTACATTCCGATATACCTTTTAATTATGCAGGGATTGCTTTCCCGTCTTTAATTTCATTAATTTTTTTTATTTTAATACTTAATAAATTTAATCTTAATAAAAATTTAATATTATTGGTTGTAATATTTTCTCTAATGTCATTAATTTCATATATTTTTAAAGCTTCAAATCATAGTGTTGAAGATTTTTTAAGAAGTTTTTTCCAAATTTTATTTTGTATATTTTTTTCATATGGAGTGAAACAATGGATAGAAAGAAATAATTTCAATTCTAATTTTTATTATAAATTGATAGAGGCTACATTATTTTTACTTGTTATAATGGTTATTTTAGAATGGTTGGGAGTTATAAGTAATATTTCAAATGAGTTTGGGTTACATTTTTATACAGGTAATGTTGGATTTGAATTTTACGGTGCAAACGAATATGCCTTGAATCGAGATGAACAGTTATCTGGAGGAAGACGTCCTACTTTATTCTCACCTGAACCATCTATACCAGCAATAACGTTAACTGTATTCACAATTATTTATAGTTTTTTTTCTAAAGGAAAGAAAATTCTTATTAGCATAGCGGTTTTATTCCTGGTTTGGTTTATATTTAATAGTCCAACACCCTTATTAGGGGTATTAATAGTAGTATTAGGAAAATTGCTAAAGGCAAAAGAGCTAACAAATAGATTAATTTTAACAATATTTACAACTTTATTGGGAATAGGAATTTTTCCTTTAATTTATATAAGATTAAGTAGAGTGTTTTCAGAGCATGAAGGTATTTTAACTACTTCGGAAGGTATTAGGCTCATATTACCTTTTTTAAATGCATATAATAGCATAAAGAATGGAGCTTATTTAGGGAATTCACCAGGAGTTTTATCTGATATTAATTATATAAAAGGGTTAAATCCGTATGGTTCACCAATGTTTGGTACCAATAATATAGCTTTAATATTTTTATATTTTGGTCCTGTATTTTCTTTATTTTTATTTTATTTGTATTGGAAAACATTTAAAATAAAAGAGAATAGATACTCCAGTTATATATTAGGTATATCAACTATTGTATTGCTGGGATTCTCTTTGGGAGCCATTGAATCGGTCAGATTTTTAGGCTACTGGAGTTTAATTATGGTGTTTTGGTATATTTCTAACGGAGTAGTTAATGGAAAAAAATATTAAAAAAAATATTTTAATATGTTCGGGATTTACTGAAACTGAATTATATTCTTTTCGTGAAAATGTATATCCTAATCTTATAACTAAGAACAAAAATTGGAATGTAACAATATATACATCTAACCAATCTTGGATATGGAAGTATAATCGTGCTAAGAAAAAGCAAACTATTCCATATCGTTTTGATGATGTAATTCAGCAAAATAAACAGGTAAAAATTATTAGAAAAAAACCTATAATTAGGCTTTCTGATTTTTTAATAATGCCTATCCCTTTCAAACTAATCAGAAATAGTGATTTAGTCCATATAATTGAATTTAGACAAGGTTTAGGAGTTTTTATAGCTTTATTTGCCAAATTAATGGGAAAGCCAGTTATATATGATCATGAGCAAAGAGGTGATAGGCATTATACTATTTTACACTCTTTAGATAGCTTAATGAGACGTTTTTTTATTAGAATGGGTTCACTATTTGTGGATCATGTTCGCCATACTGTTATTGAAAATAAAAAACATTTTCTTAAAAATTCATTTAGAAAAAAAATTAGTATGTCCTTAGCTCCTCTAGGCGCAGATCCAAACAAATTTTTCTATTATCAAAAAATAAGAGATGAAAAAAGAAAAATATGGGGGATATCTGAAACAGATATATTAGTAGTTATATCAGGAAAAATAGATAAGGCTAAAAGAACTATGGAGGCAATTTCTGCCTTATTAGATAATGGTATAAAAGTTAAAGTTGTAGGCTCATATTCTATAGATATAGAGTATGAAATGAATAGTTTAATGAAGCGTGGAGTAAGTTTTTTGCCTCAAGCTTCAGCTGATGAACTAAATCAAATTTATAATGCTGCAGATGCAGTATTATTTACTACATTTAGTGTTTCATATTGGGAGGCTTTAGCAACAGGAGCTAAAATTATTATTCCAAAAACTGAATTTAGTGATTTATATATTTCAGAAAATTTGAAAATAACTTTTGGCAATGAAGAAATGTTTTCAGTGGTTGAAGAGCAATATAAAGAATCAGCAGATGTCTATAATGCTGTAAAGAGTGCAACCAAAAATATAAGTGAGCTTAGATCATTAGAAAGAAAGGCAGAGACAAAATATACATGGGAAAATACTAGAAAGCAGTTAATTGAAGACTACTCGAGATTTATTTAGTGAATATCAAGAAATTAATTCTAAGTGGTGCATTTAGGCAGCTAGTATCTGGTCTTGCTTTAGTTCTAGGATTAATATTGGCTGCTAAACAAATTAGTATAGAAGATTTTGCAGCCTATAATTATGAAATGCTTGTTATTTATACAGGGGGTGCTGTCTTAGGTGTTTTAGGTTATCCACTAATATATAAATATTTATCTGAAAATAATGCAAAAAATCTGTATTTACCCCTAATAATTATATTAGTCAATTTAATCATATCTGGTTTTATTGGCTTTTTGTTATATTATTTTGGGATTTTTAAGAGTCAATATTCAATAATTGGTATATGTTTGTTTATTTGTTCTAATTGTATAACTGCTATTTCCTTGGGGATTTCTAAATATATTTTATATAATTTGGGAGAAGTTCTTCCTTCCCTAACATTACTTTTATCTGTCTTATTTTTAGGAATAAATAATTATAATAAACTATTACTTTTTACTTTTTTTGGTTTTTTTTTGAAAATATTAATATATATATTAATATTTAAAATTGACTCCGAGATATATATAAAAAAATATAAAATTATTTCATTATCTTTTATTAAAGATGGCTTATTAGTAGGTTGCACAGGAGCATTACAGAATTTCTTTTTTAGATTTAGTTTTTTATTAGGAATGGCTTCAGGATTAAATTTTTCAACATTATTTACAGCTATTTATCCTTTTGTTGAAAAGGTATTGGTGTTTCCACAAGCAGCTAATTCAATCCTATATGGTAAGATAGTTAAAAATGAAATACCAAAATTAACTTTTTTAAAATTGATAAGTTTAATAATGTTATTGTGTATAGTATCATCTATTTTTATATATTTATTAATTAGAATTTTAGAAATTTATTATTTTGACAGTTCGTATAAGGGAATTTCAATGATCTCTATTTTTGTGTGTTTTCTTTTTGTATTGCAAGGCTTGCGTATTTTAATTCATAATTTTTTTCAAGGTGTTTCCAATTCTATCATAGTGCTTAAAGACTCAATTATTTTGGGGTTGTTGTGTGCTATTCTTTATATTTTGAAAATTGAAGATTTTGCATTTATAATTGCTATATACTTTGTTTTCTTTTTATTATCTCTTATTTATCTAATACGTAGATTTAACAGGTTTCAAGATGTCTAAAAAAAAATTCCTTTTTTATTTTAATACTCCTGGTTGGGGAGGGAATGAAATAATGGCTCTCTCAATAATGAAAGAAGTGGTAAGGTGCGAAAAAATAGTTGAAATAATATGTAGTGCAGAACAAAAACAAAAATTTATCAAAATGGATAATTTTGATAAAATCTCATTTCTCAATGATAAGGTAATTAATTATGAGGAATATGAAAAAATTATTATAATTTTACCTTCTTTTTTATCTTCTTTGAAAATGATATCAGAATATAATCTTTTTTTTAATGATAAAGTTTATTTATATGCTCCATTTTGGGGGTGGGAATGGTCAAAAAAAAATTCTGTTATATTTAGAAAGTATTTTTTAAGTGTATTTTTATTTTTTACAAAAATAAAAATATTAGCTATTAGACATGATTTTGAAAAAAATATTATTAGAGACTCTGAAAATAGAGTATTGATAATACCTAATTACGCTACAAAAGAGTTTCATTGTTATGAAAGCAATGAAAAAAATTTATATTGTATAGGTAGAGTTGATTTCTCTCAGAAAGGGCAAGATGAACTATTAAAAGCTTTAATTAAGCTAAAACAAAAGAAATTTAATTTCTTTGATAAATTAATATTTATTGGCGATGGTCCAGACTTAAAAAAATTGATGAAACTTTCTGAATCCTATGAATGGGTTGAGTTTTCACCTTGGATTAGTAGTGGGGAAATTAGAATTTCTAATAAAAGTATTTGTATTTTAGCTTCACATTATGAGGGGTTACCTCTTACAGCACTTGAAGCCATTATGTCAAATATACCTGTAATTGCAACAAGAAATTCTGCTTTAAATAGTATCCTTCCTAGGGAGTGTTTACATCAAAATGATAGTATTTCTCTTGAAAAAGCTATAAATTACACTTTTAGTAATTATTCTAGAATTTTAGTTTATTGTAAAAGTAAGGTTACAAAAGGTTATACTTACTCCTCATTTAGTGAATCTATTAAAAAATTTTGTAGAGATTAAACAGTGAAAGTTTTGATAATTGCGCCCCATTATATGGTTGATGAAAAAAATGGTGCTAACAGTTATATTGATTGGATATATAGTTCTCTTTCTAATCATTGTGACATTACCTTATTGAGTGCTTTTCATATTCATACGCCTTATGGTATAAAAAAAATCAGATCAGTAAATAATAGAACTAGTTTAAAAGCTTCTCTAAATGTTATTTTTTTAAAAAAACAATATTTTGTTGAAAGATTAGTGCCTAAAAACTTTCTTTTAAATATAGATGATTTTTATAGTTATGATATTGTTATTTTTAGTTTTATTCATACATATTTAGCTGCTTTAGAAGCTGGATTTGTTTCAAATAGATTCAGAAAAGTTATAATTCTAACTCATAATTATGATCCTGATATTTATAAAAGTTGGGAAAATGAAGGTTTTTTTAAAGCTTTAATTGGTAAGATATCTTTAAGTCGTTATTTTCAAAGCCTTAAAAAAATTGATACTAAAGTTATATTAGGAAATATTTCTGAAAGTGATTCTCATTTATATAGAAATATTTGTTCGAATAAATCAGTAGAAATACCTAGTGGTGCAGTTGTTAATGAAATTTTCTTACCTATAAAAGCTGATAAAATAAAAATTGTTTTTTTGGGTTCACTTTCTACCCCATTTAATATTAATGGTTTAAATTATTTTAAAGATAAAATTTTTAGAACACTAAAGATGAGTTTAGATTTTGATTTTTATGTAATTGGTAGTAACCCCACTAATAGTGTTAAAAATTTATGTATTGAAAATAATTGGATATTAATTGAGAACCCTTCTGATCAAGAATTAGAAAATATTCTTAAAGAAATGTCATTTGGTATATTGCCATTTAATATTACTCAAGGAGTAAAAGTTAAAATTTGGTCTTATTTATCAATGGGTTTGCCAATTTTAGCGACTGATATATTTAAAGATTATGATTTTCCAAGTGATATTTATTTGGCTAGTGATAATCTTGATCAATGGGTCGTTTGGATTCAAAAACGATTTAATAATTTGGAATTTAGATATAGAGCTAGAAATGTTTTTGATATGAATTCAAAAATTTCTTCTAATAAAGTTATTAAAGAAATTTTAATTTAGGTATAAATGGTATGATTTATCAAGATTTATCTAAATTTAAAATGCCTCCTAATTTTCGTAGAGCTTCTGCTTTAAAAGTTCAGCTTTGGTGGTTAGTTCAAGCATCTTTATTTAAGTGGTCACCTCAATTTTTATATGGGTTTCGCGCTTTTTTATTACGTTTATTTGGCGCAAAAGTGGGGAAATCCGTGGTGATTAGACCTTCAGTTACCGTAACTTATCCTTGGAATGTTTGTATTGGGGATTATGCTTGGATTGGCGATGACGTGGTTCTCTATAGTCTCGGTGAAATTAAGATAGGTGACCATGCTGTGGTGTCACAGCGCAGTTATTTATGTACAGGTGATCATGATCACACTCAAATCGACTTTCCTATTCGTGGTCATCAAATTATTGTTGAAAATGAAGCTTGGGTAGCAACAGATGTATATATAGCCCCTAATGTGACTATTGGTCGTGGCGCTGTGATAGGTGCACGAAGTTCTGTTTTTAAAGATATGCCAGAAGGATATATTTGCCTAGGTTCACCTTGTAAGCCAATTAAGCCTAGAGAAATGCAATGAAAATATTATTCTATGGAATTAACTTTGCTCCTGAGCTTACAGGTATTGGTAAATATACAGGTGAAATGGCGCAATGGTTTGCTGAACAAGGTCATGAAGTTCGTGTAATTACTGCTCCGCCCTATTATCCAGCATGGAAAGTCTCTGAAGGTTATCAAAATGCCTATGCCACGGAGCAATGGAATGGCGTGACTGTTTATCGTTCTCCTCTTTGGGTACCTGCACAGCCAAGTGGTGTAAAACGGCTTGTTCATCTTGCTTCCTTTGCCTTAAGTAGCCTGCCAACCTTGTTTAAGCAATGGTCATGGAAACCGGATGTTATTTGGACTGTAGAACCGGCGTTAATGTGCGCGCCAGCTACAGTCGCTTTTGCAAAAATAAATGGTGCAAAATCTTGGTTACACGTGCAAGACTATGAGGTAAATGCAGCCTTTGATATGGGATTAATCAAAGCTAAATGGCTTCGAGGTTTTGTGGAAGCATGTGAACGTTGGTTAATGCGTTGTTTTGACCGTGTATCAAGCATATCTGGACAGATGCTAAAACTTGCACGTTCAAAAGATATAGATGAGCAAAATATTATTTCTTTCCCAAATTGGGTGGATATCTCAGCTATTCAGCCTTTAAAAGGCGTTAGCCCATATCGGAAAGAATTGCGGATTAGTGAAGATAAAATTGTTGCCCTTTATTCAGGTAATATGGGGGGTAAACAAGGCCTGGAAATTTTAGCTGAAGCTGCGAAAATCATTTCAGATGAAAAAAACGATAATATTCAGTTTGTGTTCTGTGGTAATGGTGCAGGGCGTGCAGATCTAGAGCAGGCATGTACAGGTTTAAGCAATGTCATATTTATAGACTTGCAGCCTTTAGAGCGTTTGAGTGAATTGCTTGGTTTGGCCGATATTCACTTATTACCGCAACGCGCAGATGCTGCAGATTTGGTTATGCCGTCAAAACTTACAGGTATGTTGGCAAGTGGTAAAAGTGTAGTTGCAACGGCTACTTCTGATACTGAATTAGGTAGCGTGATTTTAAATGATGCGCAGTGTGGTGTGATTGTAGAACCTGAAAATGGTCAGGCATTGGCTCATGCACTTATTGAATTATCGCAAGATTCAGAACAGCGTAAAATACTAGGTTGTAATGGCCGTCAATATGCAGAAAATTCACTATCAAAAGATAAGATATTAAAAAAATTCGAAACGGATTTATTAAATTTAATTTCTTAATAAAAAAGAGCGGCTAATTAGCCGCTCTTTTTATATTTTTATACACGTCCGTATAAATCTTCAAAACGCACAATATCATCTTCACCCAAATATGAACCTGACTGAACTTCAATCAGTTCTAGTGGTACTTTTCCGGGGTTTTCAAGCGCATGTGTTTCTCCGAGCGGAATATATACCGATTCATTCTCAGTGAGTAAGAAAGTTTCTTTACCTTTGTGGATGCGAGCTGTTCCACTGACTACAATCCAATGCTCTGCACGGTGGTGATGCATTTGTAAAGAGAGCTTTTGGCCAGGATTCACTGTAATGCATTTGACTTGGTGGCGCTGTCCATTATCGATGGAATCATAGCAACCCCAAGGGCGATATACTTTACGGTGAGTATCCACCTCGGTACGTTCATTTGATTTTAATTTTTCTACAATCTTTTTAATGTCTTGGACTTTATTTTTATTTGCAACCAAAACAGCATCAGGTGTTTCAATTACAACAACATCATCTAATCCAAGGACGCTAACTAAGCGACTGTCAGCGTGAATTAAAGAGTTGGATGTGTTTACAGTGATGGTATCGCCACGGCAAACATTGCCATTTTGATCTTTGTTGCTGACTTCCCATACACTTTTCCAAGCACCTACATCACTCCAATTGGCTTTAAGAGGCACAACAACAACCTGATCAGATTTTTCCATTACGGCATAATCAATAGAGTCATCAGGTGATTTTTTAAAACTTTCTTGATCTAATCGTACAAAATCTAAATCATTTTTGCTAAGTTTGAATGATTCTTTGGCTTGATTTGCAATAGCTGAATTAAATTTCTGTAACTCTTGTAAATACACAGAAGCTTTAAACATAAACATGCCACTATTCCAAAGATACGAACCTTGGTCTAAATATTGTTGGGCAGTTTGAGTATCTGGTTTTTCTACAAATTGCTCAACTTTGCATGCTTTTATTGCTTGGTCTGTAGAAATTGAGTCTGATGCTTTAATATAACCATAACCGACTTCTGGTGAAGTAGGAACAATACCAAAAGTCACTAGTAGACCAGATTCAGCTGCTTCTAAGCCCACTTTAACAGCATCATTAAAAGCTTCTTGTTGCTGTATAACATGGTCTGCAGCAAGAATGAGTAAAACAGGATCATCTCCATAAGAGAGGGCAAGTTCTGCGGCGGCAGCAATAGCAGGTGCAGTGTTTCTAGCAACAGGTTCAAGTAAAATTTTTGCGTTGATTTTCTGTTGCCTTAGTTGTTCGGCAACAATAAAGCGATGATTTTCATTGGTAACAATAATAGGGTTTTGAAAGTTATCTATAGCATGATTTAATTTTGTAATTCTTTCTAAAGTAAGCTGAAATAATGTTTTTTCTTCAGTAATGGGTAAAAATTGTTTAGGATAGTTAGATCTTGAAAGTGGCCAAAGTCTCGTGCCAGAACCACCAGATAGAATCACAGGAATCATATTATGGGTCTCTCATAATTTTATTATTGCTTATCCTACATGAATATATATCTAAATCAAAATAAATACAGCTTTTTATTCGATATTCAATAATATGGTAAAAGATAATGTAAGTAATTTTAGAGTTTAATTGTCAAAAAATGATTGCGTGTTTATAATGCTAAAGAAAATATTAATTAATTTATTGATTTTTCAAGACTTGGGGTGGACTTTCTAAATAAATCAAGAATCTATGTAATGGGTTTCATTGATAAGAATGGCTGTTTATATAATAAATTAAGCGATATGGGGAAAAAATGGCTTCTCGATTAAATGCGTCTTACGTATCAATTTTACAAAGATTTTGTGATGTGGTGGCTATTTATTGGGCTTTGTATGCTGTTTTTAATTTAAACTCATTAGCGATCAGCCATCAGGCTATGCTTATATTTTTAAGTATGGTCAGCTTTTTTCAATTGATTGGTGGATTGACCGATTTTTACCGCTCTTGGCGTGGTGTAAGCCTATTCAATGAATTGGTTGCATGCTTAAAAAATATCTTCTTTAGTGCTTGTTTGCTTCTTCCATTTTGTCTTTTTTATTCTGATATTAGTTTAATGGTTCTGATCCAATATTTTTGTTCAGTCTTAGTCTTTATGGCAGTATTACGAATTTTTGTTCGTTTAATATATGCGATTTCCTTTAAAATATTCAAAAAATCTCGAAATGTAATTGTTATTGGTGATACCGTTAAAGCACATAAGCTTTTTACTGATTTAAAAAAATCAGAGTGGATTGGATTTAATCCGCTGGGTATTTACTCATTTAATGAAAAAGCAGATCAATATGATTTTAATGGTAATGTAAATGATGCAATTGGCATTATTCATTCAGAAGATATTAATCAAGTCTATATTGTGACTAGTCAGGAAAATATTCATCAAGTCGATAACCTATTAAAAATGCTTTCGGATACAACATGTTCAACAGTTATTGTCCCTGAGTTATTTAGTTATGATTTTTTATATTCTCGAGTAGAAGATATTAATGGTACTCCAATTATTCCAATCATCGATACACGTATTAAAGGAATAAATATCTTTCTTAAGCGTGTCGAAGATATCTGTGTTGCTTCTACCATTTTAGTGCTTATTTCCCCCTTGTTATTGTGTATTGCGATTGCAATTAAGCTCAATTCTAAAGGTCCTGTATTCTTTAAACAAATCCGTTATGGCTTAAATGGTAAACCAATTTTAGTTTATAAATTCAGAAGCATGTCTGTTATGGAAAATGGCGCTAAAGTTACACAGGCTGTAAAAAATGACCCACGTGTGACTAAGGTTGGTGCATTTTTACGAAAAACATCTTTAGACGAGCTTCCTCAATTTATTAACGTTGTTTTAGGCAATATGTCTGTTGTAGGACCTCGACCGCATGCCGCTGCACATAATGAACAATATCGTAAACTGATTACCGGCTATATGTTGCGTCATAAAGTGAAGCCAGGTATTACAGGCTTAGCGCAAATTAGAGGTTGGCGTGGCGAAACAGATACCTTAGATAAAATGGAAAAGCGGGTTGAGTGTGATTTAGAATATATCCGTACATGGAGTATTTTACTGGATATTAAAATTATCTTTCTTACTATATTTAAAGGATTTATTAATAAAGCGGCATACTAATATGTGGCTTATATTTAATAACCAAACATTTATTAACTTAATATTTTAAACTTAGAAGTGTAGTGTCATGATTAAAAAGGCAATTCTTCCAGTCGCAGGCTTAGGTACGCGTTTTTTACCTGCAAGTAAATCTATTCCTAAAGAAATGGTTACAGTTGTAGACCGTCCAGCCATTGAATATGTGGTGCGTGAAGCTGTTGCGGCTGGTGTAGAGCAAATCATTTTGGTCACACATAGCTCTAAAGCTTCAATTGAAAACTATTTTGATCGTAACTTTGAGCTTGAAACAACTTTAGAAAATAAAAAGAAATATGATCTGTTAAAAACAATTACAGAAATTTTACCTGCACATGTGAGTGTTGTGAGTGTACGTCAGCCTCAACCATTAGGTTTAGGGCATGCTGTACTTTGTGCAAAATCTATTGTAGGTGAAGATGATTTTGCAGTTTTACTTCCAGACGTACTGGTTAAAGATGATGCGGCGGATAATGATTTGAGTTTGATGATTCGTCGTTTTAATGAATCAAAAGCTTCGCAAATTATGGTCGAAGCTGTTCCTGATGAGTTAGTCGATCAGTATGGTATTGTTGATGTGGCAACAACCCCAGAGGAAGGCCATAGCATCGAAATGCAAGGGATTGTTGAAAAGCCTGCAGTAGGGACAGCACCTTCTAACCTATCTGTGGTGGGACGTTATGTGCTCCCAGCAAAAATTATGCAATTACTTGAGCAGACACCTAAGGGTGCAGGCAATGAAATTCAATTGACTGATGCAATTGCATTGTTGCAACAAACAGAATCAGTTGAAGCTTATCGTATGAAAGGTCAAACCTTTGACTGTGGTAGCAAAATTGGCTATTTAAAAGCAGTTTTGCACTATGGAATTGCACATCCGCAACTTGGTGAAGAATTTAAAACACTTATTAAAGAGCTCGATGCTTAAAATAAACAGAGGATGTATATGAAAATTGCGGTATTTGGTTCGACGCTTAATGCAGCGGTTATGGGGGCATTATTTGCTGAACATGGGCATAGTGTGATCTGGTGTCCAGAGTCTGATATCCGCTTTTTTCATGTACATAATTTGCCTTTCGATTCCAATTTAAAAAAGATTATTGAATTACAGCAGCTGAACGGTGCTTTAAAAATTTGTGATTTGTCGCAGATTTTAAAATACGAATTTGATGTCTATTTCTTGGCCTTCAACCCTTCAAAATTAGATGTCGCAATTGAACTGGCTCATAAATTAAAAGCTGAACCGATTATTCATCCTAAATTGATGGTTAATAGTTCGACCTTTGGTTTACAAGGAACAAAGACGCTACAAGATATTTTGTCTAAAGATGCGTGGGTATATATACCTGATATGACGCAGGAAGGCTCTTCAGTTGAGAATATTGCACAATCTAAGTCAATTGTGATTGGAACGAATGAAGATGCTTTTGCTAAGAAACAGATAAAAGAATTGTTACGGCCGATTTATCCACGTATGCATCAGCTGATTTTTATGCCAATATTAGATGCTGAATTTACTAAAATGAGTATTTCAGGCATGTTAGCAACGCGGATCAGTTATATGAATGATCTGTCCTTAGTTGCTGAAAAACTCAATATTGATATTGAAAATGTACGTTTAGGGGTAGGAGCTGATAGCCGTATCGGGCCAAGCTATTTATATTCTGGTGTGGGGTTTGGTGGGGAAAATTTCTCACGTGATATTTTAGCTTTGTCGCAAACCGTCACTGATTCAGGCAATCGTAGTCGATTATTACAACAGGTTTGGGAAATTAATGAGCAGCAGAAAGAATTGCTGTTCAGAAAATTTTGGAACTATTATAAGGCAGATATTCAGGGTAAAACAGTCGCAATATGGGGGGCTTCATTTAGAGAAAGCTCATCCAGTATTATCAATTCACCGATCCACAGTTTACTACAAGCATTCTGGGCACAAAAGGTGACCGTTCGACTGCATGACCCAAGAGCATTGCCTGAAATTGAAAAGGCTTATGGGGCGCGCGATGATCTAATTTTGTGTGACGACCAATATGAAGCAGCAGAAAATGCGCATGCACTGTGTTTAGTTACAGCATGGAAACAATATTGGAGTCCTGATTATCGACGATTAAAAAACGTGATGCAGCATCCTTTTATATTAGATGGTCGTAATATTTATGACCCACACTATGTAAAAGAAGAGGGCTTTGCATACGAGGGGGTGGGACGATTATGAATAATATAGAGCAATTTCCGAAACAAGATTCACATATGATCTATACGAAGCTAAAGGCTTTAGCGGACAATCAAAAAGAAACGCATTTAAGTCAACTATTTGCAAAAAACCCATTAAGATTTGAGCAATGTTCAATTCATATCAACCAATTGTGCTTCGATTTTAGTAAGCATCGTGTCAATGGCAAAGTATTTGAGCAACTGATTGCTTATGCAAAATCTCATCAATTAAAAGATTGGATTCAAAGTCTATTTTCGGTAGAAAAAATCAACTACACCGAAAAACGTGCTGCCATGCATTGGGCATTGCGTTTACCTAAAAATAGTCATGAGCATCCACAACTTGCAAAACAAGTACATGGTCAATTGGATCGAATGTATGAATTGGTAGAGCGAATTCATGCTGGTCAATATCGTGGTGCGACTGGTGAAGTGATTCGAGATGTAGTGAATATTGGTGTAGGTGGGTCAGACTTAGGCCCACTCATGATTTCACACGCTTTAACTGATTTTAAAGTGCAAACGGCACAAGATCTGAAAGTCCATTTTGTTTCTACAATGGATGGGAGTCAGCTTTCTGATTTATTGCACCAACTGCGCCCAGAGACGACTTTATTTATAATTTCATCAAAATCCTTCGGAACGATAGATACACTTTCTAATGCCCAAACAGCTCGATGCTGGTTGCAACGCACTCTAAAAGCATCTGATAGTGCATTGCAGTGCCATTTTGTGGGTGTTTCAACAAAACCTGACAAAATGACCGAATGGGGAATTAGAGAAGACAATCAATTCTTACTTTGGGATTGGGTAGGTGGTCGTTATTCTCTATGGTCTTGCATTGGTTTACCTATTGCATTAACAGTAGGTGTGGAAAATTTTAAAGACTTACTGGCTGGCGCATTTGAAATAGATCAACATTTTCAAACCGCACCATTTGAGCAAAATATTCCAGTGTTGATGGCACTTTTAGGTGTTTGGAATAATAACTTCTTAGATATTCAGACGCATGCGGTTTTACCTTATGATGGGCGCTTGAAGTATTTTGCCTCTTATTTACAACAGCTCGAAATGGAATCAAATGGTAAGTCTGTACAGCGTACAGGCGAAAAAGCTGTAGTGGATACTTGCCCAATTATTTGGGGAGAGGTGGGGCCAAATGCACAACATGCCTTTTATCAACTGTTACATCAGGGTACTCATGCGGTAAGTTGTGACTTTATTGCTCCTGTACATCGTTATAATGCAAATCAATTTACCTATATTGATAATGCTGATGCCTTGGTTGAACAGCATCATTTAGCACTTTCTAACTGTTTGGCACAGTCTCGTTTACTTGCCTTTGGTAATGAAGTGTTAGATCAAACAGAACTTGAAAATTTACCTGCTTATAAGCAATATGCTGGAAATCAACCGAGTACTACCGTGTTATTGGATCAATTAACGCCATATACATTAGGGATGTTGGTTGCGCTATATGAACACAAAGTGTTTGTACAATCGGTGTTGTGGAATATCAATGCATTCGATCAATGGGGTGTAGAAAAAGGTAAAGAAATTGCCAATCACCTTTTGCCGATTTTAAATCGTGAAGTAGAAGATGTGTCACACTTTGATTCTTCGACACAAGGTTTGTTAAAGATTTTATTAGGAAAAAAGAATGGCTAAGATTTTAGTGACGGGTGGTGCAGGTTATATTGGCTCACATACCTGTGTTGAGCTTCTTTGCGCTGGTCATGAAGTTGTAGTCTTAGATAATTTATCCAATAGTGCTGAAGAGGCCTTAGTGCGTGTGCAGAATATTGCATCAAAGTCTTTAGACTTTGTACAGGGTGATATTCGCGATGCTCAGGTTTTGGATACATTATTTGAGCAGCATACAATTGATGCAGTCATTCATTTTGCTGGCTTAAAAGCCGTAGGCGAAAGCCAACAATTTCCTGCGATGTATTTTGATAATAACATTGCGGGTTCTATCTCTTTAGTACAAGCCATGGCGCGAGCAGGCGTATATAAGCTGGTATTTAGTTCATCGGCTACGGTTTATGATGAAGCGAATGTATCGCCCTTAAATGAAGAAATGCCAACGGGCATGCCAAATAACAATTATGGTTATACCAAGTTGGTTGTTGAGCAAATGCTACAAAAGTTAGCTGAAGCAGATGAGCGCTGGTCGATTGCCTTGTTGCGTTATTTCAACCCTGTTGGCGCACATAAGAGTGGTCAAATGGGGGAAGACCCACAGGGCATTCCTAATAACTTAATGCCTTATTTGACACAAGTAGCTGTTGGTCGCCGGGAAAAGTTGTCTATTTTTGGCAATGATTATGAAACCGCTGACGGGACTGGTGTACGTGATTATATTCATGTGGTCGATTTGGCCAATGCGCATTTATGTGCGCTGAATAATCGTCTGCATCAGACAGGTTGTCGTGCATGGAATATTGGTACGGGTACAGGTTCTTCTGTTTTAGAACTTAAAAATACGTTTGAGCAAGTGAATCAAATCACCATCCCGTTTGAATTTGCACCACGACGTGCAGGCGATGTAGCAATTTCATTTGCGGATAATGCGCGTGCTGTTGCAGAATTAGGCTGGCAACCGAAATATGGATTAGAAGATATGTTGGCAGACAGTTGGAACTGGCAAAAGCAGAACCCACAAGGTTACCAATCCTAAGCTAGAAAAAAAGAGCCTCGAAAGGCTCTTTTTTATTGCTATCAATTAAGCTTCAATGAGCTGGGTAAGT
Source organism: Acinetobacter sp. WCHAc060006 (assembly GCF_004209135.1). Classification (NCBI taxonomy): domain Bacteria; kingdom Pseudomonadati; phylum Pseudomonadota; class Gammaproteobacteria; order Moraxellales; family Moraxellaceae; genus Acinetobacter; species Acinetobacter sp. WCHAc060006. The sequence continues at coordinate 9,711 of NZ_SGSS01000015.1, read as the reverse complement.
AGATCAACATAGTATTGAATAGATTCTGGATTTTTCGATGCTGTTGTTTCGATATTCAGGCGTAACAGTGGCTCAGTATTCGAAGCGCGCACGTTTAATCGCCAGTTGCCAAAATCGAGGCTAATGCCATCAGTTTTATCAATCGCAGGATTTTGTGTTGCAAAATACTCAAAGATCTTTTGAATTGTCACTTGTGTATCTTGTACTTTAAAATTGATTTCGCCAGAGCAAGGGAATTTTGCAATCATGCCTTCTACTAAAGAAGACAGTGTTTGCTGCGTTTCAGACAATACTGAAACAGCCAACAACCATGGAATCATGCCGCTGTCGCAGTAAGCAAAATCACGGAAATAATGATGTGCAGACATTTCGCCACCATATACCGCATTTTGTTCACGCATCACTTGTTTAATAAATGCATGCCCTGATTTTGATTGTACAGTTTGGCCCTTATATTGTTCTACGATGTCCACGGTATTCCATACGAGGCGTGGGTCATGCACAATTTTTTCACCTGCTTGCTTGAGCAAAAATGCTTGAGCAAGTAAGCCAACAATATAATAGCCTTCAATAAATTGACCTTTTTCATCAAATAAGAAGCAACGGTCAAAGTCACCATCCCAGGCAAGGCCCATATCTGCCCCATGTTCAAGTACTGCATTACGTGTACTGTCACGGTTTTCAACTAAGAGTGGGTTAGGAATACCATTGGGGAATGTGCCATCCGCTTCATGATGGATTTTAATAAATTCTACAGGTACATTGAGGCTTTTGAATTTTTCTTCAATGGCATCAATTACATGGCCTGCTGCACCATTCCCCGCATTGACCACCAGTTTTAATGGACGAATTTTTGCTGGGTCAATATAGCCCATCAAATGCTCTACAAATTCAGGCAAAATATTGTATTTTTCTGTCGTGCCTTTATGCTCAACTTCATTGAATACACCAGCTTCAGCTAAAGCTTGAATTTCTTTTAAGCCTGTATCAGCGCTAATTGGACGTGAATTTTCACGCACCAATTTCATGCCATTATAATCCATAGGATTATGGCTGGCAGTGACTTCAATTCCCCCTTGTACATCAAGATGGAATGCACCAAAGTAGACTTCTTCAGTCCCTGTCATACCAAGATCAAGCACATTGACGCCTGCATCATTCAGGCCTTTGATGGTTGCTTGTTTTAAGCCTTCACTGCTTAAGCGAATGTCACAGCCGACCACAATGGTTTTGGGTTGGTAAATTTGACCATAGGCGCGGCCTACTTTATAGGCGATGTCTTCGTTTAATTCTTCCCCAAGTTTTCCACGAATGTCATAAGCTTTAAAACAAGTTAAGGTTGTCATATAAAGTTCTCAAATTGTAGTTAGGAAAAAGGCTGACAACGTCAGCCTTTTTGTTATTCAACAGTTACGGATTTTGCTAAGTTTCGTGGCTGGTCTACATCTGTACCACGTAAAACAGCAACATGGTATGACAACAGTTGCACAGGAATACTGTAAACAATTGGAGCCAGTAGAGCATGAATGTTTGGCACATTCACAATATGTTGGCGATCTTTATTTTTGATGCCACTGTTTTCATCAGCAAAAACAAAGAGCTCACCGCCACGTGCTTGAACTTCTTCCATGTTAGATTTTAATTTATCCAACATGTCATCTTGCGGTGCAAGAATCACGACAGGCATGTCATTGTCAACCAAAGCCAATGGGCCATGTTTGAGTTCGCCTGCAGCATAACCTTCAGCATGAATATATGAAATTTCTTTCAGTTTCAATGCGCCTTCTAGTGCAATTGGGAAATTCGTACCACGGCCTAAAAATAGGCAGTGTTGTTTTTCTTTAAACAGTTCAGAGAGGCGAAGGATTTCTTCGTTATTTTGTAAAGTATCTAAAATAACTTTTGGAAGGTGCCATAGCTCAGCTGTAATTTCTTCAATTGCTTGATTTGAAATATTGCCCTTGATTTGACCAATTTTTAAGGTCAATAACATTAAGGCAGCGAGCTGTGTGGTAAAGGCCTTGGTTGATGCAACACCAATTTCTGGGCCTGCAAGTGTCAGCAAGCTGTGATTGGTTTCGCGCACCATAGACGATGTTGCAACGTTACAAATCGTCATGGTTGTAATGTCTAGGCCTTTTGCGAGAGCGCGTTTTTGCGTATCACGAAGTGCCGCTAAAGTATCTGCTGTTTCACCAGATTGTGAAATACACACATAGAGTGTGTTATTTACAATCACAGGTGAGCGGTAACGAAATTCGCTGGCAATTTCGACTTGGCAAGGTACATCAATGAGTTGTTCCAACCAGTATTTTGCAATCATACCCGCATGGTAGCTGGTACCACAGGCAATGATTTGCACTTGTTGGATCTTTGTAAAGTCAGCTTCAGCTTCTTGTAAGAAATCTGAGCGTAATGCATTGCCATTTAAGGCTTGAGAGATGGTTTGCTGAATCGCTTCAGGTTGCTCATAAATCTCTTTGAGCATGAAATGCTTATATTCACCCTTTGATGCATTACTCACTGTCGCATCAAGTTCTTTAATTGGGCGTTCTACACGGTTGCCATTTACAAATACTTCAATGCTGGTACGTGTTAGACGTGCAATATCACCTTCTTCTAGGTAAATGAAGCGATTGGTAATAGGCAGGAGTGCCAATTGGTCTGAACTGATAAAGTTTTCACCAAAGCCGACACCAATCACCAGTGGTGAGCCTTCACGTACCGTGATCAATTCATTTGGGTGATCTGTATGGACAATACCAAGTGCATAAGCACCTTTCAGCTGTGGTACAACTTGGCGTACAGCTTCGAGTAAGCTCGGAGTTGATTTCAGTGCATCATTCACCAAATGTGCCACAACTTCGGTATCTGTTTGTGAGGTAAACACATAGCCCAAAGCTTCTAAGTCATCTTTGAGCTCTTGGTAGTTTTCGATAATCCCGTTGTGTACAACCGCAACCGTGCCAGAAATATGTGGATGCGCATTATTTTCAGTTGGTTTACCGTGTGTTGCCCAGCGGGTATGTGCGATTCCAAGTGAACCTGAAATTTGTGATTGATTCACCGCTTCTTCAAGATTCGCAACTTTACCCACGCGACGTTCGCGTAGTACATGACCTGAATTGATGAGGGCTAGACCTGCAGAGTCATAGCCACGGTATTCAAGGCGTTTTAAGCCTTCAATTAAAATATTAGTGATGCTGCGTTCAGCAATGCCGCCTACGATGCCACACATAATTTTGACCTCTTATTTCTTAATTTTTTGCGGACGCTGATAATTTTCTTTGGCAAATTGTTTAGAGCGTTCTACAGCTAAACAATTGTCAGCAACATCGCGGGTAATTGTTGAACCCGCACCGACTGTTGCACCATTGCCAATGGTAACAGGAGCAACAAGTGAGCTGTTTGAACCAATAAAGGCTGCATCGCCAATAATGGTTTTAAATTTGTTGGCACCATCATAGTTACAGGTAATCGTGCCTGCACCAATATTTGAGCCTGCACCTACTTCTGCATCGCCGAGATAAGTGAAGTGATTGGCTTTAGAACCGAGGCCAATTTTAGTATTTTTGACTTCAACAAAGTTGCCAATATGCACATCATTGGCTAATTCTGCCCCTGGGCGTAAACGTGCGAAAGGCCCAATTTGAGCATATTCACCTACGACAGCGCTATCAAATACGCTATAAGGTTGAACTTTGGTGCCTGACGCAATTTTGGTGTTTTTAATTACACAGCCTGCACCAATTTCCACATTGTCACCAAGCTCGCAATCACCTTCGATAATCACATTGATATCAATGCGTACATCCTTGCCAGCTGTGAGATTGCCGCGTAAATCAAAACGACTCGGATCAATCAAATGTATGCCTTGTTGCATGAGCTGTTTTGCTTGGAATATTTGAAATTCACGTTCTAAGGCAGCCAGTTGTACGCGGTCATTGACGCCTTCAACTTCAAAAGCAAGCTCTGGTTCTACAGATGCGACTTCTAAGCCATCCGCAATCGCCATGGCAACGATATCGGTCAGGTAATATTCGCCTTGCGCGTTATTGTTATTTAAGCGTGGAAGCCATTCGTGCAATTTGGCATTGCTCACAGCATAAATGCCTGTATTGAATTCTTTAATTTTACGTTGTTCTTCAGAAGCGTCTTTGTGTTCTACAATCGCTTGAATTTTACCATTTTCACGTACAATTCGGCCGTAGCCTGTTGCATCAGCAACAGTTAAAGTGACTAAGCCAATACCAGAAGATCGAGATGCGTCGAGTAGCTTTTGCAGAGTTTGTTGCGTAATGCATGGTACATCACCTGAAAGGATGAGCGATAGGCCTTCTTTTGGTAAGACGGGGAGCGTTACTTTTACCGCATGGCCTGTACCGAGTTGTTCAGCTTGTTCGACCCATTGAATGTGTTCTTGAGTAAAAGCCTCTTGAACCAAACTGCCACCATGACCGTAGATCGTAATAATATTGGCTGCATTGAGTTTTTTTGCAGTTTCAATTACGTGTCCCAGTAGAGGGCGTCCTGCTAAGGGTTGCAAGACTTTTGGTAAATTAGAGCGCATACGCGTTCCTTTACCAGCGGCGAGAATGATAACGCTTGTTGACATGGTTGATCCTAGAAGTATCTTCACATCGATAAGAAATAAAAGTATAGGCAAATACACAAGGCTGCCCACAAACCTGCAATGATGTCATCGAGCATGATCCCGAATCCACCATCGACGCCACGGTCAATGGCACGAATAGGCCATGGTTTCCAAACATCAAAGAGCCGGAATAAGCCGAATCCAATCAATGCCCAGATCCAATTCATATTGCCTAAATATAGAAGAGGCAAGAAGGTAATGGATTGGCCTGCGAATTCGTCCCAGACGATACGCCCATCATCGTGTACGCCCATAATTTGTGCTGTTTTGCCACAAATATAGATTCCAATGACTGACATCAGCACAATAGCAATAATGGTGGCATTCAAACCAATTGCAAGCCACGCAGGGATAAACAGTAATGCGAAAGCAGAACCAAAAGTCCCTGGTGCTTTAGGAGCTAAGCCTGACCCAAAACCTACGCCACAAAACACGACGCAACGTTCAAACCAAGTCATACGCTGGAAATGAATTTTAGGTTTATGCAAAGTGTTGATATCCATTAGATTGAATGGAGTAATTTACGCCATTTTTTAATAAATTTAATCCCAAGTTTTGGGTAATTTGTCCAATAATCGTAATCGATGTATTGACGTACTGTTGTTTAATTTTTTGGTAATTTTCAGGGCTGATACTAAAGCATAACTCATAGTCATCGCCACCTGCTAATGCAGATTGAAATTTTTCTTGTTCAGATAATTTATTTACAGTTTCGCTGAGAGGGAGCTTATCTAACTCAATGGTCGCACCGACATTTGAAGCCGTGAGAATATGTCCCAAATCTTGAGCCAAACCGTCTGAGATGTCGATCATGCTCGAGGCTAAGCCTTTGAGTTGCTCACCCAGTTCACAGCGAGGTGTTGGATAGTCTAGGCGTTGCTGTAAGGGGTGCCCACGGTGTTTTAAGCCATAAGCTGCATCACCAACTGTGCCGCTGACGCAAATGAGGTCGCCGATTTGAGCACCCGAGCGTGTAATGGCTTGACCAGTTTCAATCCAGCCCAGTGCGGTAATGGTAATGGTTAAGTGAGGACTTTGGGTGGTATCACCACCAATTAAACTCACACCAAATTGATCGCAACAATCATATAAACCCTGACTAAAGCCTTTGAGCCAGTCATGATCAATTTGGGGTAAGCTCAATGCGAGTAAAATGCTATGCGGTTTAGCGCCCATGGCCGCAATATCAGAAAGATTGACGGCAACAGATTTCCAACCAATGGCATGTGGATCTGTATCGAAGGGGAAGTGTCGTCCAGCAACTGAAGTATCGGCACAGATGACCAATTGTTGCTGTGGCGGTGGGGTGAGCAGGGCTGAGTCGTCACCGACCCCTAAATCGACAGAATTTACATTCTTGCGATTAAAATAGGTGTCAATAATCGAAAACTCAGCCATACAACAATTCGACTTAAAAACTTAGTTCGCTTGCTGCTTTTCTGCTGCACGTAATGTAGTCGCTAAACGATCCAATACACCATTGATGTATTTATGGCTGTCTGCACCGCCAAAATGTTTAGCTAGCTCGATAGCTTCGTCTAAAACGACGCGATATGGAATTTCAAGATGTTCTTTCAATTCATACGCACCTAAACGAAGCGTTGCAAGTTCAACGCCATCAAGCGCTGATAACTCGCGGTCAAGCACAGGGATTAAAAGCGCATCCAATGCTTCATGATTGGCAACCACCTCGGTCAACAATTCATGATAATAGCCGAGATCCACTTTATGCATAGCATTTTCCACGCGAGTACGCGCTTCAATTTCATGCACTGGATTGTGGCTCATTTGCCATTCATAAATTCCTTGTACAGCAAAACGACGTGCTTTGCGTTTTGCTGCATAAGTTGCTTGAAGTGTTTGCGACATAGCGTTAAATAGCCTTTAACAAGTTAACCATTTCAATTGCAGTCAATGCAGCTTCGCTGCCTTTATTGCCTGCTTTTGTTCCTGAGCGTTCAATCGCTTGTTCAATACTGTCCGTAGTCAATACACCGTTGATTACTGGCAAGCCAGCATCTAGGCCAACAACGCCTAAACCTTTAGCACATTCACCTGCAACAAAGTCGAAGTGAGGTGTGCTACCACGAATCACGGCACCAAGTGCAATGATAGCGTCAAAACGACCTGTTGCTGCGAGTTTTTTCGCAACGATAGGAAGTTCCCAAGCACCAGGCGCATGAACAACAGTGATATTATCCTCTGATACGCCATGACGTTTCAATGTATCAACGGCACCTTCTAGCAAATGTTCTACAACAAAGCTATTAAAACGACCAACTAAAATCGCATAACGGTCTTCGTTTGCGAGATGTAACATACCTTCAATACGGCGAACTGCCATAGTAACCTCGATAATTTCTTAAGATGTTTGATTTGCGGTGATGTATTCCACCACTTCTAAGTTAAAGCCTGATAGGGCATTGAAACGTAATGGAGAGCTAAGAAGCTTCATTTTTTCAACACCTAAATCACGTAAAATTTGTGCACCCACACCAATCGTTTGGTATTGCTGAGATAAAGCAGCATTGGATTTGGTTGGTTTTGGTGTGGTCAAGCTTTCAAGCGCAGGGCCTAAATCTTGTAAATGACGCTGACCAATCCAGACCAATACACCACGGTCACTGCTGGCAATTTCTTTCAGTGCTTTGTCTAGATTCCACGCTGGCTCGCCATCTTTTTTGTTGATTTTCAACAAATCACGTGCTGGGCTAAAGCCATGTACGCGTACAGTAGTTACGCCTGCTTTTGGTTCACCTTTGACCAAAGCCAAATGAATGTCTGGGTTACCCACTTCACGGTAACGGAACAATTCAAATGTGCCGTATTCTGTGTCGAGGGTTTGTTGATCTAAACGTTCTACCGTTTGTTCATTGGTCATACGGTAGTGAATAAGATCGGCAATGGTCCCCATTTTAAGACCATGCTTTTCAGCAAATACTTCTAAATCTGGACGGCGCGCCATGGTGCCATCTTCATTAATAATTTCACAAATGACAGAAGCAGGTTCTAGCCCAGCTAAACGTGACAGGTCGCAGCCCGCTTCAGTATGACCTGCACGGTGTAATACGCCACCAGGCTGTGCCATCAGTGGGAAAATATGCCCAGGTTGTACGATGTCTGCTGGTTTTGCATGTGCAGCTACAGCCGTTTGAATGGTGTGCGCGCGTTCTGCAGGTGAAATGCCAGTCGAAATGCCGTTTGCGGCTTCAATCGACAATGTAAAGTTTGTTCCATGCTGTGCGCCATTGGCATCGACCATGAGTGGTAGATTTAACTGTTGGCAACGCTCTTTGCTTAATGTTAGGCAAACTAAGCCACGTGCATGCGTAATCATGAAGTTAATGTCTTCAGGGCGCACGTGGGTGGCAGCGATGACTAAATCACCTTCATTTTCACGGTCTTCGTCATCCATTAGAATGACCATTTTACCTGCACGAATATCCGCGACGAGCTCTTCAACTGTATTGAGCGGCATCAGCCTTCACCTTCTTTTTCGTCTTCTGTGAAGACATTAAACTTATATAGATTGTTGCATAGTCTAACGTTTTTTTGTGCGTTTTGCCTATGCTTATCATTTTCCCTTTCAGGTCCATTGTTATACACAGTCCGAACCAATTTTTAAAGTCAGGCTGAATTTAAAAGAATCGCTTTATGCATAATCTTTAAGCAATTGAAAAGAATAAAAAATGACAAAGTTAGTGTGGAAAGGCATAAAGCACAGCATTTTGTCCCTTAGTATCGATGGCTATGACTGCTTTACGAAAAAGTAATTATGAGCAATGACCCTTGATCAGCGTTATTTACATGTATATGAATTTATTGTGCCAAATGATGAAGATAATTTCGCATCATGGTTTTATTGGCCTGAAGAATCTGCTGTTGGAGACTAGGGTCTGGAATCGCACGAGCAATTAAAATGGCACCAACCAGCTGGCAGAGCATAGCCCAAGCTTTATCTGGGCATCCTAAGTGTTGTGTAAACAGTGCATGACCACGAAGCAGTTCTTGTTGATAGGTATATTTGATGTCGTCATTGGCGCGTGCCACTTCACTGGCCAATGCAGGGAGTACACAACCTTGATCTGCATGTTTTAAATGCGAAGGGGTCAAATAACGGTCCAACTCAAAATCAACCCATTCTGCTAACGTCTGATGGGGATTATTTTCCCAATGGGCAAAACTGTGTTGCAATTCTGTTTCTATTAATGCTTTAAACAAATCTTGCTTACTCGAAAAATGTGAGTAAAACGCACCGCTGGTGACACCAGCTGCTTTCATAAAGCTGTCTACGCCTGTAGCAGCGAAGCCATTTTGTTTTGCTAACTGGCCACTGATGTGAAGCAATTCTTGCCGTTTTTGTTGTTTGTATTCGGGTTTGTAGCGCATGAGCACGACCCTGAAATTAAGATTGACGATAATTTAATCATAACATAGTATTCGTTATAGTAACGATCGTTATCTAATAGAATATTGATAGCGCATGGAATAAAACAATCCAGCATGAGGGGATCGTCATGGAAAATAATCAGCTGTCTCATCCAGCCAAGGGCGTGGCATTAATCATTGGTGCAGGAGATGCGACTGGCGGTGAAATTGCCAAGCGTTTTGCCCGCGGTGGCTATATAGCCTGCATGACGCGAAGAAATGCAGATAAGCTCGCGCCTCTAATAGAAGAAATTGAACAGCAGGGAGGCACGGCATTTGGTTTTGCTTCTGATGCGCGTAAAGAAGAACAGGTCGTTGAGCTGATGGAGCGGATTGAGTCTGAAATAGGGCCGATCGAAGTGCTGGTATTTAATATTGGTGCCAATGTGCCTTGTAGTATTTTGGAAGAAACAGCACGTAAATATTTAAAAATATGGGAAATGGCCTGCTTTGGCGCATTTTTGACTGGCCGTGAAGCGGCGAAACGCATGGTGACACGGGAGCGTGGCACGATTATTTTTACTGGTGCAACGGCGGGTATACGTGGTGCAGCCGGCTTTGCGGCTTTTGCAGGTGCAAAACATGCGCTTCGTGCCTTGGCGCAAAGTATGGCGAGAGAACTTGGCCCC